>CAZFYZ010000092.1:0-15608 GCA_964523735.1 uncultured bacterium | reverse complement strand
TGCAACCTGGGGTACCACAAAGCCACCGATGAGCATTCCGTAAGGCCAGAGCCAGTCCTCGACACTGCCTTTGAAGGCCAACGGAAGCAGCAGCATCGCAGCGCCGAGTATGAGCCACGTAGCAAACCGTGGACTCAATTTCCTAGCGCTGTCGATGTCATTCTGGTACTGCGGGGTCAGCTCGTAACTGCCCTCCATTGTGAAGACTGTTTGAGCATTCCTCAGCTTAGCTCCCACGAGTGTTAGATAGTAGTCGCCGCAGAATAGCGCCGCCCAGACGAGCGCCGGAATCCAAGGATGTGTGAGTAGAAAGCGCTCCATCATAGGCTTATGCCGCCGGCTCAGGCTCCTTCGTTGAGCAGACCCTGGTCAGAACGTCGCGGATATCGACGTTTACAGGGCACAGCTCAACGCACCTGCCGCAGCCGGTGCAGCCGACCACGCCGAACTGTTCGTGCTGATACTTGAACTTGTGCATCAGCCGTTGGCGGGAGCGGGGAACGCCCTGCGCGCGAGGGTTGTGGCCGTGACCCATCAGCGTGAAGTCCTCGAATTGGCAGGTGTCGCGGCACCGGTAGCGCTCCACACATGCGCCGCTGGTCTCGTCCTGCATATCAAAGCACGAGCAGCTCGGGCACATGTAGCTGCACATCCCACAGGAGATGCACTTGGTCGAGATCTCGTCCCACACCGGGTTGTCCCACGCGAGGCGCTCGTAGAGCTTCTCGTCGGCAAACGGCAGTACGTTGTGGGTCTTGAACTTCTCCCACAGCGCGGTCTTCTTAGCCGTTTCGTCGTCGGTCGGGTCGGACGATGCCGCATCGGCAACGACCTGGCCTTTGTCGGACGTGACTTCGACGTAGAACCGGTCGCCGAGGTCATACATAATCGCGTCGACGGAGGACTTCCAGGTTTCCACATCGTCGGTAGAGCTGCAGAACCAGCTCCAGCGCATCTCGGCTGGGATCACCGCCACAAGCAGCGTGGACTCGCGCCGAGCCGAGTAATACGGGTCCTTGAACTGCTTGTCCAGGAAGACCCGATCGAGGACCTGGATCGCCTGAGCATCCGGCAGCCAGGCGCCGAGCATCACCCGGGGCTTGTCCTCGGGGATCACCGACTCGACCTTGGTCTCGCCGGGCTTGGTGGAGACCTTGATCAGCACCTCGTAACGCGGAAGGAGGTAGTCCTTGGGCGTCAGCATCATCTGGCTGCCGTCGAGTATGGGCTGGTCGCCCGGCGACAGTTCCTTGAACTCCGCCGGCGCGCCCTTACGCTCGACCGGTGCAACCACCGTGAACTTGCCCTCAAGCGCCTTGAGGAAGTCCGACACTCTATCTTTCAGCAATACCTTGTCGCTCATGTTCTACTCGCTTTTCAATCGCGAAAGCGCGAAACGGCGAAAACGCGAAAAGAAGAACAGAAAACACCTCTTCGCGCCTTCGCACTTTCGCGTTTTCGCGATTACTCCCTTCCGAGCCGTTGCAGCTATTCTACGTGGTGGGCCGGATCGATGTCGCCCTCTCGGTAGGTGCCGAGGAGGGGTGACTCTTCGTCCGGGTCACCGGCTTCGTAACCATACTTGTCTTTGACGATCGCCGACATCTCGCGCGCGAGTTGGGCGACAGGGATATCCACCGGACAGACCCTTTCGCACTCGCCGCACTGGATGCAGCGCCCCGCGAGGTGCATCGCGCGGGTGGCATGGAACATCCATGCCTCTTCGGGAGTGGCCTTCTTGGCCGTCCACTTGGGCTCGATGCGATCCGCGAAGCATGCCTCGCAGTAGCAGTTCGGACACACCTGTCGGCACGCATAGCACCTGATACATCGCGAGAACTGCTCGCTCCAATACTTCTGTCGATCCTCCGGCAGCTCAGGCAGGGCGCAGGCCTCGGCTTCTTTCGGCTGCACGGCCTCCCCGAGTTTGACATCGAAGAGCGCCGGCTCGCGCTTGGTGCAGGTGATGCACATATCGCGCAGGCAATCCGAACATTCGAGGGTGTACTCGCCGGAGGTCGTGGTGACCTTGAGCCCGTCCGCGACCCACTCGAGCGCCGTAACATCCTGCAGGTGGAAGTCCTGCGTGTCCAGGTTGAACGCGTCCGCCACTCCCGCGCACCCGAGGCCGATGATGAACAGGTTCTCGCGCTTGACCTGCCGCTCCTGGATGAGGGCGATGATCGAGCGTATATCGCACGGCTTGGCGATAATGCCGACCTTGCGGTCCTTGGCCATCCTCGGCAGATAAACCGCCAGGTTGTTCACGCAGGCCGGGTTCCAAACCAGCTTCTCGACGTCGTCCGGCTTCTCGATGAAGACCGGTGTGGTCTTGAACGGCACGCTCCCGGCGCCCCAGCCGATCACAACCGACGCCGCCCCGCTCTCCAGCGCCTTCTTTGCTTCCTCACGAATCTTGTTTTCTACATCAGACATGCTGTTTCTCTCTCGGCTATCTGCTATCCGCTATCAACTATCCGCAGGCCCAACGCCTTTGAACGGCCCCTGCTTCTTGACCTGCTCGGTGAACTCGGTTATCAGCTCTGCGAACCGGCCGCCCTCGGAGGCCGATACCCACTCGAAGTGGAACCGTTCCTCAGGAATTCCAAGCGTTTTCAGGAGATCCTGTACGAGCGCGATCCGGCGGCGGGCATAGTAGTTGCCCTTAGCGTAGTGGCAGTCTCCCGGGTGGCACCCAAGCACCATCACCCCGTCGAAGCCCTTCTGGAACCCCTTCAGCACGAACATCGGGTCAACGCGACCTGAGCACGGCACGCGTACGATGCGCAGGGTCTCCGGGTATTGCAGTCTTGCACTGCCTGCCAGGTCCGCCCCGGCGTAGCTGCACCAGTTGCACAGAATCCCAAGGATCGTTGGCTGCCACTCAGTCGGCGCGGCCGCTTCCTCGACTTTCTCCGGTGCTACCTGCGTCTTCTCTTCCAATACTGCTGTTTCTTCAGCCATGTAAACCTCGTCGATGACGGATGGTGAATAGCGGATAGCCATCGTCCATCCGCTATCGGCTATCGACTATCCGCTACTTCTTCACTACGTATCCCGGCTTGAGTTCACTGACGGTGCAGGAGGCGGCCTCGACGACCACCTTAAGGTCTGGCACCGGCCCGGGAGTCTCGGCTATTGTAGTCGCGACTTCAAGCTCCTTGACCACGCCAACCCCGTCCGCTATCCAGTATACACCCCGGCTCTTGCCACCGGTAACCGTGAACGTCTTGTCCCACATCTCCATCGTGCCGGTAATCTGCTCACCCGAGTAGATCACCTTCAGGCAGTCCTTGAACGTGCCCGCCGGCACAGTGACTGTCTCTCTGCCCGCGCCCCGAGCAGAAATCATGTTCCTGATCTCTCGCTCGCGCATATCGCCGACTTCCCAGGACTTGCCATTGATGGCGTCCTTGATGAAGTAGACCAGCGGCGGCTCATAGGTCTGCTTGTCGGGCGTATCCTCGCCTGAAGACTCCGAGTAGCTCGAGAGAATCTTCAGCAGTCCCCCGTCGTTGGTTATCTTCAACTCGGATGTATTGTTGTCCGGCTCGCCCCCGCGCGTGGACCAGGTGTTGCTGACTTCCTTGTAGTCGAACACTACTGGGCTCTTCTTGGTGTCCGACCCGATGACCTCATACACGGCCGAGCCCGAGCTTGTGTCCCTGAAGCCTGACATCGGCTTCCCGCCCATCGTGACCTCGGCGCGGATGATCTTGACCGTGTCAAACTCCCACTTGTTGCCAACGGCGCAGGGGATAGGCGTTACCTCCGCCAACACCGGCAGTGACAGCGCCGCAAGGACGACAACCAATGCAGACTTAAGTCTCGACACTCGAATCCACGCTTTCTCTGTCGGGCAATTCGACAGACCCATTCAGCTTCCGGTCAATCATCTTGAGCAGCACAAACAGCGCAAGGGCGATGATCAGCACCAACAGACTGCCCCAGCCGAATCGCTCCAGGCTGCCCGGCGGCGCCGTCTTCCACTCTCTGTATATGTACTTCAGCCCGCCGAATGCGGCAGCGATCGTTCCCCAGTGGCCAAATGCTGTCCCGAGCCACGATCCGGCAACATCATCCTCGCTTCGGCCGGTCCGTTCCCTTTCTCGCTCCACGGCCTTTCGCGCTTCGCGGGCGATCTTCAGCGCAAACCAGATCGCCAAAACCCCCACCACGATCGCGAACAGCCAGAGACGATCCATCGTCACACTCCCGTGCCTTAAGAGCAGCTCCGCCTTACTTCCTTCCCTTCACCATATCCGCCAGCGCGTCGATCTCCGCGAGGATCTGCTTGCCCTCGAAGCCTCTGAGCCTCGCAGAACCGGAGCGGCAGGCGGCGGAGCAGGTCCCGCAGCCCTTGCAGACGCCTTCGTTGACGCGGGCGACGCTCTTCATCACCTGGTTCTCACGCGTCGACTTCTCGCGGTCCACGACCTCCACAAGCTCGATCGCCGTGAACGGGCAGACCTCGGTGCAGAGACCGCAGCCCACGCACGAGTCCTCGTTGATATAGGCAATCATCGGCTCGGACAGGATCGCTTCTTTGCTGAAGAGGCCGATGGCTTTCGACGCTGCGCCGCTTGCCTGTGCGACCGTGTCCGGAATGTCCTTCGGATACTGGCACGCGCCTGCAAGGTAGATGCCATCGGTCAGCACCTCAACCGGCTTGAGCTTGGGGTGAGCCTCCGAGAACCAGTTATACTGGTCGGTGGAAATCCCCAGTTTCCGGCTCAGGTCTTTGGCGTCGTGCTGCGGCTGCATCGCGGTCGCGAGGACCACGAGATCGGCGCGCACCTCGACCGGCTTACCCAGGAGCGTGTCCGCGCCCTTGACCACGAGCTTGTCGCCGTCCGGGTATACCCGGGAGATTCGCCCCCGCACATAATTCGCGCCATACTCCTCGATGGTCCGCCGCACGAACTCCTCATAGCCCTTACCGTTCGCGCGGATGTCCATGTAGAATACGTAAGTCTCGACGTCGTGCAGCTTGTCTTTCGTCAAGAGTGCCTGTTTGGCGTTATACATGCAGCAAACTTTGGAGCAGTAGGCATGCCCGTGCTCCTCGTCGCGGCTGCCCACGCAGGAGACAAAGACTATCGACTGCGGGACCTTGCCATCAGACGGGCGAATGATCTTGCCGTCAGTCGGGCCGGAGGCGTTCATGATCCGCTCGAACTGCACGGCGGAGATCACATCCTCATACTTGCCATAGCCGAGGTTCGCCATCGCGTCTTCGTTCTTGTAAAGATCGAACCCGGTCGCGACCACGATCGCGCCGAACTTCTCCGTCAGGAGCTGGTCCTGCTGCTCATAGTCGATCGCGCCGGTGGGGCACATCTTCTGGCAGACCCCGCACTTGCCTGAGAGGAACATCCGGCAGTGCTCGCGGTCGATGACGGGCTTGTTCGGTACCGCCTGCGGGAACGGCCGGTAGATCGCGCGCCGCAGGCCCGTGCTCTCGTCGAACTCGCTCGGGATGTCCTTAACGGGGCATTTCTCCAGGCAGAGCCCACAGCCGGTGCACTTGGCCTCGTCCACGCTCTTCGCGCGCTTGCGGATCGTGACCTCGAAGTTGCCGACGAAGCCCTTGACCTCCTCGACCTCGGAATAGCTCCAGATGTCGATCAGCGGGTGGCTCGCGCAGTCGACCATCTTCGGCGTCAGGATGCACGCCGCGCAGTCGAGCGTCGGGAATGTCTTGTCATACTGGGCCATGTGCCCGCCAATGGATGGCGTGCGCTCGACCAGAGTCACCGGGTAGCCCGCATCGGCGATATCGAGCGCGGCCTGAATCCCCGCGACTCCGCCGCCGATCACCAGCGCCTTGCGCGTGAGGCCCATGCTCGAGCGCGAGAGCGGCTCGTTCTTGCCGACCTTCGCAACCGCCATCCGAACCAGATCGATTGCCTGCTGCGTCGTCTCGGGCGTGCGCTCGTGGACCCAGGAGCACTGCTCGCGGATATTGGCCATTTCGACCATATACGAGTTCAGCCCCGCGCCGGAGATGCAGCGCTGGAAGGTGGGCTCGTGGAGCCTCGGTGAGCATGACGCGATCACGATCCGGTCGAGCCTATGCTCCTTGACCGCATCCTGCACCATGTTCTGCCCCGGCTCGGAGCACATGTACTTGTAGTCGGTCGCGTAGACGACCCCCGGCATGTCGCGCGCCGCCTCAGCGACCTTCTCGACATCCACGGTCTTCGCGATATTCGACCCACACCAGCAAACAAAAACGCCAATTCGCATAGTAAGTTACCAATCGTCAGTTTTCAGTCTTGCCGATCTCTCCGCGGCGGAACCAGTCTCGGCGAAGCATTACCGCCGCGATCAGGATTGCTGGCACGCCCAGAATGCACCCGATCCTCGCCCACACGCCAAGAAGAGGGCCAACGCAGGATCCAAGGATTTGACCTGTTGCCGTCCAACTGAAGCAAACCCCGAGCAACGCCCTACTCCGGTCATTGGACCCCCACAGGTTGGCCATCACGCCACCAAAACAGACCGCAGCCGCGAACACGAAAGCCTGCATCAAGACAATCCAGTACAGTGCAAGCCGGGGGGCTGCCGCGTGAAGAGCAACCCCAGCGATGACGACACCTGCCGCATTGACCACAACAGTCGGCAAGCACCAGCCTTTGTCTCTCATCGCCTGTCCTCGATGGTCCTGCACGTCACGTGTTGGACCGGTGTCTGGGGGACATCATGTCCCCGTCCTCGCCTGACTCTGCCTCCAAGCGCTTGATGTTGCGCGCCAAGACAGCAATCGCTGCCACAAGCACGGCAGTCGCAACAACTGCGGCGACTGACCTTAGCCACAAGATACTCCAAGCGGCCTCACGGATACCGAGCGCAAAGGCATACACCGCCAGGCTGCCGATCGCCTTCCATGTCGCCGAGTCTCTGGCGAACCCGCTCGGTCGCCCAAAGGCAAAGTAAGGCAGCATCATCATAGGCAGGACCACCATTGCCGGCAGCAATACCAGCCAGTCCGTCCAGCCCTCAGGAGCGGCGACAAGCAAGAGGGCCCAGCCCAAAGCAAGCAGGATTACCAGCGACCTCGGTATCAATCTTCCCGCGCGGTCGCCTCCGATCCTGAAGCCCCAACACAGCGTCGCGCCTGAGGTCGCGCCGGCAACGCAAGCTATCGCGGTTCGCAACCAGACCTGGTCAGACTCCTGCCGGACGCCCATCAGCGCCCCGAACATCAGGCAGCCTAGCAGTATCCTTTGCCACTTGAACCCGCTCAAGGTCTCTGCCCTCATGACACGTCCTCGATGGTCCTGCACGTCACGTGCGCGACCATCGCGTCTAGCCAGAAGCCGAGGCCCCTTGGCGTCTGAGCAGGATCACGCCGACGACGAAGTAGGCAAGCAAGAACAGTCCGCCCAGATGGAAGATGGTCTTTTCACCAATGCCAGTCACCGATGCCAACGCTTTTGAACTAACAGTGCTGCTCCAAAGGACCACGAACCAGGCCATCTCTAGCACCCGCACAAATCTGTTTGTGTGTCGAAAGCCACGGCCATTGGGACTGAGAGTGCTGTATAGGATCAGACCGACGGCTGATAGGCAACCCGTCATGATGTCCCACCAACTACTCACGATCCACACACGTGATGCTAGTGGAGCGAGCACCAACAAGACGAATATAAGGAAACCTTGAGCAAACATACTCGGCTAATCCTTCTCCACCTTCACATCCGCCTCAGACCTGCAGATCACGTCTCCCTGGACATCGCCCGCCTTGATCGAGACATTTTCCATCGCGCCAGATGTGACCACCGCGAGGTCCTCTTCGAGATCGCCCGCGTTGACCGCGAGTCCGCTGACCGAGCCATGGGTAGTGACCGTAGTGTCACCGTCGACATCGCCCACGTATAAGCTCAGGTTCGCGCTCGGCGCAGTGATCTGGACGCTTACGTTGCCCTTCACATCGCCGATCTTGATCGGCTCCACAAGCTCCTTCAGCCGCCTGACTTCGGCCTCGAGGGCGTCTATCCTGGTCTCAAGGGTCTCAGACACTTCCTACGCCTCCACCGCCACCGGCACCTTGCCAATCACGTCCAGCGCTGGGTTCACGTCGACAAGATGGCTCGCAAAGCACTTCTTGACGCCCGGAACTTCGAGCGCGAGGCCGATAAGCTCGGTGAAGTAGAACACGGGCATCGTGAGGTCCTCGCCTCTGATCTTGCCCGCCGCGGCCTGGCGCATCTCGAGATTGGTCATACACAGCGGGCAGGCGGTCACGATGCAGTTCGCGCCCTGCTTCTTCGCGTTGGAGACGATGTCCCCGACCAGTTTGACCACGATCTCGCTCTTTGCGATGCCAAAGCTCGCCCCGCAGCACTCGTTCTTGAAATGCCAGTCAACGGGCTCCGCGCCGAGGGTGGTCATCATCCGGTCCATGCTGACGGGGTTCTCGGCGTTGTCGAACCCGAGCACCTTTGGCGGGCGCAGGAGGAGGCAGCCATAGTAACACGCGGGCTTCAGCCCCTCGAGCTTGTTCGAGAGCTTCGCCTCGATCTTCTCCAGCACGTTCGGCGCGGTGAAGACCTCGAGCGCGGACTTGACCGTGATCTTGCCCTCGAACGGCTTCTCGAGGTCGGCGTTGATCTCGTCGCGCAAGGTCTTGTTCGACTTCAGTTCGACCTCGGCGGAGCGCATCCGGTTGTAGCACGCGGCACACGGGGCGACGACATCCGCGCCCATCGCCTCGGCAAGCCCGAGCGTTCTGGCCGGCAGCGCGACGCTCAGCCTGTGGTCGAGCGAATGCCCGGAGGTTGCTCCACAGCAGTTCCAGTCGTGGATCTCCTCAAGCTCGATCCCCAGCGCCTCGGCGACCAGCGTCGTCGACTCGCCGAACTCCTTACCCGTCGATTCCAGGCTGCAGCCTGGGAAGTATGCGTATTTCATTCAAGTAACCTCAAGAACCTAATCGCGAAAGCGCGTCCCTCGACACGCTCGGAATGAGGCGAAAGCGCCCGGACCATGTCATTTCGAACGCAGTGAGAAATCTGCTTTTCCCACCTCTCGACTCCGCACAAGGCCCCAAAAGCAGATTTCTCGCGCCGCTCGAAATGACGCTGCATGCCTGCTCGAAATGACGTTGTAGTCACGTACTCCGCCGTTACCGTAACTCAGTCCGAATACCAACCATCACTCAGATCGGCCCATGTCGCGTTCACGCTCTCGATCAACGCGACCTTCTTGGCGCGGGACCACTTCTTGAGCTGCTTTTCGCGGGTGATGGCGCTCCGCGCGTCGTCCAGAACCTCGAAGTAGACGAGTCTGTCTATGTTGTAGTGGCTCGTGAAGCCCGGAAGCAACTTGTGCTTGTGTTGGTAAGTCCGTCCAGCAAGGTCGGATGTGACTCCAACATACAGCGTTCGCGATCTACTTGCCATCAGGTAGACATAGAACTGCTTGCGTTGTGCCATCACCCACCCAAAAGCAGATTTCTCGGCTACGCTCGGAATAACAGTGTTCGCGAGTCTATTCGCCGGTCCCTCACAAGTCATTTCGAATGCAATGAGAAATCTGCTTTTTCCACCTTCGGCTCAGCACAAGTGCCCAAAAGCAGATTTCTCGGCTACGCTCGAAATGACAGGGCCTTGGTCCCTCAGAGTACGAGCTAATGCCCCTTCTTGAACAGCCCCTTCACCTCTTTGCGACCCCTGATCCGGCTTGGGATGATCCCCAGCTTCCCCTTCAGGAACATCTGAATGCCCTGGAACACATCGGAGAAGAAGTCGCGAGAGCGGGCCTTGTAGGCGGCGGTGAGGGTGAGCTCGTGGGTGCGGCCGAACATCCTCACGCCCCGCAGGAACTCCTCGTGGAACTTGACCACGTTCGGTTCCTTGGGCTTGACCCCGTCGGCAATTGCGATCTGCCGGCAGGCGTCCATCACCTTCGAGAGGGCGACGCCTTTCGGACAGCGGGTGGCGCAGGTCTCGCAGCCCGCGCATAGCCAGATCGCGGAGCTTGTCAGGACATCGTCCTTGAGCCCGAGCTGGGCCATTCGCAGGACCTGGTTCGGCGCGATATCCATCGCGAACGCCGCCGGGCATCCCGCGGTGCACTCGCCGCACTGGTAGCACTGGAGCACATCCTCGCCGCAGATCTCGACGATCCGCTTCTTGAACTCCGACCCGCCGGGCTTATCCATCACGCTCATCGCGCAGCAAACTTGACTTGAACTCACTGTGGTTAACCTCACCCCAACCCTCTCCTGCGAGGAGAGGGAGTAGGTTTCCGACCTCACCCCAGCGCTCTCCCTCCTTCGTACTTCGACTGGCTCAGCATGAGCTCAGGATGAGGAGAGGGGGTCATGACTGCCGAGCAATTCTATCATGCATCATGGTAGCATCGCAAGGAAATGCGGTCAAGGCATTTGTGATGATTGGCACAAAGTGGCGAGCACCAGGAAGCCCTGTCTGCTTCCATCAGCATCCGGTTCACGAGATGCGGGTCGGGGGCAGCGTGCCCCCGACCCGCAAGGCTCCAGATAACCGGTGCGGGGACCTAGTTCCTCTCGTAAAACACCACAACCGCTGCCGGTGCGTAGCCGGGATTGATCATGAGGCCTGTCTGCATGAGAGACTGGCCTGTTTTCGTGAGAGGGCTTCCGCCGTCGATGTTAGTGACGGTGTAGGTGGCGTTGGGGTCCAACCCGCTCAGCTTGACCAGAAGTGACGCAGTCGCCGAGTAGCTTCTGCGGAAGGCCTGCACCACTCCCTTGCCCTCCACCGGCAGGTCGAACTGCCAGGCCATCCAGCTATTGGCCGCGAGGTTGTAGGGCGTCAGCGGGTAGTAGTCGCCGAATCGGTAGGGCATGATCGTTGACCACTGATCGCAGAGTGTCTTCAGCTTCGCCATGTCCAGGCTGGCATTGCTCAGGTCGATGCATGAACACGACGACAGGGCCATATTGCTGCGGAACGTGTAGGTGTCGGTGCTCTGGAAGCCTGTGCCGTTGTAGGGCATCCACGGACTGATCCCGTAGGTGACCCCCTGCGTGCCAACCGGCTCGAACGTATAGTCGGTTCGCCACAGCGGTACCGCCCGGCGCAGGGTCTCGAGGTCGTTGCGCCGTCCGCCGGATGCGCAGGAATCGATCAGCATGCCCGGGTGCCTTGCCCGGAGTTCGTCCCAGAATGCCAGGTAACCCATCACGTATTTGATTTCGGTGATCCCCCGCCGATCCGCAGCGTCCCTGCTCTGCCAATAGGGCAGCGGCGATATGTTGAAGTCCTGCCGGTAATCGTCGATATGCTGGGAGGCCATCATGCCGTCGATGTGATTCACGACCCAGTTCCACGCATCGGCATTGCCCAGGTCCAGCAGCTGCCATCCCCCCGGGCTGCCCAAGAGCCAGCTCTGATGCTCGGTTGCGAGCCACGATCCCGGTGTCACTCGCTCGGGCTCGAACCAGACCATGCTTCGCATTCCGTATGTGTGGCCTTGATCGAACACCTCGACAAGGCCGTTAGGGTATCTGCTGTAATCGATCTCCCAAGTGCCAGTGTTGACCCAGTCGCCGGGGCACTGATACCAGCCGGCATCGACCCACCAGACATCTGGATAGATCCCGGCCGAGATCAGCCGGTTCATAAAGTAGAGCTCCGTCGCGGTGTTGCTGATCCCGTAGGAGGGAGTCGAGAACCAGGTCATTGTCGAGAGTCTCGGTGGGATGGGCTCTCCGCCCGGCCTGGGCACGTTGTGGTCCAGCATCCACCGCCGCCAAACGTTCTGCGAGCGCGCCCGGTCGCCGTTGTAGAATTGCAGGGCGATCAGAGGCGTGCGAACCTCCTCTCCCGGGTGCAGCTTGAAGCTCGTAAGCTCCTGCCCCGCAGTTATCCCAACCGCGCCGTTGGGCCTGCCGGTAAATTGCGCGGCCCACTGGCCAGGCCAACCGATGGCCAGTATGGCTCCTGAGCCCTCCGCCTCGATGTTGACGTAAGGTAGGTAGGACTCACTGGGCCTGCCACCTGACGCGCCCAGCTTGACTGAAGCGCCATTCGCGAGCGAGGCATCCAAAGGCTGATAGTCGTTCTGCTGAGCGAGCGAGCCAATGTTGTAATGCAGAACGGAATCAGTGACCCCAATGCTCAGGTTGGCATCGAGTGCCTGCAGGTTCTCGATGATCGGCGTGTCGGCTGAGCCTGTATTGGTCAGGTAGACGGTCCACTCGAGGGTGGGGTAGGCGTCGTACTCGACCGACACGCACTTGACCTCCAGGCCGGTGGCCGGGTCGGTGTATGTCATTGTCCGCTGCGTGCCCTTGTCGTCCAATCGACTTTCGGAGTACGTCCGGTCCCACGAGGCCAGCAGCTCGGACGACGGCTGCCCGTTGTAGGTGAACGAGAACGGAGGGGCGGCCGCGCTTTCCGAGAGGTTGTCATCGGCCCAGTGCTGTCGTTTGGTGGTCTCGCTGGGCAGGACCGGCAGTATCTCAAGATCGGAGGCAACGCGCGGTCGCAGGAGTGGGCCCGTCGTGCTCCCATCCTTGAATGCGCCGAGGACGCCCGTCACCAGCACAAACTGATCTCTGACAGGAGCAGTCAGAGGCTGCATGACGAGCCCGGAGATCGCAACGCGAACGCCAACGCGGCCGCTGCCATCCTGAGCCCCGCTGCCGTCATCGACGTAGGCGTAGCTTCCGTCGGGCGCGGAGTAGGTGACCCAGCCGCTCGTTCTAACGAGCAGTCCGCGCGGGTTCAGCCCGGCCTTGGCGGCCACTGCCTTGCCGGTGAGCCCGAGGGGCTTGAGCGGTGTTCCTGTAGACTGGCTGTCGATGGCGTAAGCGTTGATCACTCGCTCGCCGCTTGCCTCGGTTGCCACGTTCCCGCGCAGGGTGACCCTGTCGCCGAGCGCGACCGGCGGAAGGCCCTGCATTGGCAATACTCTAATCCCGCTGGCTCGGTCGGGTTCTTCGATGTAGAAGCTTCCGTCGGAGAAGGTCAGGCTGGCGGCGGTGACCGCCTTTGCCTCGAACAGATGAACCGGCTGTCCATCAGCGAGCATCCTGGTGTAACCGATCTTCGACGCGGTCTGGTTTACGTACTCGAATGCTCCTATGTCAGGGGCGGTCCCAAGGAACGGCAGTCCCACGCTCACGCCGGCGTCTATAGCCGGGGAGTTGGCCTGAAGCGAATACCCGGCGGTGAAGAGCGGATCGGCGATCAGGTCGCCCTCGCCCGGCGCTGCACCCTCGCCGTAGTCCAGCGCATTCGCGAAGAACAGGTTGTAAGATCCAATGCAGCCGGTGGACTGGCCGAAGTCGATGCCGTGGTCGCGCATGCCGGTAACAATGTTGTTGCGTATGTCCAGCGCGCTATTATTGCCCGCGTTGTCCCAGGCGTGCACGCCTGCCCAGGCGTTGGCGAGAGTGTTGTTGTATATACTGTTGCCGGTGCTTGGTCCGCCTATCATTACACACGCCGCCGCAGGCCCGCCGGGCGCACCCACGTTGTAGATCAGGTTGTGGTGGATGAGGTTGCCTGAGGACGAGCTTATGTAGACTCCTCCGCATTGGCCTGCCAGTTCGGAGCTTGCCGGGTCGCCTGGCTGCAGACCATGAATGGTGCAGCCTGCGATCACATTGTCGTGGCTGCCGGAGTCGAGGCAGATTCCCCACTGGCTGCCCATGATCTCGAAGCCGTCGATCACAACGTGGTGTCCCGAGATCAGGAAGCCATACGAAGTCGAGGTCGGCTTAGCAATGCCGGTCTGGTCGATAACCACGTGGCCCACGGCCTTGTATGTTATTGGCAGGTCGGGCTGCCCGGAGAGGCTCAGCTGTACCCCGCGGTAGTCGGACTGAGGGTAGCTGCCTTCGGCAACTATCACAGTGTCGCCGGGCGCTACTACGCCGCTCGCATCGCCGTTGGAAATGCTCCTCCAGGCTGTTGAGGGAGAGCGGCCGTCGGCGCTGTCGTCGCCAGTCGGGCTCACGAAGTAGACCGGCCCATAATCGGGCGTTAGGGTGAAATCACGGACGACGGTGGTGCCGCCGGTTATCTCCATCTGCGCGGTGGCTTCGCGCAGGCCGGGGTAGGTTACCTGTACCTGCTGAGCACCCAAAGGCAGAAGCAGAGAGTACTTGCCATCAGCGCCCGCTGAAACCGACGCAGACCCATCTGCCAGCTTCACTATCGCGCCGGGAAGAACGGGGTTACCGGGCAGGGAAGACCTCACAGTGCCGGTCAGCAGACCGACGTCGTCGCGGGCGGAGACGGTTGCCGCGAGACCGGTTATGTCGTGTGCATAAGACCCATTCCCGAAGCCAACGCAGAAGTCGAGGGTGTCGCCGGCAGTGACTGTCATTGTGGTGCTGAAGCTCTGTGTTGGGGACGGGCCAAAGGCATCCGAGTAGCCTTGCGCCGCGCGTCCCACGAACCCGTCGACTGTGCCGTCAAACAGGCTTACGCCATTCCTCAATACGTGCACGTCGGTTGTTGTACCCCCGCCGGCCCACGACAGTCCTGAGAAAACAGCCGACACAGTAACCAGCACTGTCGAAGATGCTGTCCACCGGGCAGTCGCGATGTCCCCTCCGCTGCCTGGGTGCAGCCCAGCCATTCCAGCTTCCCAGTATTGGCTCGAGTAGTTGTCCGGCACCACGGCTCCCGTTATGTTCTTGCAGAGCATGCCGTGCGGAAGCGCGTCGTCGGTGCCGTAGCGCCACTCGGGCACGCCAGTCGAGAGGCGGTTGATCTGGTTGTAGAGGCCCATGCTCCCGCCCAGGCTGCTTACCCAGCCGTAGCTCCAGGCGCCGTTGGGGTTCTGGGTCGTGGAGAAGTCGTCGGCGAAGTTCCAGACTGTGGCGGCGTGAACCGGCGCCAGCAGCGCTATCGCCAGCACGAAGGCAGCCATCAGGCTTATTGTGAGCATTGTGAGGAGGGGCTTCTTACTGTAAGGCATTACGGTTGGTAGGTCCTTTCTCTCTCAAACAGGCGAGGAAGCGGCGACGTCGCCGGTCTCCTACATGCTTTGTAACATGCCCAGGTGCGGTTGTCAACCCGTAATTATGCTGGGAGCGCAGTGAAGGCCTTGCCGGAAGGGAACTAATCACGAAAGCACGAAAGGGAGAAAACACGAAATAAGCGGACGGCACGGAAGGCTCCTCTTGGTGGAACGAACTCGTGCTCGGCTTGAGCTTGGGAGGGAGTTCGTCTGGCGACTTGCGATTTTGTGGGGCTGGAAGGGAAGGGACATAATCGCGAAACCCCGAAAGACAGAAAGCCAGAAAGACTACTTGGGAAAGCTCCTTTCAGAAGGGACATAATCGCGAAAGCCGAAAGACAGAAAGCCAGAAAGGGAAGGTTGAAAGAGCTGTTTCGAATCGCTGAGACGCTGAAGGGAGCTTAATCGCGAAAGCGCGAAGGGGCGAAAGCGCGAAAGAAGGGAAGGGAGAAGGCATGGAAGACTCCTTTCATTTGGAAGTGGGTGGGTTCTGAACCACTGAACCGATGAATGGCTTGATTACGCTGAAGGGAAGGGAGGGGGACAGGGTGCGAACAGATGTTTGCCCTCCATAATTACAAGTCGCTTCAGGGGGTGAAAAGTACTCCGTACTGGCGGGATGTTTTGGTTAAATGTTGTTC
>CAZFYZ010000091.1:0-15610 GCA_964523735.1 uncultured bacterium | reverse complement strand
TTGCGATCTCGACTGCCTCGCGTGTTGCACTCTCGCCGACCATCAGGCTGGCGCTGGTGAGTATCCCCTCTCGGTGTGCCCGTGCGACTGCGGCGTTGACTTCAGAGCACCATCCGAAGTCGTCAGCATTGACTATGAGCTGGGTAGCCATAACAGCCACATGTTACCCACATTAGCCTTCGGCCTTGGCCCAAAGTCATCACCTTGGCCTAAACGTGGCACAGAGGGCCGTGTCGCCGGACTTAACCACTTCGATATCGTTGCATGCGTGACAGAACATGCCGTCGTTATACGCGCACCTGCTGACGTGACATGCGCCGACCTCGCTCTGCCCGCACCTATCCGTATGTGACATGGCATTCATATAGGTCTCGCAGATCGGCTGTTCGCTGCCGACGGTGATCGCGTGCGCGCAGCACATGCCGTCTGAGTTGTAGAAGCACTCGTTCACGTTGCAGATCTTGACTTCCGGTACCATGCTCCATTGCCTCCTCAGAGATACTGACTTACCGCGCTACACTTACCCTCAATTGCCTTGTGGCGCAGCCTGCACGCATAGGCATTTGCCTGAACACGCCCAACACTCTACAATAGACACATGCTAACCTCTCGGTTCTGGATCACACTAACGCTGCTCACGACTATCGCAGTGGCTGCATGCCAGGCCGCCGAGAGGCCCGGACGCGTCGTGATGGTTGTGGCCGGCAACGTGAGTATTCGTGACCTGGCAGATTCCAAGCTTCCACACCTCCGACACTTGCTGCTGAAAGGCTCAGGCGGACTCATGAACGTTCGCACCGGCAAGCCGGGCAAGCTGACTGAGCCCGCAACTACTGGAATGGAAGCGGGATGCCTCACGGTCGGGGCTGGCGCACTGGCCTCGGGCGGCGCGGAGATCAGTCGAGCCTACGGGGCGGAGAGCACTGTGGATGGCTCCACCGCAAAGGCTCTCTATGAACTTCGATCTGGCCGCTCTGTGGGCAGCGCCGAGATAGTCCATACAGAGGTCGTTCTTATCCAACGCCAGAACGCCGAGGCCGCCTACCGCGCGAGACCGGGCGCACTCGGCGAGGCGCTGCATAAGGCAGGGATCAAGACAGCCGTGGTTGGAAATTCCAGCCTGCCCGGCAGTCACAACGCCGAAGCAGTCGCGATCGCCATGGACGAGTCCGGCTCGGTCGACTCAGGGTGCGTTGACTCGGCTTCTCTGCTGGAGTCCGATACTGCTGCTCCCTATGGCGTCCGGGCGGATATTGATAGCTACCTGCGCGAGATCGATCGCGCACTTCCGTGGCGGCGTCTAGTGGTCGTTGACTTCGGAGACACTTGCCGGGCTGACCTCTACTGTCATTACTGCACGGAGGCTCGCGCCGCCAGGCTGAGGCACGAGGCGGCCGTCCGGCTTGATAATTTCATCGGAACACTGGCGACCCGGCTCAACTTCGACCGTGACACTCTGATCCTGCTGTCGCCGGGAAGCAGGACCTACAGCGAGATCGAAGAGGAACGGCTGACACCGATCTTCGTGCGCGGGCCTGGATTCCGTGGGGGGCTGCTTGCCTCTCCGTCTACCCGCCGGCCGGGCCTTGTAACGAACTGCGATGTCGCGCCGACGGTCCTGCGCATTTTGCACGCTGCTCAGCCCGCCGAAATGGTCGGCAGGCCAGCCTCGACTTTGCCCCACCTAGACCCCCTTGCAGCTCTGCTAAAGCTGAACCTGGACGCAAGCAGGCAAGGACAGAGACAGATCGCGATGCGGGGGTCGGGCGTTGCGCAGTCTGTCATAGTCGTGCTGGTGACGGTGGTGCTTCTGCTCGCGACACTGCCTCGTCTAAGAGCTGTCGCCTCCTGGTGTGCTCTGATCCCGGCGACCTTGCCTCTTGCCATGCTCTACCTGCCCGCGCTTTATACCGGCGGTTTGGCTGGTTCGGTCGCCGTGCTGATTGCGCTCGTATTGCTCATTCTGCTATCGAGCGCCGTAGTTCTGCGTTCTCCTATGCGCGCTTTGGCCTGGCTGTGTGTCGCCATCGTGGGGACCGTTCTTGTTGATCTTGCGCGAGGCGCGCCGCTGATCTCATCGTCGATCGCCGGATACAGCCTTGTCGAAGGCGCTCGGTACTATGGCATCGGCAACGAACTGATGGGCACTCTCATCGGCGCCACCATCATCGCTTCAGGTGTGTGCGTACCCCGGGTCAAGCCAATAGGCAGGATCGCGGCTCTGCTGGTTCCTCTTGTCTTCGTTCTGGTGTTCGTTGTCATGGCTCTGCCCACGTTCGGCGCGGAGCTTGGCGGATCAGGAGCAATGGTTGCCGCCGCTGCGGTGACTTTGCTTGTGCTTCGCGGATGGCGGCTCAACGCGCGATCCGTGCCGATGATCATCGCGCTTGCAGTGTTTGGCGTCATCGCTGCTTTCGGCTTGGATGCGATGCGGGGCGGAGGGGATCAGTCGCACGTCGGCCGGGCCGCTGGTCTTCTGACCGGCGGAGATGCCATGGCTCTGTGGCAGGTGGCTCAGCGCAAGGCAGCGCTCAATCTAATGCTTGTCTCAACCAGCGTCTGGAGCAAGCTTCTGGGTCTGAGTGTATTGGCTTCGGCTCTTATCTACTGGCGGAAACTCCATCGTTCGGACAACGTGGCGCTTGTTGTCGGCGAGAAAGCAGCCCTTGCGGGTTGCATCGTTGCAGTGGTATTCGCATTTGCCTTCAACGATTCGGGCGTGCTGGCTGCCGCCGCCTGCGCGGTATTCGGCTGGACGTTTCTTGTGATCAAGGCCTCGTGATAAAAGGCCGGGGAACTCTCCGCCCCCCGGCCCCAACGACCTTCACCTCCATCGCCCGGGCACTTGCATCGATCTCGCTACCAGTTCGGCTGGTTGTAGAACGAGGAAGTCGTCCACATGCGCCCGGCCATAACGGGGTAATCCATCGTCGTCTTCTCGCACGGCTGCTGCCATTTCTGAATCGCCTGCAGTCTGGCGCACTCTACGCTGTCGGAGTAGATCGAGTGCTGTGCGAACGGATAGTTCGTCAAGTTGTAGGCTATCTCCGGCGGGACATTGTACTTCGCGAGGATGTCCGGCCACATTGCCCCATTCTTTATTCTGTCCAGCAGCCAGTCAATCGGCACATTGGCGGTTCTCGACACGTTTGCCGCGATCGCGACATCCATCCAGTCGTAACCCTGCAGGTAGTACCTGTTGGCCAAGTCCTCCGTGAGAAGAGCATTGCCGCCCGTGGTGTAGATCACCATCTGGCAGGGCGGCCCGGCCCCCATGGTCGCCCGAGTCACGATTACTCGTTGCTGATAGGGGCACACGAGGTTGTCCAGCGTCACGTTTGTCGCGACGGCGATGTCATTCCAGGTCTTGCCCTGGGCTCGCCAAGTAGTGATCTGGGAAACCGACTGGCCGGTGCGGCCCGCAGCATTGGCAATCATGAATACATCGTTCCAGGAGTAGCCTTGCTGCCTTAGCTGCGTAACTGTCGACGGCGGCAGGCCATAGTACTGCGCGATGAACATGGTGTTGAAGTTGTCGGACGACCCTGTGGCGAGCGGGTAGCCGAGATCCGCCATTGTCACGTTGTACTTGCTTGCGGTCTGCGACCAGCTCTTTGTCTGCTGCCAACTGGTTACGACGTCCGTAACGGGTATACCCGCCCGCCCCGACAGCGTGTAGGCTACCCAGACATCGGCTGGTGTCATTCCTTGAGCCATGAGCTGCTGAACCTGGTCGGGCGGCACACCGATGCTGTTTGCCAGGCAGATCAGCGCCACTTGCTCGGCTGTGGCTGTTGGCGGACAGGTCGCCGGAGGGCATGTGGCTACGGGTGGGCACACGCCGGGCTGAACGGTGGTCGTCGTTGTGGGAGGGCAGTAGTCGGCTGCCATCGCTGCCACGACTCCCAAAAGCGTCAGTGCGAGGATAAGAAGCAGAGCTCGCATTTTCCTACCTCCTAGCAGATACTGAGTTAGCGAGAGATCCCTTCGGGCCGCTTACTTCCCGGAGAACCCTAGTCACCCGTTTGATACCCACGTATGGTTACCTGCAAACGTGGTGACGAGCAGGCGACAAGTGAGGCGAGTAAGCGTATATTATTGACTGCTCGCTTCGTTTGGGCACACGTGCCTGACTTGACACGCGCCCGCGTAATCAGCTATCACTTACACATGCCAGACAGCCGATTACCAAGAGTCACCGGACAGAAAGACCCAGCCATCACTTTGCTGAGCGAGCTCGTCACCGATCAAGGCCGCCGCAAGCGAGGTTTCTTCATCGCTGAGGGGCTTGAGTTGGCGACGCGGGCGTTCGACTACGGCGGGTGGGTAACGAACCTGCTGATTTCGGATCGGTTCGCGGCCTCGCCGGAGTCCGAGTCTCTCGTCAACCGGGCGCTCACAGCCGGCGTCAGCGTGCAGTGCTCGACGGAGGGCCTGCTGGCGAAGGTGCTCGAGGCAAAGCCGACGCCGGAGTGCCTGGCCATCGTCGAGAGAAGAGTTGCCTCGCTGGATGATGCGCTCTCTGGAGATCGCCAGCTCGTGCTGATGGTCGAGCACGGTGAGAACGCTGATAACCTGGGCATGCTTCTGCGCTCGACGGATGCCGCTGGCGTCACGGGAGTGGTGCTTGCGGCGGATACGGTCGATCCGTTCGGCCGCCGCGTCGTTCGTGGATCACGCGGCGCGGTATTCACGGTGCCGATCTCGATTCAGGGCGATGTCCGGCGAGTCATCGAAGAAGCGCGGAAGCGCGGCCTGAGGGTCTTGGCCACCTCCGCCAACAGCAGCACGGACTACACCGGCACCGATCTGACCGCCCCCACGCTTATCATCGTAGGCAACGAGCACGTAGGTATATCCGATACCGTCCGCGAGCTTGCCGATGAAGTAGTGCGAATCCCCATGCAAGGGCGGATCAACTCCCTCAACATTGCGGTCGCCGCCAGCGTTGTTCTCTACGAGGCCGTAAGGCAGCGCAGTTGATGGTTGTCCCAACATCCGGAACCCGGCCTCCCATCCAGCTGTCTCGCACTCGTGATTTGTGCTTGACGAGCAGGCTCTGCACGAGTATATTACGATTGCAGTCGTGCTCCGGGAGGGTGAGATCACAGGGTTGCATTCTGATCCTGCCAGCGCCATAGCCCAGATCACACCACAACGAGGAGAAACAAACATGCTCACCAGGAAAGCCCTTGCTGTCATCCTGATGGCGTTTGTGCTGTTGCCATCTACCAAAGCCGCACCCAACAGGCGCAATCAGATCCGCTATCGACCGCCCGGAGTCGTCAAGTCTGCGGTGTCCGACACCACACCGCCAAGGGTGGCGATCACCCTTCCCACGGTCAGCCCAACGTTTTCAACGCGGCTCAGCAGGGTCACTATCGGTGGTGAAGCCTCCGACGACACAGGCATTTCCAGTGTGACGTGGACCAACAGCCGCGGAGGCGGTGGAACTTGCGTCGGTACGACTAGTTGGTCTGCGGCGGGTATCCCTCTAGCCGACGGAGTGAACGCCATTACCGTGACCACTGTAGATATGGCAGGCAACTCCGCGACAGATTCAGTGACTGTGACCAAGGACGTTGAACCCCCCACAGTGATCATTACCTCGCCTGCGGCTGTCAACGGTGCTGTTGAGGTCACGGCTTCAAAGATAAGCATCACCGGAGTGGCCTCGGACAACACGGGCATCGTCAATGTGGCCTGGACCAACCTGAACACTGCTTCGTCTGGCCAATGTGAGGGGACTAACAACTGGGCTGCCAATGAGGTCGACCTTTGTGTTGGCGAGAACGAGATCACGGTTACGGCAACAGATTCCATTGGCCTGATTGGGACGGCTGTGCTGCTGGTGACGTTCACAGACCACACCACGCCACAGATCGAGATCACGTATCCCACTTCCGAAGGCACTTGGACATCTCAGTACGCTTCTTTGGATCTGCGCGGGACAGTAGTCGACAATTCGGACATGATCAGCATTCAGTGGACAAGCGATCGTGGTGACAGCGGCAGCGACTGGTCCTGGAATGGAACCTGGAGTTGCTGGGGTGTTCCCCTCAAGCCTGGCCGCAACGTCATAACTGTTACGGCGGAGGATGCTAGTGGCAACAGCTCTTCGGATGTCATCGAGGTCGCGTTCACCGACGTGAGCCCGCCGGAGATCATGTTCTGGGACATCTATGAAGGCAAGGCTACTTTCAACTGCCAGAAGGCTGACGTCACTCTGAGTGTGTGGGATGATGTGGGCGTCACGCTCACATGCTGGTGGACCGACAAGGGCTACAGCGGAGTGTGTTGGGGTTACGAGACCGTAGTTGCTGAAGATATCGAGCTCGAGCCGGGCGCCAACCTTGTCACTTTTGTAGCCTATGACTCATCGGGCAATGCCTCTTCTCTGGATCTGACGGCCGACTATATACCCTCTTCGCCCGGAGAGACGTGGACGGGTCTGTCGCTGGTCTCTGTGCCTATCATCCCATGGGATCCAGATCCCAAGGTCAACGTAGGCTTTATGGAGGACTACTGGCTCAGCTACGAGCGCGACACGTGCGCCTATGCCCGGTATCCTGACTCGGAGACCTGGTTATGGTCTGACTGCCCCACGCGCGGGTTCTGGGCCTATTTCAATGCGCCGGATACTGCTTACCCTCGTGGCAGAGCCGTGGATCATGGCGACCCATACTACGTCAGCCTGTACAAAGGGTGGAACCTCATCGGGCAGCCGTTCCTGCTGCCCATCAACTGGGACTTGGACGCAATCCAAGTGAACGACTGGTATGTGCTGGTCCCTCTACGTGACGCTGGGAACAGCGTCGAGTTGTACGCGTGGGGATGGGACAGCGCTGCAGGAAACTACTATCTTGTCGGCGATCCGTCCCAGATCGAGGGGGCGGTACCTCAGCTGGCGCCATGGCAAGGCTACTGGATTAGAGCCAAGACGGATTGCATGCTGATCCTCCCGCCGCCATTGCCGATGTCCGAACCAGCAGGAGCATCCGCCAGCGGTAGGTAAGAAGTCCGTAATGTCGAATGATCTCGAGATCCTCCGCCTGAGCGCGCCAACCGTGCAGGGCAATCTGGATATAGACGCCGAGCTGGCGCGCACAGCTGTCCGAGACGGGCGGCGGGTGCTGCGGTTTTGGTGGGGTGGACCGCCGACGGTTGTGCTGGGGTGCGCGGATAAGCCCGAGATCGCGGCGGACCTCGACGAGTGCGGGCGGCACGGAATCCAGGTGATCAAGCGCATAACCGGCGGCGGAACGGTCCTCCAGACCGAGGGCGTGTTCAACTACTCGTACACCGCGCCGGATACGGGGTCGCTGGATATCCACAGGATGTTCGGCCAAGGTGCTATACTGGTTATAGACGCGCTTGCGAGCCTGGGCATCAGCGCGCGGCACAAGGGTGTCTCTGATATAGCCATCGGCGAGCGCAAGATATCTGGCAACGCCCAGGCCAGAAAGTGGCACGCGATCCTCTTGCACGGGACCGTGCTGGTGGACATCGACCACGATCTGCTTGAGACAGTGCTGAGGCACCCCACGCGTGAGCCCGACTATCGCCAGGGCCGAAAGCACTCGGACTTCATCGTGACGCTTCGCGATCTGGGTGTGAAGGCTGACCGAGACGACGTTGAGAACGCCTTTGCCCGCGCCGCCGTAGGTTGTTTTGACGCCTGACTCTTGACCTTGGACTTTCGACTTCAGACTATAGAGGTGTAATGTAAATTGAGCGAGACAAAGAAAGCCGGGAAACTGCCGGAAAGTGTTGACCTTCGCCCCAAGTTCGAGGGAGCGGGAATGCCCATAAGATGCCAGTGGCCGAGAGGAACCTGCTCGGTCTTCGCGATCACCGGGGCGCTGGAGTACGCGCTTTCACAGAAGGCTCCGATCGGCCGTCTGAGCCCCGAGTTCCTCAACTGGGCGGCGAACTCGGCCAAGGGCGAGAGGGACGATGGCGACTTCTTCTGCAACCTGGTCGACGGGTTCATGAAGCACGGGATCTGCCTTGAGGCGCAGATGCCCTATCGCACCAAGTTCGATGAGAACATCGAGCCCTCCGCCGATGCTCTGGCGACCGCTGAGTGGACGAAGAAGCACGGGGCAACCTTCCACTGGCTGAAGTCAACGCACTTCAAGCCGGGCCTGACCAGGGAGCAGTTCAAGAATCTCAAGCGGGTGATCGCTTCCGGCTGGCCGGTTGCCGGCGGGTTCTGCTGGACCAACAAGATGGCTTGGAAGTACGACAACATGATCGACTACAAGCCGAAGGAAGACATGATCCTCGATGAAGGCGGGCACAGCATGCTGCTGGTCGGCTATGTTGACGATGACGCGCAGCCGGGTGGGGGAGTCTTCATCCTGCGCGACTCAGGCGGCGGCCGCTACGGCTACATGCCCTACGCCCACGCCTGTGATTATCTTATGGACCACGGCTGGCTCGATTTCGGCGAACCGCTGAAGTTCCCGGTCAAGGAGTAGAACGATTTGTGGGGTGCGGCGATAAATCGCCGCACCCCACGAATATGCGAATCGGTCCTGCCTTGTGCCTACCGGACCGCCATCGACCACGACACATTCACTATGTAACCGTCGTCTACGTCTGCCGAGTTGCCCAGACTTCGCGCCAGCGTAAGCGACAGGTTGTCTGTCAGTGTTGCCGCGATGCCAAAGCTTGCAGTGTTTTCATGTCCGCTGATGTAATCCGCCTGCACGGTGAATCGAATGCTCAATGGATGGTCTACTCCGGCCATCCATCTTGCCTTGCTGTCTAATCCAATGAACCCCGCGTGGCCGCGCAGGCTGCCGAAGCACTTCGTGCAAATCGCGAACGGCTGATGCCGGTCACCGACGCTGATCGACTGAGTGCCTATCGCTATGGCTGGCAAAGTGTCTGATTCATCGCGGATGCGCCACTTCACGTTCAGCCAGTGGTCGGGATGGTTGGTGCAGTGGTCGAAACCGAGTTCGACGCCATAGCCCACTCCGAACTGCAGCAGCGCGAAGTTGTCACAGTCGCCTCCCCATGGAGTGCCGGAGCCGGCTGACTCGAACTCCAGACTCATGACACCCTTGTCGAGGATGTCCGCTGTGGGAATCACATTGAGGCCTGATGGGGCGGCTGTCGCCGACACGCACCCGAACACTAAGATCCACCCGCACCAAACCAACCGCCACGTCCATCGCTTGCCTGAGCCCATAGTCGGAACACTCCTCCTTAAGCCGAAAGTTAGCCTCAACTAAGATGATAGCCGGTGGACGCGGTGACGTCAACGGAGGAGCAAATGACGTGCTCAAGCGGAACGTGCGCTGCGCATCCGGTATTATTACCGATTCCTGGAGCGCAATAACTGGAGGTATAATGAGAGAGACTATCGGTTAGGAAGTGAGCTCTATGAAACATAAGGCCAGCTTCGGTTTGGTTTTCGCCATCGCTGTCCTCGCTCTGCCGCTGTCGGTATTCGCGCGGGGCTATGTCCAGGACGAGATCCTGGTTAAGTACAGGCCGGGCAGCAAATCGGCGGTCGCCGCCTCAGCCGCAAATAGGGGCTTGAAGGTTGGAAAGAGTATTGATCAGATCCGCTACCACGTCCTCAAGCTGCCGAAGGGGCTAACCGTTGAAAAAGCGATTGAGCGTTTGGGCGGTAACCCCAATGTCGAGTATGTCGGGCCTAACCACATCCTGCGACTGCTCGAGGATCCTCCTCAGACATGGCCAAACGACCCCATATTCTTCGATGGCTATGATCCAATCGGCATTAACATGAGCTTGGAATGGCCCCAATGGGGGCTCTACAACGACGGCTACAACCTGGGAATGGGCGATGGCGTCGAGAGAGCGGATATACACGCCCCGGAAGCATGGTCCGTCACGACTGGAAGTCCCAGCGTGATCATTGCCAGCATTGATTCCGGTGTTGATCCTACTATTGAAGACTTCGCGTGCCCCGGAAAGATACTGCCGGGCTATAACACCATGGACAATAGCTCCAACTCTATGGACAACTTTGGCCACGGGACCATGACAGCCGAGGTTGCAGCCGCTTGCTCGGATGATTACATGGGGATTGCCGGTGTCGCGTGGGGATGCCCGGTTTTGCCAGTTAAGATTCTGGAGGATAACGAATCAGGCGGCACGGAGGCGGATATCGCGGAGGGCGTGATCTGGGCGGTGGATCAGGGTGCCCGAGTGCTCAATCTGAGCGTCGGGACGTATCTCGACGTGCAAGCCTTGCATGATGCTATCGACTACGCCTGGGATCACGGCAGCCTGCCGGTTTGTGCTAGTGGAAACGATGACGAGGCTCCGGTGGTCTTTCCAGCCCGCTATTCCAACGCTCTTGCGGTGGGTGCGAGCACACCACGCGATACCAGAGCCACCAATGGAGATTGGCTCGCAGGTGGTGGCAGCAACTATGGAGAGGACCTGGACGTTGTTGCTCCCGGGTCCTACATAACCGGCTGGTGGTACAGCATGTGGACAGGAGAACGGGACTATGGTGGTGCCGATGGTACCTCACTTGCTGCCCCTCATGTCTCTGGGATTGCCGCGCTCATCTGGAGCATTCATCCCGATTGGACCAATGCCCAGGTAAAGAACCAGATTGAGCAGACGGCTGATGACAAGGGGGATCCCGGCTGGGACCAGTACTATGGCTGGGGTCGCGTCAATGCCTACAGAGCGTTGACAGAGGTAGTCGGCCCGCCGCCTGTGCCGATCGCCTCGATTCGCGACCTGCGAACAGCCGATCAGGGGGATCAAGTTGATCTGAAAGGCAAAGTCATCACCTCAGGCACTGGCCAGTTCGCGAACATGGCCTATGTAGAGGAAGAGGACCGCACGAGCGGCGTGATGGTCTATTGCCCCTCCGGCGTCCCTACCGCTCTGATCCCCAATGATAAGGTTGATGTAAAAGGTAGGGTGAGTCTTAGGAATGGTGAGCCGGCTGTTGTCGGGACCATAACTGAGGTGCCATCTACCGCTACTATTCGTCCCCTCGGTGTGACGGGCAAGGTGGCGTCTCAAGGCGCCACGGGTCTGGCCGGCGGATTGCTCGTGAAAGTATGGGGTAAGGTCACCAAAGTTGGCGGCAACTACTTGTACGTCGATGATGGGTCGAGTCTAATGGACCACATGGGCATTGCGAAAGGCATTCGCGTCTATACGGAGTTCACGCCGATCAATCGCAGCGGTGATAACGTCACGGTTGTGGGCCTACTCGGTATGGAACTGCCAGTAGGGGCGACCATGCCGGTTCCGGTTGTACGCGCCCGTGATCCTGAAGATATCAACTAGAATTGGCCTTCCCTAACGCAGTAACGGTCTTCCGGACCCCCTCCGGACGCTGCCTCATATCCACATGGGAACCTGGACGCGCCAGAGAAGAAAAGGGCGATATTTTTACAAGAAGCACTTGACACCGTCGGTCTCATAGGGTAGACTTCACACCGGCACGGCGTGTGCTGACCAATGGCAGGTCCACACATCACGCACAGATCGAGGGGGCGCCCGGACGGTGGGTATGCGGACTCGAATCCGCATCAGTTAGCCAAGGATGGTTGTTCGAGGCTGTCGCCGATCAGCATCGGGCTGTGCGTATCAGAAAGGAGGTGGTTGCCGACAATCTGGTTTTACTATCGAGGCGGCCATAGCGCTGCGTTGATAGGGCAAGAGATTTACTTGAAGTAGCTAGTAGAGGGAGAGTGCGGACTCGCATCCGCACAAACACACGGAGGTTTTTCAGTATGTTAGCTATTGCAAGAACTCTTTGCACAATCGGAATTGTTGTTCTGCTTGTCTCTGCGGCCGCTGCCGGCGAGGTGGTTGTTCCCTTCATCACCGGCGAGGCCACGATCAGCACGGGAGCTGATGGATTGGCTACCCTCTCGGTCGCCGGCGCCACTGCCGTTTCCTCTCCAGGCGATCCTGCCCTGCCTTGCACGTTCAGTTATGTCCTTCTTCCTCCTGACGCTGATCCCGCGACAGTACGGGTTCAGATACGGGAGGGCGTCGAGAAGAAGGTCAAGGGCGTTCACACCGTCAAGCCGATGCCCCCCGCTAAGGCCGCCGACAACAGTGGCAAGGAGTATTGGGGTCACAACAAAGCCATCTGGAACGGCTTCAACCTCAACGTTTACGACAAGCGCGACTTCTACCCCGCGGACTACGCCACCACCGAACCCGTGAGCCAGATCGGACCGTACAAGATGGTCCCGGTACGGTTCTGGCCTTATCGCTACAATCCTCAGACCGGGCAGCTTATCCATCTGACCGAAGGTGATGTGGCGATCACCTACGAGACTGATTCACAGGTGGACGCTGCCGGACACGGCACAAACCTGGCCTACGAAGAGGCTGTTGCGAATCTGGTTGTGAACCCGGAGGCGATCAGCGCCTACTCGGGTATGTCGATAACCTCGGCCGCCACAAGCCTACTGATCATCACCACTCAATACGCCATCGACAACAGCACGCAGCTTGGTGCTTTCGTTTCCACCAAACAGGCCCAGGGCTTCACGGTGACGGTCGTCTCCAATGACACCGCATGGGGTGGGGGGATTGGGCAGTCGATTGTCGGCGCAATCAAGAACTACCTGGTCTCGCAGTCAGCCAACTACCGCTACTGCCTGATCCTTGGCAACCCAGCCCCCGCCACGGGCGACTTTCCGATGGCTTATGCCTATCCTGATGGACCAACTGGCGAGGCCGTACCAACCGATCTTTGGTATGGCGATCACACGGGTAACTGGGACCTTGATAGCGACGGCTACATCGGCGAGAACGAGGACTTCGGCACAGGAGGAGTCGACTACAACGTGGAGATGGTCATCGGACGAGTTCCCTGCTACGGGAATCTCACCGACTACGACCATATCCTCTCCAAGCTGATCGGCTATCAGACGGCCACCACTGTTCCCGCTAAGATGGGACGCGTCATGTATGCCTGCAAGCCTCTCGACGCTGTCACTCCCGGCTATCAGCTTGGCGAGTACATCCGGACAGATGCTTGTCTTGCTCTGCGTGGTCGCGAGTGCTGGCGAATGTATGATGGCGACTATGGCCTGGTTCCGCCTCCCGATGCTTACCCAACTGATACTCTTGTTCTTATCGATGAATGGAACCAGGGCGCCGGATTCCTCTTCTGGACTACCCACGGTGGTCCGGATGGGGCCGCCTATATCATAGATCTCAATTGGTTGCCGTACGTCAACGATGTTACCTTGTGCCCTATGACCTTCCAGGCATCTTGTCTCAATGCGCATCCGGAGACGCAGAATAACCTCTGCCTCGAGATGCTCAAGAGAGGCGCGATCAACACTATTGGCGCGACGAGAATCTCCTGGTACTACATCGGCGAGACAAACCCGACCAGTAGTGACAGCATCATGGGTATGTGTTATCGCTATGCCGTGAATCAAGCGGGCACGCCTGCTCTGCCAAGGGCAGGAGAGGCGATGGCGGCGATGAATGTCACCGTACCAAACGCCATACACTGGAACCACTACACGTTCGTTATGTATGGCGATCCCACGATGATTGCCAGGTGGCCAAGCGACTTCTCCATCGTGACCACATCGCCGCTGCCGACCGCCAAGGTGGGGACATACTATCGCGTGGACCTCTTCGCTGCGGGTGGCGCGGTGCCTCGCACGTGGACTCGATATGCGTTCAGTTTGCCGTCGGGTCTCTACGTCCATCCGGACGGTTACATCTACGGAACACCGACGACAGCGCAGACGAGATCGTTCTACGTTCGCTGCACGGACAACCTCGGCAACATGCGCCACAGATACTACACCATCACAGTCACGAACTAGCCTCTGGCTAGCGAGCGATTAGACAGAAGGGCCCCGACGGGGCCCTTCTGCCATCCTTGAAGGCTCTCCATGCCTGTTGTCGTCTGCCTGCTCTGGCTGGTATAATCAACACGCCATGCCAAAGATAGGCATAGAGGAAGAAGTCTTCATAACCGAGCCGGAACGCCCGACTGTCCGATCCCTCTACTACCTGGCCAAGCTCCTGGCCAGGAACCCCGTCTTCTACTACACCCACTCTGCGCACAACTTTACGCGGGGCAAGGATGTGAAGCAGGGGCTAATGAGCGGGGTAGAGATAAGCACGGCGATCCACGACACTCCGGATGCCGCTGTCGACGATCTGGCACGAAGACGGCAGGACCTTGCGGCCGTATGCTCGGGATTGATCGCGCCAGTGGGGCACCTGCTGGACATGAGCACTCCCACAAATACCTGTGCTATCCATGTCCACATCAGCGATGCCGGAGACCCTCGCCGCGTCTATGGCAATCTGATCCACTTCCTGCCGATTCTGCCGCTGTTCACGATCAACTCGCCCGTGGTGGCGGGTGAGCGTTTCGGACAATCATACCGGATGCACAAGTCCTTCGCCATCGGGGCAATACAGGATGATTGGACGGTTCGGTTTCAGGATGTTATACTCTCCAAGCGGCTCGGAACTGTCGAGCTTCGGGCGTGTGACCCGTGTTGGGACCTGAACCGCGTCCGCTGCCTGGTCAGAGCAGTGGCCGCCATCGCGTCCATCGAAGAGAAGCTGGACCCGCGTATCGAGTTCTATAACTCGCATCGCGATGAGATATGCAGGCGTGGTCTGATCGACGAGGCTCTGCCTCTAGTCGACGAGTTAGCGTCCATAATGGAACTCCCTCGCGAGTTGTTCGAGAAGACGGCGTCAGACGAGCTTTGGGATGTATATGACAACGGGGGCCTGGTCGCGGCCTACAGCGCACTGGATAGTGGCTATCGGAGAGGCGTTTTCGAATCACGAGAAGTCCACCAGCGCCAACGGCCGCACATAGCGGCGGGGGTGCTTGGCTTCGCCGGCTACTTCATCCCGCGCCTGCCCTACTACGCGTTCAAGGGCTTGAAGGAGATGTAGGAGGGACTCCGAATCCCTTTTGTGCTGTCTCCCTTTCGTGTTTTCGTGATTAGAGGATAGATGACCCTGATCTACATACTGCTGGCGGTTGCCGCGCTGTGGCTCGGATCCCTGTGGTTCTTGCGCAAGGTCTGGTTCTACCGAGACCCGGCCCGCACGCGTGACAGCCAGGACTCGAACGTGATACTTGCCCCTGCTGATGGCCGAGTGGTCTACATTAGGCGAGTCGAGGCCGGAGCGATTGCGGCTAACAAGCTCGGCGAGACCATTCCGCTGCCAGAGATAACGGGCGAGGAGATGCCGGACGGGCAGGGCTGGGCGATTGGGATCTACATGTCCCCGCTGGATGTCCACTTCAACTACTGCCCCTATCCGGGCACGGTTGAGCGGATCCATCGCAAGAGCGCGTCAGTGAACCTGCCCATGCTGGACCTGTGGGAATACATCCGAGTGGTGTGGCTGCGGAAGATGGTGGACATGTTCGCTCGCAGGTACCACCTCGAGAACGAGCGCAACACGATCTTTCTGGACGCTGATGGTCTCAAGATGGCTGTTGTCCTGATAGCCGACAAGTTCGTGGCCAAGATCAAGTGCTTCGTGAACGAGGGGCAGCGGGTGGACTACTCCGAGAAGATCGGCTTTATCGAGCGCGGCAGCCAGGTAGACCTGGTGATCTTGTCGAACAACGTGG
>CAZFYZ010000090.1:0-15771 GCA_964523735.1 uncultured bacterium | reverse complement strand
GTTCGTTCTTCACTACCAGCCGCGGGTACACATGCAGTCTGGTCGGATATTGGGAGCTGAGGCATTGCTCAGGTGGCGCCATCCCAAGAGCGGACTCGTCTATCCCGGTCAGTTCATCCCGCTAGCCGAGGAGTCTGGTCTGATCACTTCCATTGGGGAATGGGTGCTGCATACTGCGTGTGCGCAGAACCGGTGCTGGCAGAGCGGTGGTCTTGAGAAGATCACTGTCGCCGTGAATGTGTCGGCGCGTCAGTTGCGACAGAACCAACTGATAGAAACCGTTCGACAGACCCTGAGCGAGACCGGGCTAAGCCCGGAGTCGCTGGAGGTTGAGATCACCGAGAGCGCCATAATGCACAATCTGGATGCGGCCGTGGAGATCCTGCGGACGCTCAAGGATATGGGGCTGAAGCTCTCAATCGACGACTTTGGGACCGGTTACTCCTCTCTTAGTTACCTGAAGCGGCTCCCTATCGACGCGATCAAGATCGATCAGTCGTTCATCCGCGATCTCACGACCGACCCGGACGACGCGGCCATCTCCCAGGCGGTCGTTGCCATGGCGCACAGTCTCGGTCTGACCGTCATAGCCGAGGGAGTCGAGACTCTGGAGCAGCTGCGGCTGCTGCAGTCATTCGGCTGCGACGAGATGCAGGGCTACTTCGTGAGCCGTCCCGTCCCCGCTGACGACTTTGCCGATTTGCTTGTCGGCCGCACAGACCTGGAGACAGGCGGCTATGGCCGGCGCGCGGCCTAGCGTAGCTCGAAGCTTACCGTCACGCGCCCGATGACAGCGATCTGCCCAAGCGCGATGGCCCCGTCCAGGGACTCGCCTGCAGCGTTTGTGATGTTCTGGACCGTGTTGGCAGTGTGGCCACCGTAGCCGTTCCTCCACCAGTATCCATAGTAGTGCCAGTTCGGTGCTCCATAGTAACGATCTTCACTGATAGTGTAGGGCCGGCCGATCTTCTGTCCCAGCTCTGCCGCCATGTCCCGCGCTTTCTCTTTGGCTGCTCGCAACGCTTTGGCGCGAGCCTCATCCCGGTAGCGTCGGAGTTCAGTGGTCTGGAAGTCAACGCCGAGGATCTTGACTGCCCCCTCCTCAAGCGCCCGCGTGAGCAACGGCTCGAGCTTCTTGACGTCGTTGAGAGTGAACTTGATCATCTGCCTCGCGCCGTAGTTCCTGGTCTCGTTGGAGTCGTAGCAGGCGCGCCAGTCGCGGAACTCCGGTTTCACGAGGTCGATCTCGAGAGCATCGGTCTGCACCTTCTGTGGGTCGATTCCCAGTTCCTTGGACAAACCGATCACGCGAGTCGCTATCTCGTCGTTGGCAGCTTTCGCTTCGGATGCGGTCTCTCCGCAAGCCTGTGTTCCAATACTCACGACGATCTCGTCAGGCACCACGTTGAGTTGTGCTTCGCCTGAGACCGTAATGAGCCGAGGCGGGCAATAGGTCAGCGCAGTGGGGTTGGTCTGACACTGGCAGGCTCCGGCTGCAAGGGAGAGTACTGCTATTGTGACGGCTGCGATTCTGATCACGGGTCTACCTCCAGATATGACAGCTACTAGGGAGCTGCACTTTCTCGATTAGACCGCTGAGATCACGACAGCTTCAATGCGTGCGGGCAGATCACTTGGTTGCGCCCGTGAAGAACACCAACGGCACATACCCGACGGTCGGACGGCCTGCTGCGTGTACTTCGAGCGTGCCTCGATACGTGCCTTGGCAGACGCTGTCGGCGATGACCTCTACGCGCATCTCTGCTGCGGGCCCACCGTAAGACCATAGCGTAGCGTGGCCGATCGCCGGGGTAACCGTCCAGCCCTCGGGCAGGCGCCAGACGATCTCCGCGTGGCGGCAGTCGGGCAGCTTGTTGGCAAGCGTGACGGTGATGGGGAACGGCTCTCCGGCCTTGACATCGGGCTCGCGGCCGAAGTCGACCGTCACCAGGGTGTGGATGAAGTCGTAGGTGAGCGCGAACGGCGAGCGTGCCCAGATAGATTGGGCCACTGCCTGATTTGTGAGATCGAGGTCGGCGGCCTTGGACAAGTCGGTTGCCCCATCGCTGACCGACACGTGCGCGTTCCTCGCCCCGAGCATCAGGGGAACCTGACCCATTACCTCATCTGTCAACTGCGAGAGCGTTGTCGGAAGGTGGATCGACCCGCGGTCTACAGCGATTGTGATGATCCTGTCCCCTATCGGCTCGATCCATTCCTCGGGAATCGCGTCCTTGCCGCTGATGATCCCCAGGGTTGCACCAAGGGTGGCGGCGGTGCAGTCCGTATCGTCCCCGCAGTTGGTTGCAGTGCAGATGGACTTACCGAAGTCGCCATCGCCGTACATCCAGCCTACGATGAAGAATGCAACGTTCGCCGGCGCCTGGAACCAGCCGAGGTCCTTGCTGTCCTCGACCACGGCCTCGCGGGCCTCGAGCCAGGTCTTGCCCTTGGCGTGGGCGTCGAGGACGATGTTGACGGAGCGGGCGACGCGGCAGTCTCTTGGGATCTTGGAGAGGCCGATCTTGATCAGCTCATCCCGTTCGCTCACAACAAACGCGGCGCTCTGAACAGCGGCCGTAAACATGGCGGCGTAGGTGCCCTCGCCCCCACCGTGATCGACAGAAGCATCATGGTAAGCATAATCGATTGCGATGTCGGGGCAGCCGGGCGCGAGGCAGGCCCAGATCTCTGAGCGAATCCACGCGCCGTTGGAGTGTTTCCAATGGTTGTGATACTCTCCCGACAGCGGCGGCAGCAGCCCGGCGCGCATGTTGCCCTTGCAGATGCCGTACTCGTTCCAGTAGGGGGGAATGTAGTTCAGCCAATACTCCCCGAGAAGCCTGTTGTTGACGGCGAGCGGGCCACTCTGCTGAACGGCCTTCAGCCAGACTAGCTGGAGGTCGAGGTCGTCGTTTGGCAGTGGTTCGCCGCCCGTGGGCTGGGAGTAGAAGGTGAAATCGTGAGTAGTCTGTTGACCCTCGACCGGAGTCCCGAGTGTGCCGCCGATGCTCTTGCCCATCCAGCAGCCGTAGATCTTGTTTCGAAGCTCGTCGCGGTTAATGTTCACGCGTGACATGACAGACCTTCCTAGACCAGTCTAGCGACAGGGATTGATACGCTCATTATAGCAGCGCAAACGGGCTTGTACCGAATGTTCGTCCATCAGGAAGGACGACGGACACGTATTGGATAACTATGCACCGTCGGTTTTCCACTACCGCGCAGGCGGCGTCTTGGAGAACGGCCGCCTGCGCGAGACTAGGAGCGAGAAATGGGACTGGGTAGACGAGTTTCGGCTGAGTTTATCGGGACTTTCTGGCTTGTGTTCGGTGGGTGCGGCAGCGCGGTGATCGCGGCGAAGTTCCCCGAGGTCGGCATAGGGTTTGTCGGCGTAGCGCTGGCGTTCGGGCTTACGCTTCTTACGATGGCCTATGCGATAGGGCACATATCCGGCTGCCACATCAACCCGGCAGTCACGCTGGGGCTTGCGGTCGCGAGGCGATTCCCCGGCAAAGACGTTGTCCCTTATATTATCGCGCAGGTGCTCGGCGGGATTGCGGCTTCGGCAGTGCTGTACGTGATAGCGAGCGGCCAGCCAGAATTCAGCCTCAGCGGCGGATTCGCGGCTAACGGCTTCGGCGAGCATTCGCCCGGCGGTTACTCGATGACCGCGTGCCTGGTTGCCGAGTTGGTGCTAACGTTCGGGTTTCTGATGGTCATCCTCGGTGCAACAGACCCCAAGGCGCCATTGGGGTTCGCGCCAATTCCGATCGGTCTTGTGTTGACGCTGATTCACCTCATCAGCATCCCCATCACGAACACCTCAGTGAACCCCGCCCGAAGCACCGGCCCGGCGGTGTTTGTGGGGGACTGGGCGCTGAGCCAACTGTGGTTCTTCTGGCTGATCCCGATCGCCGGAGCGGTCATTGCCGGCATCGTGTATCCAATCCTGCGGGGACGAGACAGCTAGCAGCCGCCGGATGAACTGTCACCATGGTTGTAGCAGGCGTCTCTGACGCCCCTGGGAGGCGTCGGAGACGCCTGCTACAACTGAGGATTGCGCGGAAAGAGCGATCTATCGCAACAACCTCGGCCGGCCCTGCAAAGCTACAGCGCCTAGTGGCCGAGCGCTGCCTGGAACACGTAGTGCCCTGACTGGACTGTGAACACAGCGTTTCCGGCCTCCATCCTTCTGAACTTGACTCCCTTGGAGTGCGACGCCAAATTGCCGTTCTCTGTAACCGAAGCCGCGTCCTTGGCCGGCACGTAGACCGTGGCCGTTGTGCCCACCGGCACGCTGATGCGAAGCGTGAACTGCCGCTTGCCCATCTTCCAGTCGCTGACGATCTTGCCGCGGATGGAGTTGTGTTCTGCCTTGACCCAGGTGAGACCGGCGCACGGGCGAGGCCGGACGACGAAGTGCTTGTAGCCGGGCTGGCTGTCGTCGGGGTTGATCCCCGCCAACTCGCGCCAAACCCACTCGCCGACTGCGCCGAACGCCCAATGGTTGAACGAGTTCATGCCCCGGTCTTGGAAGCCGCGGCCTTTGACGTAACCATCCCACCGTTCCCACATCGTCGTTGCGCCCATCTCGATCATGTATCCCCACGAGGGTACCGTGCGCAGATTGATTAGCCGCCATGCCTCGTCGTGCCGGCCGTTGCGAGTCAGTTCGAGCATCATCCTGTGTGTCGCCAGCATCCCGGTCGAGGGGTGCCCCTTGTATTTGCCGATGGCCTCGATCAGGTGTTCCAAGGCCTTAGGGCGCAGGGCCTCGTCCAGCAGGTTGAAGTTCAGAGCCAGGGCGTAGCCCGCCTGGGTATCGCCGTGTATCCGTCCGTCGGGTTTGACATACGCCTGGTTGAACGCAGCCTTGATGTCCCCAAACAGCTTGCCGTATTTCTCGGCGTCCTCTTGCCGGCCAATCAATGTGGCCATCTTGGCCACGATCTCCGTGGAATGAGCGAACATGGCCGTGGCGAATACTTCCTGAGGGATATTGCTGATCCCGCGTGGATAGCCCTCCAGGATCAGGGTGTCGCCATTGAGCCAATCGTTGTAGTCGTTGCCGCGATTCTTCTGCCAGAGCAGGTTGGGGCTGTTTGAACGCATGAACTCGATCCAGCGCGTGGCCGATTCAAAGTGCTGCTCAAGTATCCGGGTGTCCGCGTAGTTCTGATACATCCGCCACGGGACAACTATGCCTGCGTCGCCCCAAGCGGGAGCGCCCGAGAAGCTGGTATTGGGGTCAGCCATGTGCGGAGCGAAATCCGGGTAGCGCCCGTCGTCGGCCTGGGAATCACGGATGTCGGGCACCCACTTCGTGAAGAAGCCGGCCACGTCCATGGTGAAGAAGGCAGTCTGCGCAAACGCCTGGATGTCCCCCATCCAGCCCATCCTCTCGTCGCGCTGAGGGCAGTCGGTCGGCGTGCTCTCCAGGTTTGCTCGCTGAACCCACTCCACGCAATGCATGATCTTGTTGACCAGCGCGTTAGAGCACGAGAACTTGCCGGCGTCCGGCGCAGCAGAGTGAAAGACGCGGCCGAGGATCGCGTCTTTGGCTGGAGGGGAGGGCAGGCCTGTCAGCTCGACATAGCGGAAGCCATAGTAGGTGAAATGCGGCTCAGAGGTGGCCTCGCCGCCCCGCCAGACGTAATCAGCAACCTGGGCCGCGCCGCGGAGATTCTCTGTATAGACGGTACCATCGTCGTTGAGCATCTCAGCGTGACGAAGGGTGATCCTGGTCCCGGCCGGCGCATCGACCTTCAGCCGGCACCAGCCGACCATGTTCTGGCCCATGTCAAACACGTAGACTCCGGGCTTTGGCTCGGTTACGCTGACCGGCCGCAGCTCTTTGGTCACACGAATAGGCTCGTTGCACTGCGCGACAAGGGCGGCATCCGCGCAGCCGTCCGGGTTCGGCAGCACCTGAGCCTGCGACCATCCTGTGCCCGCGAAGCCCGGCTTGTCCCATCCGGGCATCTCCCTCGTGGCGTCGTAGACCTCGCCGAAGTAGATGCCGGACCTGCGAATCGGTCCATCGGTGCTCGCCGTCCACGAGGAGTCGGTTACGATCGACTTCCTCGTGCCGTTGGCCAACTCGACGTCCAACCTCATCAATAGACACTGCCGCGCGTTCTCCGGCGGGATCTGGATCTGCACCGGGCCGGTCCACCATCCGCCGCTCAGTTGCGCCCCGACAGCGTTATTGCCCGGGGTGAGAATGTTCGTTACGTCGTATGTCTGGTACTGAATGCGCCTGCTGTAGCGGGTCCACTCTGGGGCAAGCAGTTGATCGCCGACCTTGCGGCCATTGATGCGAAGCTCATAGAGCCCCAGACCGGTTACCGAAACGACGGCTCGTTTGACGCGCCCGCGTATGTCGAACTCCTTGCGGAGCATCGTCGAGGGAATGTCGGCGGGATTTGCGGGATCGGGCAGCACGCGACCATCAACAAGCCTCTGCTTCGACCAGCCGCCGTTCTCGAGCGCGTCGAGGGCTGTTACAGTGCAGTTCTCAGCCACGTTCTCGGACCCTGAGAGGACCTTCATCTCCGCCAGAGCCAGCCCGAACTTCGTGTGCTCGTGACTGGTCAGGCGTGTAGCCACCAGACGGACATACCGGGCCGTGATGGGGTCGAAACGGTAGACCAGCGCTTCGAGCCCAGGATTAGGCACGTCGCCAGTTGTCCTGTCCACGACTGTCGTGGCATCGGAGAAGTCCGGACTCAGCGCGGCCTCAATTCTGAACCTGACGGGGAACAGGAAGCCGGGGATGTCAGACGACCAGTCATATGGACGAGCTGGATGGAGAGCTACTGCATCGATCTTGCGCTGCTCGCCCAGATCGATTGCCACCCATTTGGCTGCATCGGGCGAGTCGGCAAACTCGCTGTGGTAACCGTTGTGGGGGGTAACCCGCTCGGGCTCGATCGGCGCCGCGATCCATTCTGCCCGCCAGTCGGTGGGTTTCAGCAGTCCCATTGACCAGAACGCCGGCTCTTTGGATTGAGACATCTTGCCGTTTGCATCCCAGACCTGGACTTTCCAGAAGCACTGCATCCGTGTGCGGAGCGGCTTGCCCTTGTAGACGACGTGGATCGTCTGATCACTGGCTATCTTGCCGCTGTCCCAGAGATCAGCCTTGCCCGAGGCAAGACCGGTCGGGCTGCCGGCGACGAGGACTCGGTACGCTGTCTGCTTCTGACCGCGTTCCTTGGAGCTCAGGACCCAAGAGAGCCTGGGCTGAATGACGTCTATTCCCTGAGGATTGCTGAGATACTCGCAGCGGAGCTGTCCTACGGCCAGTGGACTCGCATGTCCGGCTGGGCTGAAATACGCGACCGTGAACAAGGTTAGTGCGATGCTGATGCAGACGTGTGACATGCTGATCCTCCCGGCCTTAGGCTATTCGAGCTCGCTTAGCGCCTTGAGCCCCGCAGCCGCAGCTGCCTTCTCAATCGCTGCCAGGTTGTCGCCTTTGACGACGAAGATGGCTCGCTTGCCGCGCTCTAGGATGCAGCCGTAGGCGTCTGTTACGTTAACACCGGCGCCCTCGATGGCCTTAGCGAGCTTGACCAGCCCACCCGGCTGGTCGGTGATCTCGATGATCGCGACCTGGTTGTAGGCGACGGTCAAACCCGCGGCTTCGAGGACGGACTTAGCGCGATCCTGCTCGGCAGTCAGGATCTTGATGACACCGAACTGCCCCTCATCCGCGATCTCCAGGTTAACTAGATCCACGCTTGCACTGCCCAAAGCCTCGGCGACCTTCGAGAGCTTGCCTGGCTTGTTCTCTGCGAAGACTCTGATCTCGTTGTACATCTGCTTCTCCTAACCTCTCTCATCCAAAACGCGCTTGGCTTTGCCCTCACTCGCCGGAAGGCTGCCCGGCTCCATCACCTCGATGTTAACGGTGAAGCCGACTTGCTCCTTCAGCTCGCGTTGGAGCTGGCTCCTGAGAGTCTTGAGGGTGTCGATAGAGCCATCGAACTCACCCTTCGCAAGCTCGACTCTAACTGTCATCTGATCGAGGGCCTGCACCTTGGTGAGGTGGATCAAGTAGTTGCCGCCAATCCACTTGTGGGGCATGATCACTTCCTCGATCTGGCTGGGGAAGACATTCACGCCGCGGACTATAAGCATGTCATCGGACCGGCCAACCATTCTGGCCAGCCGCCTGTGGACCAGGCCGCAGGAGCACTCGCCCGGGATGATGCGAGTGAGGTCGCGAGTGCGGTAACGGATAATCGGCATCGCCGTGCGGCGGAGAGTAGTCAGAACCAGTTCGCCGATCTCGCCCTCGGGCACAGGTTGCAGCGTCTCGGGGTTAACGATCTCGACAATGTAGCTGTCCTCCCAGATGTGCATTCCGTTCTGGTTGACGCACTCGAACGCGACGCCCGGGCCGTTCATCTCGGAGAGGCCGTAGCTGTTGAAGACTTTGAACCCGTAGAGTTCCTGGAGTTTGAACCTGAGTTCCTCGGTGTAGGGCTCGGCCCCCAGGAATGCCACTTTGATGCCCAAAGATTTGGGATCGTCTCCCTCCTGCACCATTCGCTCGGCCACGTGCATCGCGTAGCTTGGAGTCGCGTGGATGCAGGAAACGTGGAAGTCACGGATGAGCTTGATCTGCCGCGCTGTGTTGCCGGGACCTGCCGGGAGAACAAGCATCCCCAGCCGCTCCGCGCCATAGTGCAGCCCGAGGCCACCGGTGAACATCCCATAGCCGGACATGTTCTGGAAGACGTCCTTCGACGTGACACCGCTCAAGGATAGAGAGCGCGCCATCAGCTCAGCCCAGTTGTCGATGTCTGACTTGGTGTGGAAAATCGCGGTGGGGGTGCCGGTGGTGCCGCTGGATGTATGGAGCCTGACGAGTTCCTCCTGATCCACCGACAGCATACCAGTCGGATAGCTGAGGCGAAGGTCTTCCTTGGTAGTGAATGGGAGCTTCGTAATGTCGGATGCCGACTTGACCGACTCCGGATCCAGCCCCATTTCTGCAAACTTCGCCTTATACCACGGAGACTTCGCCGCCTGCGCGATGGTTCTTGCCAGCGCCTCCGATTGCCACGCCGTCAGTTCGTCACGAGACATCCACTCGAACCGACTTCCTATTCTATCTGCCAACTCCATGCGAGTACCCCTTGTGTTGCTTCATCCGATTCCGGAATGTCCGCTGCGCTCGAATCCCGAAATCGACGAATCCCTCATTGACTGCCGAGTCTTCCTCACGTAGAGCCTTCTTCTCTCGCTGTCGCCGCTCCTTCCGCAAGTCACGTGCGGACCATTATTGCGGTTTAGCACGGCCGTCTATCCGCCAATAATATGGATGACTGCCCGGAACTCGACTGTTAAGGATAACGTCTATAATGCGTCTATTAGTAGTGAAGGATTCGGATGAGCTTGGATGCTCGCCGGATGCCATGGGAATGGAGGATATCGAGATGGCTGGCTCAGAGAGCGATTTCATCGAGACTCCCGATTCCTGCGAAGTGAAAACCGAATATGACAACATCATACTGGATAGCCTCGAGATCGAACCTGAAGAAGAGCAGCAGGAAACCGAACCCCGCAGCAGATGGGATGAGATCGAGCAGAAGTTCGCCCGGTATGAGCGGAACTATCGCGCTCGCAGGATAAGGGAGATGACACGGACCCCCGTGGTAATCACGTCAAAGAGGGGTCACGGCCGCCCGCGCAAGTTGGCTGCCTAGACAGGTTGTTTCTCTATTGACGCAAGGTCTGTAGGGGCGAAGGATTCGAGGAGCGGCTTGGCCTTCTCAAACAGGGTCAGTCCTCGAATCGTTCGCCCCTGACGCGTTCCTGGCACACACCCTCAAAACCGCAAGTAGCCTGTCAAATTCCATGATATAATGCGGCTGATACGGGCAAGCGAATACTGGAAGTCTGGTCTAACGGCACCGACTTCGAACCCGGGACCTCTGACTTCCAAGGGAGGGTACGGAAATGCGGCTCTGCAAGTTCGTGCTGATTGGTTGTCTGCTGGCCAGCCTGCTCGTTAGCGCTGCCTACTCCGAGACAACAACGCCCATCATCAGGCCGATCATCGTTGCTGGGATGATAGCGGCCATCGACCTGGACCAGGGAGCGATCACCCTCAACGGTCGCGACTCGACCGCCGCAGAACTGGCGCCGATCGTCTTCTACGTCAGTGACGCCACGAAGATCGTTAAGGACGGGGTGCCCGCCACGATCAAGGACCTGGTGGTCGGCGATACATGCACCGCCTGGGTGGTGAAGACCAGCGACGGGAAGCTGGTGGCCAGCCTCATCCAGGCCAAGACTCCAACACCCCCTGTAATCAGGGTCACGGGCAAGATCTACTCCATCGACTTCAGGACCTCTACATTCAAGCTGGATGTCGGAGCAGCAGACTCGGCCTACAGGCGGCTGATGTGGTTCGTCGTTAACCCCTCGACCATCATCCGCAAGGACGGCAAGATCGTGCCGTTCGGCGAACTGAGGGTCGGCGACCTGGCGATGGTTGCGTTCAACCTGCCTCCGCCAACGCTGAACCTCGTTGAGGCGCCCATTCCCGCGCTGGTGGTCGACGCAAGGTCACCGCAGCAGATTGTCCACGCTGTCGGCAAGCTGATCAGGATCGACGGAGACATGATCGCGGTGCAGCCGACGAATACGGACTACCCGCTCTACTTCCAGGTGACCAACGAGACCAGGATACTGAAGCTCAAGCCGGTGACGATCAAGGAACTGGTAATCGGCGACATGCTGGATGTGGCCTACATCGACCCGGGCATGCTCACGGTCATCCCGAGGGCCCTGGAGATCAAGGTCCTGCCGAACTACTTCAGGGGCACGATAGTGCGCATCGACCCGTTGAACCGGACTATCACGTGCCAGTCGCTCTCACTAGCTGATGTCGTTTCCGGCCGCACTATCACATTCAAGGTCGTGCCGGAGACAGTGATCATCCGCGGTGGCATGCCAGCCCGGTTCGAGTCTCTGCGACTCAGGGACCTGGTGGATGTGAAGTTCTTCAGGTTCCCGGGCACGAATATAGCTGCCGGGATTGTGGCCAGACCGGCACTGGGGATTGTGTACTAACTCCTCTACACCGGCGGACTTGTGTGAATCCGTCCGCGCTGAGTGCGCAGCGTATCGAAGCGCCGCGCTCGGCCTTCGATACGCTGCGCTACTCAGGCTGGGCGGGGCAGACAACCCCGCCCGGTTCTTCGTACCTAGTGCCGCACTCGGAACTTGGCCGTCAGTGTCTTCCCTGCCCCCAGTGCGAGGCTTCGGGCGTCGCCCTGGCAGCCTCCTAGAGAAATGCTGAACTCGCCGGGTTCGAGAACCTTGCGGCCGTTGGCGTCCACTATCGACATCTGCTCGGGCGTGATTGTGAAGCTGATCTGCCTGGACTCCCCTGGCTGGAGCGAGATCCGCGAGAATGCGATCAGCTTGCGCGTGGGAACGGCGACCGATGCCTCGAGGTCTGTCAGGTAGAGCTGCACAACTTCATCACCCGCTCGGTTGCCTGCGTTGGTGACCGTCGTGCTGATCCGCAGGCTCTTGCCTGAAGCGATCTCGGTGGCGTCCAGTTCGAGTGCCGAGTACTCGAATTTCGTGTAGCTCAGGCCGAAGCCGAACGGGTAGAGCGGCTCCGACTTCGTATACTTGTAGGTCCGGTTGGACATATTGTAGTCCTCGAGCGGAGGCAGGTCGTCGAGGGACTTGACGAAGGTCACGGGCAGACGGCCCGCGGGGCTGTAGTCACCGAAGAGGATGTCGGCTATCGCGGTGCCGCCTTCCTCGCCGGGGTACCACGCCTCGAGTATCGCTGGTACGTTCTCCTGAGCCCAGTTGATCGCCAGCGCGCTGCCGTTCATGAGGACAAGCACAACAGGCTTGCCGGTCGCGCAGATGGTCTCGAGCAGTTCCTGCTGGACCGCCGGCAGGTCGATGTGTGTTCGGTCGCCCTTGGTGTCGCCTTCCTCGCCCTCGATTTCCCCCGTAAGGCCCAGGCACATGACCACGACTTCCGCACTCTGCGCCGCGGAGACAGCCTCTGAAAATCCGAAGTGGGAGCCGTCAGTATGCGCGCAGCCCTTTGCATAGTAGACCCGGGTATCTGAGGAGACGGTGGACCTGATCCCCGCGAGCGGCGTCACCCACTTGGACGGCGTCCCGGCGTAGTTGCCCAGAAGCACTTCGAGTGAGTCGGCGTTCGGGCCGATCACAGCAATCGACTTGAGGTCCTTCTTGAGCGGCAGCAGGTTGCCCGCGTTCTTGAGCAGGACCATTGTGCGGCGGGCGGTCTCGCGAGCGAGCTTGCGATGCTTCTCGCAGTCATTGACGTCATAGGGAATCTGAGCGTAAGGAACGATCTGGGGCGGATCGAACATACCCAGCCTCATTCGGGTCGTGAAGAGCCTGGTGAGGGCGGTGTCGATCTCGGCTTCCGTGACGAGTTGTTTCGTCAGGGCGATCAGCAGGCTTGCATAGACGCCGCCGCACTCCAGGTCGCAGCCGTTTCGGACGCTGAGGGCGGCGGACTCAGCCGTGCAGGTCGTGACTTTGTGATTGGCGTGTATATCCTGTATCGCGCCGCAGTCCGAGACCACGTGGCCGTCGAACCCCCACTCGCCGCGCAGGATATCTGTCAGCAAAGTCTTGCTCGCGCAGGCGGGCTCGCTGTTGACGCGGTTGTAGGCGCCCATCACTGCCTCGACCTTGGCCTCCCGAACCAGAGCCTCGAATGCCGGCAGATAAGTCTCGCGGAGGTCTTTCTTGCTCACGACAGCATCGAACTCGTGGCGCAGGTTCTCCGGCCCGCTGTGGACGGCGTAGTGCTTGGCAGTCGCCGCGACTTTGAGATACTTCGGATCGTCGCCCTGCAGGCCCTTGACGAACGCCACGCCGATGCGGCTGGTCAGATACGGGTCCTCGCCGTAGGTCTCGTGTCCCCTACCCCAGCGCGGGTCGCGGAAGATGTTGATATTCGGGGTCCAAAACGTGAGCCCGCGATAGATGCTGTGGTCGTTCTGGCGCAGGGCCTCGTGGTGTTTGGCCCGGGCTTCATCTGATACGACGGTCCCGACATCCTTGATATGTCCCGGGTCCCAGGTTGCGGCAAGCCCGATCGCCTGAGGAAACACCGTCGCCACTCCCGCGCGAGCCACTCCATGCAGGCATTCGTTCCACCAGTTGTAGGCGGGGATCCCCAGCCGCTCGACCGCCGGCGCGTCGTTGAGCATCTGGGAGACCTTCTCCTCGATGGTCATTCGTGAGACCAGGTCCTTCGCGCGCTCCTTGAACGAGAGCTTGGTATCGAGGTAGGCGGCAGTAGATTGTGTTTCGGGCATGTGGGTTGTCTCCTGTGATTGGGCGTGGATGGGCGTGGCCAGGGACAGGACCAGAACTACGACGGCGATCGCGTGGCTTTGCAGATAAGACATGTGCAGGCTCGTTACCTCTGTCAGGTATGCTTCGGGACGAAAAGCCGTCCCGAAGCATCGGCGCGCGTGGCGGTGGTCGCCCCTACTCAGCCAGCACCACCGGGATGAACTTGCGGGGGTCTTTCTGGCCGGCGATACCTCCACCCCACTCGACTGTCGTTCCATCACTTAGGCGGACCGCCAGGCCCAGCGCGAAGGTTGTCCCGGCAGCTGGCTTGAGCGGTGCAAGTGCTGACCAGGGAATAGACACGCAAGCGGTACCCTTACCATCTGCCTTGTCAAACCGGCAGGCGGCTTCCGGTCCTACGGGCTTGCTGTCCTGCGTGCGGATAAGCGTGCAATCGCCGCTTTGGACAGAGAACTCGTAGTCTCCCTTGCCGTAGCCGGGGCCTGAGGCGTAGGCGCCATTTGCTGGAACGTCAAAGCCGAGTGTGAGACTTTGCACAGGCTTGCCACCGTCGGTTTCGATCATCAGCCACAGGGCTTGGGGCGTGTAGGTGACGTATCCCGTTCCCAGGCGTTGGAACACACCATTGTTGTCAGTGACGCCGATCACGAAGCTGGCTGCTTTCGCGCGGTCGTAGTCGGCCTCAAGGCAGCCTTTCGGCCCGCTCGACACGATCAGTGGCACGTCCACAGCCTGCCATTCCCTGACTTTGCCGCCAATGTCGACGAAGACCGCGTAGTGCCCCGGCGCGGCTTTGGAGTCGGGCGTTACGCTGTAGACAAACGCTTCCAGGCCGAACGGATCGATCTTCGTATCGAACTCAGCCGGGCTGACGGTGATGCCTGGATAGGAAGTCAGGGCGATCTTGCCGTTGAACTCGGTGTCGGTGTGGTTGATTACACTCATCCCCACCCGCTTTGTGCCATCCCTCGGGTCAAGAATGAGCCTCGGGGGGAGGATGGTGGTCTCATACGGTGCTGAGATCAGCAGAGTCAGCCAGTTATCTGCAACAAGCTTCTGCTCGCCGGCCGTGTAATCGACAGCCGAGACGATAGTAACCTGCTTGCCGGCGGCTTCGTCCGGCAGAGTGGCTGTAAACTCAGCGGTGACAGTCTGACCCTGGCCAACGACCGTCGGTAGTGTCCCCACCGAATTGGCAGTCAGTCCTTTCCCGACGCCAGTCAGGCTAATGCCCCAGTTGCCCAAAGCGATGTTGTCGTTGCTGTCGTTCTTGAGGGTCAGAGTCAGCTTATAGGCCTTGCCGGTGATGTAGCTGAAGACCGGCCCCTCGGACGATATTTGGGCGGTCATCTTGATCGCCGGGATCTTGGGCGGGAAGGATCCGATGAGTTCGGCCGTGGGCTTCGTCGCCGCAACAATGATCTCGCCCGCGACCCAGGCCGGGTCATATGTGTCTCGCTCCGTGAGGATGTTGCGGTAGTCATTGACTATCGACTGCACGCCGCCGAGGACAAGGATCTTCTTCTCCGCCTCGCCACCGCGCGCCAGCTCACGATGTGCCGCGACCAGTTGGAAGGGATCGACGGCCTCCCCCGTGCCGGAGTTCGCGTGCACAGCGACCCAGTCATAGTTGCCCTTGCAGCCTGCTCTGTAGAGAATCTGAACTGCATCGCCGCCGCTTCCGAATGGCTGATCGGCGATCACGACGTTGTCCTTCGACGCGAGCTTGGCAATCTGATAGAGATGCTTCAGCGGCTCCGCGTTCGCGGCTGATGGGCCCTTCGCGCCCCCGCCGCCCTCAAGCCGGTATGCAAAGGTCTTCACCTGCTGACCATTAGCATGCACGACCAGCGCCCAAAGGAACTTGTCCACGAGGGTCCAATAGCGTGTCGAATCGCTGATTACGTCTGCCTTGGGATTCGCCAAGCTGACCCAAACGATCCGAGTCTTCGCGCTCTTCGCGAAAGGCTGCGAGTCGAATGACGAGAAGTCATACTTGCCGCTGCCGGGGTCGCGCTCGATCTTGCCCCACTCGGCAGTCAGGACGGCTGCCGTGAAGCCGCTCTTCTCGTACGCATCCGCGAGCGCGGCGTCTGCGAGTGCTCGGTCAGCCGCTTGTATGGCAAACAACTTGTCGCCGACTGGCTGCGGCGGGCCGTCGGCAGCACACACGGCACCGAGCAATAGTACCAGTGTAATCATCAGAAGAGTAGCGGTGAAAATCGATCTCAACTTGCAACCTCCCATAGCAGGTAGTTGGCTCAACAAGCGCGACTATTCTACCACGAGTGAGCGGGGGGTTCAAAACGCTGACGGCGCCAGGGTATGTGTTCAGTCCTATGCACATGTCATTTCGAGCAGGACGAGAAATCTGCTTTTGCCAGGCCTTCGTCTTGGATGCCAGGCGCGAAAAGCAGA
>CAZFYZ010000089.1:0-15785 GCA_964523735.1 uncultured bacterium | reverse complement strand
GATGTACGTGCACATCTTCGAGTGGCCGTTCGGGCAACTCTACCTCGAAGGGTTCGGGGGCAGGGTGGAGTATGCCCAGTTGCTGAACGATGCCTCCGAGATCAAGTGCGAGAAGAGCCACTGGCACGAAATATGGAACAAGAGTGGCGAGGACGCAATCACGCTCACGCTGCCGGTTGTCAGACCGAACGTGACTGTGCCGGTCGTGGAACTGTTCATGAAGTAGAGGTTCTTCTGAGCGTAGTGAGGGATCTCAGCCTCAAAAGCGGATTCCTCGCTACGCTCGGAATGACAAGGATGCAGTCTGAAAGCCAATACTTCTAGCCTTCTATTATCTCCACGTTCGCCCTCGGCACCCGCACTATCGAGCCATCGGCCAGTTCCGCCTCCAGGATTCTGACCACGGCGCCGGACTCGACTTCGACCGGCTCAGGCGGTAGAGCAATCACATTGCCAAGCGCGCCAAAGTAGGGCTCGCGGATCACGCGGATGTTGCTGCCGACCTCAAGCAGTTGGCCCTTGTGATGGACCGATGGTCCCTCCGGGCGACTGCCGAGTGGTGCAACAACCTCAGGACGGATGACGCCCGCTCTGATCTGAGTGGCGCCGTTGATCGAGACTTGCCGGCCCTCCAGAGACTTGAGCAGGTTGAACGTCCGCTCGGCCATCTTGATCGAGCCGAAGCCCTCAGTCAGAATGAGGGTGGTGACGATGTCCTCCTGGCCTGTGATAGCGACGCCGATGTCGTGGCCGATGTAGTCTATCAGGTCCGTATCCACAATCGCGCCAACGACCACCCCCCTTGCCCCTACGGACGCCGCCTTTCTCAATGCGCCCCGCGTCACCCCCGCCCCGCCAATCAGAACGGCTCCGGCGTGATCGGCGGTGATCATTTCCTCGGTCAGTGCCGCGTCGGGAGATGCGCCTGGCGCGACCACTAGTCCCGTTCGCTCGCCGCCGACGCCGAAGATGCCCTGCACCAGTGCGCCGTAGGTCTCGACGACAACGCCTTCGTTCGGGATCACTTCGCTCACGACCCCGTCCATGTAGGCGTCCACTTCGATCGGGTTGGACGGCAGTCTGACGCCAATGTGGCCGGTCGCGGTCGAGATCAGTTCCACCTTGCCCTTGTAAGGAGACTTGACCTCGGACTTGAACAGGCCAAAGAATGACTTGCTCTCTGCAATAATCTGGCCCGCCTCGACCGTGTCGCCCTCGCCTATCATTAGGGCGGCAAGCGCCTCCGGCGGCTCAAGGCCAAGAAGCTCCGCCACTTTGACGGTCTGTATGATTCCCGGTATCTCGGTCCGCGCGACAACAGTGTCCGCCTTGACCTGCTCGCCGACCTTAACCGTCACCTGGCCCTTGAGAGGGAGCCTGCGCGTCTTCTTCACGATCGTGCCAGGGCTGACTGTTAAGCCTGGTGTGTAAGCTGTTCCCATATCTACTCCGCCTCCAGTCCCAATGCCGCGTGCCATTCGCGGAGTTTGGATATGCGTAACGCAGGATCGTCGGGCAGTGCCAACGGGCGGCCTCGGCAGTCGATAATGAGTCCGACGGCGCCTCCCTCGATCCTGGTCGTAAGCTCTTTGCCTCTTCCGGACCCCACGTCGAGCTTTCCTAACGGCTGGATGATGGCGTCCAGTTCGCCTTCGGGCAGAGGCAGGAGTTTGATCTCACCGAAGTTGACGCGGTGAGTCTGGGCTCCTATGGTCACGGTGCACGCCAGCTCGCCCGGTTTCATCTTGCCCACTGGAGCGATCACGTGGCCGAGTTTGATGAGGCAGTCGCGATCAAAGACCTGCGCCGCGGCCTCAGGGTGAACGGCCGAGAGAACTCCCAACTGCGGCATCATGAAGATCGAGTCCACCGCCAGCATCGTCACGCCCTCGGGCTGGTAAGCGTCGAGCATCATGTAGGCAGCTTCAGTCCGTCTCGGTGCGTGGCTAAGGACACCGCCGCTGCCTATGATCATATCAAGAGTCATCATATCGACCAGCGTGGCGCCGGTCTCAGCCTGATCGAGAATCTCACCCATTGTCCTTACTGTCTGAATGCCCTTCAGCGAGCGCGCAAGAGTCTTGTGGTGCTCGAATGCAAGCCTGAGGGCTTCACGGGACACGGCTTGTTCCAGGCGAAGGCCGCGCATGCTCTGTGGGATCGTAGTCGGGCGGATCATCTTGTTCCGCAGCGAGTTGCGCAAAGTTGCCTCGTCCACGTCGAACGGCGCCCATCGGCTGATGCCCGACGTACCGGCCTCGGCAAGCACATTGCAGATGGAGTAGCTCATTCCCAGGTTCGCGCTGACTGTGCGATTGTAGACGCCGTTGAAGACCGAGAACACGTCCGTTGTAGCGCCGCCTATGTCGGCCGCAAGCACATTGATCTGCCTCTGCTCCGCCACTGTCTGGATGATCTTCCCGACGGCATTTGGTGTAGACATGATCCCGGAACTGACCCAGGTAGAGAGCTTCCCGTAACCCGGAGCCTGCTGCATGACGTGCTGGAGGAAGAGTTCGTGGATGGCTTCCCTCGCCGGCCCCAGATTCTCCTTGTCGAGCGTCGGACGAAGATTGGCGACTTCGCGTAGGTCGACGCGCGTGTTCAGGACTTCTTCGACAGGCTCGCGCGCGTCACGATTGCCCGCGTATATGACCGGCAGCTTGATGTCGCCGCCCAACCGCGGCCTGGGATCGGCCGAGACCAGCATCTCCGCCAGTTCGACCAGGTGCTTGACAGTGCCGCCGTCGGTGCCGCCGGACATGAGGATCATATCGGGCCTGAGCTCACGGATGCGGCGGACCTTCTCGTAGTCCTTGCGGCCATCGTCAACGGCGATCACATCGATGATAATCGCGCCCGCGCCCAAGGCGGCCCTTTCGGCGCTCTCGGCGCTCATGGCCTTCACTACACCGGCCACTGTCATCTGCAGCCCGCCGCCCGCGCTGGACGTGGAGAGGTAGATATCAACACCCGCTCCGTCTGCGCGAAGAGGGACCATGATGTGGCCCTCTGTGTCGAGTATGGCCTTGCCAGCCAGTTCCTCGACCTCACGGACGGCGTTCACGACTCCAACCGTGACGTCGTCAAAAGGGGCCTCGACAGTGGTCGGGGCTTCGCCTCGAACCACGAGGCGGTATTCATCCCCACGCTTCTCGATGAGAATAGCTTTTGTGGTAGTACTGCCACAGTCAGTGGCGAGTATGCTTTTTATCTCAGACATCGTTTGTCCTATCAGCGATATGGTTCCAGATATTCTAGCATCCGAATCCGGAGGCGGCAATCGGCAGCTTTGATTGGAGGCTGTTGCAATAGAGCTGTAGTGGGCGTCTCTGACGCCCCTGGGAAGCGTAGAGACGCCTGCTACAACTGGTGACGTGGGAGAAGCGATTATCGCGCCTCGACCTCGACTACTGCGTCTTGCGGTCGAGCTTGCCAATCACGTCGTCGGTGATGTCTACGCCACCAAGCAGAACGAAGTCCAGAGGCTCACCGTTTGCGCCTGATAGCCGCTTCGTAAGAACGAGCGTCAGGCTCTTGACTTCGGCAACCTGCTTTACGGCGGACTGAACGTCTGCGTCGGCCTTGCCGGCCAAGTCCTGCGCCTTGCCCTGCACCTGAGCGTTGTAGTCCTTGGCGATGGTCTCGCCGGCTTGCTGCGACTTCTGGCGAAGCTCCTGAAGCTCCTTGAGACGAGCTTTCTGGGCATCGTTCGGTTCCTTGGTCTGCTGAAGAGTCTTGTACTCATCCTCTTTGGCCTGAGAGGAATCGGTAATCGCTTTGATTCTCGCCTTATCGGCCTCAGTCGGATTGGGCTTGGTGGACAGGTCTATCAGTTCTGCGATCTCCTTGTCGGTCGTCATCATGTTCTTCTCTCGCAAACTGAGCTTGGCAGTCAACAACTGAGAGAAAGCCTGAAGTTCGTCCATTAGCTGCTTCATGCGTGGTGCATCTCGGTAAACCCGCTGCAGATCCACAACGCCAGTCTTTGTCTGGGCATCGTCCGCAGCCAGGCAAGGCGAGGCCAACAGTGTGACAGCTATTGAGATCGCAAGATACGTTCTGTAGTGAGATCGGAGCATCAATGAGTCCTCCTGATGTATCAGGGCGCCAATTCGCCCTGTCCAGGCAGCATTCTATCAGAATACGGGCGGACCAACAAGATAGCGGGCGCACCCATGACTCCTTGGCCGGCGCAAGATAAGGACTCAGACCTGTCAGTGATTGTCATTCTGAACGAGTGAAGAATGACCAGCAAGACGGTTGCGCTCACGAGGTCTGGGCTGTTTCGGCGCGGCTGGCGGTTTCGGGATGGGGTAGATTGTGATAAACTGTCCCGGGATGGCAATGCTTAGAACGCCTGCTATTATGGTTTGCTGTCTGTTTCTCTGCGGAGTGGCTTTCGCGTACCCCGAGAACTATGCTTCGCCTAAACTCGGCGCCAGTGTCATAACTCGGGCCGAGATCGAGGCCAAGAGGAACCCGAATACACTCCTGAGCGAATCCCCTGTCCCCAGGGGCGAGATCGCGTTCGCCAGAATCAGCCAACAACAGGTGTTGACTGTCGACCTCGGTGATCAGCGTATCTTCGACAGAGTCGATTTCGGCACAGGCAGCGCCGATGGCTCCCGGGCGGCGGGCAAGCTAAGAATAGACATAGCCAGTGAATCTGTGGAGGGTCCGTACAAACCCATCTTCGAGCAGGCTGGGCGGGGCTACTACCAGGTAATCCGCCTACCCAAAATCAAGGCGAGGTGGGTCAGGTTTGACCTGGGGCAAGGCGCAGAAGGCTTTTCCATCCACAGCATACGGATCTACAAAGCCTATGAACACCCTCGGCTTTCTGAAGCAGCCAGGCTGCTGTCTGAGAAGATCAAGCCCGCGCTTCCGGGATTCGACACGTTCTACAAGGCAGTCGAAGACCGCAACTGGAGCCTGGCTTGCGCGTTCCTCAGGGCCCATTGTGCCGAGACGCACCTCCCCGTATCTGGACCGGAGCCCACGCTTGATCTAGACCAGGCTGACAGATTGATGACCGGAGACCTGGGCTGCGAGGGTGTCAACCGGCAGGAGATACCCCCAATCGACTGGGCGAGATTGGAGAGCCCCGATTGGGTGAGTCATCGCAGCGCCCTGAGCCGTGGCGATGTGATTGCCGTTGCTGCCGACGCCTGCTTCAGCGCTAACGATCAGAAACGCGCGCGATACCTCAAGTCACTCTTCTATGACTGGATCGACGCCAACCCTCAGCCTACCGTGATGAGCGGCGACGACTATCCTACGTGGACTTCGTCGGACACCGCCGCGCGGCTGAAGGTCCTGGTCTCACGATTCGCGGCGCTGTCAGCGGATACTAACATAGATGATGAAATGTGGGCCAACTGGCTCTATTCGATCTGGGAGCACGCTGATTACCTGTCCAACGACACGTTCAGCATCGGCGAGTCGGCGGCAAGCGCCGCGGCAGCCGTTGTGACCGCCGCGACTGAGTTCCCGTTCTTCAGCCGTGAGCAGGATTGGCTGACGTATGGACTGCAGAGCTTGGAGCGGGTCGTGCCTCGCGACGTGGCCTCGGATGGCAAGATCGTCGATGACTCACCAGCCTGGGTCGCATTGGCTTACTCATCGCTCACAGAAGCTGCAAATGGCCTGCAGAAGGCGGGGAAGAAAGTCGGGTCAGATGTGCGCGAGAGGATCGGCAGGATACCAAAGTTTCTCTCAGCCATGACACGGCCAGACGGCAGATTTGAGCCCATTGGGGACGACATTCCCAGATACGCCGTTGCTTGGGACTGGGATGCAGCGCCGGCAGGGGTGTCGGCAGCGTTCCCATTGGGCGGGTGGTGCGTAATGCGCGCCGAGTGTGAGCAGAATGCCTCTGAGATTGGCCGCCAACTGGTTCTCAAGGCCAGCCGCGGACCTCACAGCCATCGTGACTCCCTGGCCATCAGTATCTATGCCTTTGGGCGAGAACTCCTGATCGATGGGGGGCGCGACACGCGCACGGTGTCGCACAACACCACCTGGGTGGACACACAGGATCAGCCCGACCTGGGCGGACGGCTTGATCGGTGGTTCTCAAACGCCGGAGTGGACTGGGCAGTCGCGTCGCACCACGCTTACAAGGACGTCACCGTTATCAGAAGCATAGCATTTGTGAAGCCGGACTACTGGCTGGTGAGGGATGAGCTCCAGAGTGACGTGGCACGCACTCACACGTTCAGTCAGAACTGGTGGGTTGGAGCAGATGCCGCCACGGTCGAGGATCAAGCGACGATGATGGTACAAACGACCTGGGCCGGCGGCCCCAACATCCTGATGATGCCCGCCGACCGTGGTTCACTAGCGTCAGCCGCCATCGGCGAGGGAGCATTGTCCACGACAGGCTGGAGTTACACCAGGAGCGGACAATTGCCCATTCTGCTTGATACGCTGCTCTGTCCGTATCTCAGTGAACTGCCTCCAGCTTTCTCGATCGAACGCCTTGGAGTAGAGGCCCCTGCAAAGAGCGTTATGGCGCTCAAGGTGACCACAGCAGACGGAGTTGACTACGTCATCGCCTCGCGCAAAGGTCCACAGGCCGTCCTGATACCTTCGGAACAGATACGCACCGACGCCGAAGTCGCGATCATACGGATGCGGGGAGGCAAGGCCGTTCGCCTGTCCGGCCAGTCGATCAGGAACGTCAGTATCGGCGGGACTACCCTGGTGAATCAGGATCAGCCCTTGCTCGATGTTGACTTACTTTTGTAGAAAGAACACTTGACAAAAAAACACTTGACGCTTGCGCGCTACAACTAATAGTTGTATACTGCAGGCACATTCTGACTCAACGTAGGCGCACCGGCGGATCGAATCTGTGGCGTGGATTGCTCAGCCTTCTCTCGCAACCGATCGAGCTACGACCTTTGACTGCCCCGTTGAGCATTCATCGGGATATGTTCCCGAAAGGAAGGTGGGCAATGGCCAGCAAGTCACTGTACGTTGGCAATCTGCCTTACAGCACTACAGAGGAAGAGCTCAGACAGATGTTTGAGCCCTACGGTCCCGTCGAGGACATTCGCGTCATCCACAACAAGGGCTTCGGGTTCGTTGACGTTCCCGAGGAGAACCTGGCTGCAGCGATCGACGGCACTAACGGCAAGGACATGGGCGGACGCACCATCACCGTGAACGAAGCCCGTCCGAAGCCGGAACGCAGCGATCGCGGCGGACGTGGCGGCGGCGGCTTCGGTGGCGGCCGACGCGACGACTGGTAGAGCTGTAATCCAAGACAAGTAGGCGAGCCTTCACATTGCCGTTCAGGCCGGTTGCCTCACTTGACACGGGAGGTGACAGTGTATGGTGTCGCCTGCGGTTGAGCAAAATCTGATCTCATTGAGCCGCGCCTGGGTCAACATGACTTGCCGGGCGCGGTCTTTTGTTGCCTCTCATACACCTCACATAGCAAGCAGGCGCCTGCGGACCCAACCCCCGTTCATGGGTATAGTTTTAACAAAGCCTTCTACTTTTGCGAATGCTGGCTTATTCGCCGGCCGCGGTGGCCGGATGACATAGGGTAGGGTCGAGTCATGGTTAAGCGAGCGAAGTACGTGTTGTTCTCGCTGCTCCTGGTCGCCACATTGGCCACGGCGGCTGCAGCGGAGTTGGCGATTGTTGATATAGTCCGGCAGGTCAAACCTGCCGTTGTCACGGTCATAACTTACGACAGAACCGGCGCCAAAGACAGCCAGGGCAGTGGGTTCTTCGTAGACTCCAATCACGTGATCACTGATTGGCACGTCATTGAGGACGCAAGCCGCCTGGTGGTCCGAACCGCGGACGGAAAGACCCATGCCGTAAGACAGATACGCGGAGGCGGCGAAACCTCAGACCTGGCACTGCTTGAGCTAAGCTCCCCTGTTGCCGGCACGAAAGCGCTGACTGTTGTCAACACAGTCCCCGAACCGGGTGAGAGGGTCGTGGTAGTCGGCAGCCCATATGGACTGGACGCCACGGTTTCTGATGGGATCGTGTCTTCGGTGAGAGACTTGCCGGGGCTGGGCAAGGTGATCCAAATATCGGCACCGATATCTCGCGGCAGCAGCGGCAGCCCCGTAGTTAATATGAAAGGTGAGGTTGTTGGTGTCGCTCAGGCGATTCACGGCGATGGCCAGAATCTGAACTTCGCCATTCCAGGTGAACGCGTGCTTGCTATGAGCACGAAAACCGGCGGCACGGGCAGCTTCGCTCTTGCGCCGCGGAATGAAGTCCCGAGACCCTCGGGCCAGGGCGCCGGGCCGGCTCTGACCGCCGAGCAGAGCTTCAGCCGGGGTTACGACCTCTTCCGGAGCAAGAGCTACGAGGAGGCCTTGCCCCTTCTCCTACAGGCCACCCGGCTGGACCCTCGGAATCACTTCGCGTGGTTCGCGGCCGGACATTGCTATGTGCAGATGGGCGACTATGCTGAAGCAGTCTCGATGTTCAAGAACGTCGTGAGGCTGAGGCCGGAGTTCATCGAAGGTCAGTGCTCACTGGGAGCAGCGCTCGGTCTGAACGGCCAGCACGATCAGGCAGTCGAGGTCTTCAAGACTGCTATCGGGATCGATCCCACAAGCGCTATCGCTCATTATGGTCTGGGACTCGAGTACCTGGGCTCGGGAGACGAAGCGGGGGCAATGAGGCAGTACCAGACACTTCAGAAACTCGATCCCGCGATGGCGGGGAGGTTGATGAAGGTGATCAGAGGGTAGTGGTCATCTGCATCCAGGAAACTGGCAGATAATGGGCCTGGGACGAATGCCCCGGGTCCTTTCTACTTCCGCTTCTTCTTGGGCAGAGCCTCACGAATCTCCTGGGTCAGCTCGTAGACGAATGACGTCAGATCGCGTTCCTGCTCTTTGAGGTTGCGGACCTCGAGGAGCAGAATATCTTTCATCTGCTGGAGGACCTTGCTCTGGTTGGACTTGATGTCTTCAATCTGAGCACGCATCTCGTCGATAGCGGCGGCGACGGACTTGTCGGCCATCGCTTTGGCTGCTCGCGCGAGAGCGTCGGGATCGATGGCTGCATCCTCACGGAAGCGGTTGAGGGAGGACTCGCTGATGAGTCTGCGCGGCGCCCCACCCTGAGCCTGAACAAGTATCGAGTCAAGCTCCCCGCTGGCTACGAGCCGCTCGATGGCTTCATGAGAGAGCGCCAGACCGTCACGGGCGGTTTCGCAGTCGACGGTGTAGTCGCCGATCCCCGCACCGCCATCTACTTCGGGGAAGACAACCGGCTCGACCTCTGGTGTGGCCTCAGGCTCAGTAAGCCCGGCGGCACGCCACTCCTCGCGGATACGCGCGATCCCGACCGGGACCTCGTCGACCGGCCTCACGGTTTCGGGTTCGCTGCTATCGCCATCGATCTCTTCTTCCGTATCAGGGGTTGACTCGAGATCGTCCAGTGTTTCGTCCGTGCTCATAGCCGTAGTATACCTGTTATTGGTATCGGCAGGCAACCCCGCTAACAGGATATTGAACACACGCTGTCAAAGCACTAATCAGTCAGAACCGGATCGGAGGTCCCGATGATAACTGCAATAGTCCTAATACAAGGAGAGAGCGACAGACTGCCGGAGACGGCCGAGGCGCTTGCCGATGTGCCGGGCGTAGCCGAGGTGTACTCCGTCGCAGGTGACTACGATCTCGTGGCGATAGTACGGGTCAAAGAGCACGAGCAGCTCGCGGAAGTTGTCACGAAGCACGTGCTGAAGACGGATGGAGTCGCAGCGACTCAGACACTGATCGCGTTTAAGAGCTACTCTCGCAACGATCTAGAGAGGATGTGGGAGATAGGGCTTGAAAGCTGATTAGCGTCTGGAGACGAAGCCGGCATGCTCTAATGAGTAGAAGCGGTATGGAAGGTCGCCGCCCCGGGTGATCCCGACCCGTGTCGTTGTTCGGACACGATCCGTCTGCTGCCCCTCCACGATTCTGAGCGGGCCATCTACCAGATCGGCACCCTTGTGGCTATCGTCTATCCTTAGTGCCCTCGTCAGGTTGCCCGGTCCCTTGCAGAGCATCTGGACGACGTCCGTGCCTCGGGACTCGATCATCAAATCGACGCCCTGGACAGGCTCCAATGCTCGAAGATGGACGACCTCAGGGATGCCCTCCGGTTGTGTGACCACCGAGATGATCCAGCGGCCGTGGATCATGTACACGTAGGCCTGACCCGGCGGACCCAGAAGGACCCGGTTCCGATTTGTAATCTGGTAAGTGGCGTGGTTCGCGGGGTCATCGGACAGGTAGGCTTCGGTTTCGACTATTCTGCCCGCAATCGCGCCCGCCGAGGTTTCGTGCAGAAGCACGTGGCCAATCAGCCGACGCGCCACAGTCAGCGTGTCCCGAAGGTAGAAGCTGCGGTCCAGTGAGGGAGCGTGTGCGAAATCCAAAGCCAGGACCTCTGACCTAACCCTCCGCCTCACTTCACGATGGAGAGCACCTGCTTGAACTCAGGGGTGCCGGCCTGGCGAGTGAGTTCGAATATCGCCATCTCGGTAGTGGTGATCACACAGCCCATATCGCGCAGTCTCTCCATCGCAGCCCGCCAGTTCGCCTCGGTGCGGGAGGAGCAGGCGTCTTGAATGACGTGCACCTCGTAGCCGTGCGCGACCAGATCATGGGCCGTCTGCAGCACGCACACATGAGACTCAATCCCCAGCAGCATCACTTGCTTGCGGCCGATCTCCCTGAGCTTCTCCACAAACGCCGGCTCTTCATAGCAACTGAAGACCATCTTGTGGATCGGCTCGACAGGCGGCAGCGCGGCCTCGACGGGCTCTGGGCAGCCGCCAAGGCGCTCCGGGTTCTGCAGAGTCAGGATGATCGGAACCGAGAACACCTTCGCGCCCTCGACAAGCCGCGCCGTATTTGCCACAACCGTCTCGGCGTCGCGCATGGCCTTAAGCACGGCCACCTGTATATCCACAATGAGCAGCACCGCATCCTCGCGGTTCAGGAGGCTCATCTTACGGCTACCACCTCATAGCGGATCGTGCCGCTGGGGACGTCAACGCGCACCTCATCACCCGGCTTCTTGCCCATCAGTTCGCGTCCGACGCAGGACTCGTGAGAAATCCGACCATCGGCAGGGTTCGACTCCGCCGGGCCAACGATCGTATACTCCTCTTCCAGCCCATCATCGAGACACTTGACGACGACTTTGGAGCCTATCGCCACGTGTTCGCTGGAACCATTGCCCTCAATGATGCTGGCGTGAGCGAGTATGGCTCTAAGCTCCTTGACCCGCATGTCGAGCATGGCCTGCGAGCGCTTGGCCTCTTCGTATTCGAAGTTCTCGCTGATATCGCCGAGCTGCCGAGCCTCTCGGATCGACTGAACGATGTGCGGCCGCTTGACGGTCACGATCTCGTTGAGTTCGCGCTGCATATCCTCATAGCCTGCCGGCGTCAGGAGAAAGACCTCATCAGTAATGTCCACAGAACTACTCCAGAACAGCGATTGCTTTGGAAGTTGGGGCTAGAGGCAGGAATGGATGACATTCACAGGCCAGGCCAACTGTACCCAAAAGCGCCCGCCGTGACCAGGCAATTGCATCTCAGATCGAGACAGTCCTGGAGAGGCGGGGTTCTAAACCCGGATTCTACCACATGATCCGGTGAAATGGAACCCCTGCAGGATAGGAATTTCGCAGTTTTCTTTCGAGACATACCAGAATTGTGCAGCCAGGGCAGTCAGTTCGGCGGTGTCGCTGAAGCAACACAGTTAGCGGCGCGATCGCCTGTACTCCCCGGGTGTGCGCCCGGTATGCTTCTGGAACACTTTGGTGAAGTAGCTCTGATCACTGAACCCGCAGTCGAGGCATATCTGGATCAGGCTCTTGTCGGTTCGGACGAGCAGCTCACGGGCCTTGTCCACACGCATCCTGGAGAGCAGATCAGTGAACGATGCTCCGAAAGCCTGCTTAACCACGCGGCTGAAGTGCGATGGGGACAGGCAGGCTACATCAGCCACATCGTCGCGAGAGACTTCCTCGCCCAGGTGGTCCTGCATGTAGCGAAGGGCCACCCCTAAGAGGACGCTTGATGGATACTCTCGATTCGACTTGATCGCGTCCATGGTCCTCTCGAGCAGAGCAACCAGCCAAGCGCACAATTCCTCTTCAGAGTCAATGCCGGCGAGGTCAGAGAATGATGAGTAATTGGCACCAAGCAGCTCTTTGGGGTCGCCGCCCGCCTCGATCGCGCTGCGGGACATGGTAACGACAAGCTCCAGCAGAAAGCTCTTGAGCAGTGCGGGCCTCTCGCGGCCAAGCCAATAGATCCCGACCAGCACGCGGTTGATGATTTCTCGAGCCGCAGGCCTGTCGCCGCGCTTGATCGCCGCCAGCAGTGACGGCTCCTCCCGAAGGTAGATGTCGCGGATGGATTCGTATTCCTGGTCTTTGAGTTCGTGGATGGCTTCGGCGCGCTCGGACTCGCGTTGGGCTGCCGTCTTGCGGAGTTGGAGCAATGCGGCGTTCGTAAGGTTGGCCTCCTCCGCCATCGTCAGCAGGTCAGCTGCGGCACGCCTGATCTGCACAGGCGAAAGAAGGCCGGTCTCGCCCTCTTCGGCCCCAACGGCGGCACTCTCAACCACCAGACCACCAATGACGGCAGCGTTCAGCATCAGAGGCACGGCCCAGATCACGAAGCCGCGCGGGCAGAGCAGCATGGAGGGCTCGCCCCAACGCAGAGCCTCGTCAATGGCCTTCTCACGTGCAAGAACGCACTCGACATCAGTGCTACAGCCCTTGCATCCTGCCCGTCCGGCCACGATTCGCCCGCAGACGTCGGTCAGCACACATCCCAGCCCCCAGGTTGCCAGATACTCCCGTGCGAGGACCTCGAACGCGGGTATGGCGTCTTCGAGGGAAGGGAAGATCGACTTGAGGGACCTGTTGTGAGGGCTGCCGGTTGTCATCGCTTGCCTTATTGCTCTGGTTCCTGTGATCATGTTACCTGAGCAATAGGGTATGTGCAAGTGTCCGAGCTCAGGTTAGGCCATTACTGCATAAGCAGCAGGCTGAGTGACATGACCATCATACCCGAGAGCAGTCCATAGAGCGAGTCGTGACCTTTGCCGTAAGCGCGGGAGGTCGGCAGGAGTTCGTCCAGGGATATGTAGACCATGATCCCAGCAACTCCCGCGAACATCGCCCCCGTCAGCGCGTTGGAGAGCAAGGGTCGCAGAATGAGGTATCCCAAAACCGCCCCAACCGGTTCGGCAAACCCGGAGAGGAGCGAGAAGAAGAACGCGGATTTCCTGCTGCCGGAAGCGTAGTATATGGGCACAGCGACACTTATGCCTTCGGGGATGTTGTGCAGTGAGATAGCGACCGCGATGGCAGCGCCGACTCTCGGGTTCTCGAGAGCAGCCAGGAATGTCGCCAGTCCCTCGGGAAAGTTGTGGATAGCTATGGCGATTGCGGTGAACAGCCCCATGCGCATCAGCTTGCTGCTGTGCGCGTGTGCCCCGGAGCCAGCATGCTCGTGAAGCTCCTCCACTTCGTCGCTGTCCCTTACTTCATGTGGATTCTCCGTTGAGGGGATAAGCCGGTCTATCAGAAAGATGAAGAAGATCCCGGCGAAGAAGGAGGCCGCAACAATCCAGTTGCTGAGGCTATTGCTGTAGACCTCATCAAGCCAATCCGCGGCCTTGGTGAGGATCTCGGTGAACGAGACGTAGAGCATTACCCCGGCCGAGAACCCAGTCGCCACGGATAGAAACCGGTAGTTTGTGCGCTCAGAGAAGAAAGCTATCGCGCTGCCTATACCGGTCGAGAGGCCGGCGAAGGCAGTGAGACCAAGCGCGATCCAGAAGTTGCTCAAATCACATATCCACCGGTACGTCAGTCTGCCTTGGCGGGCACGGTTTGGTGCCTGTCCTGCAATTATACCATCCGGTACGAGTGCAGACGCATCTTGATGATGTCCCGCAGGACTTGGAGGCCGGCTTTGAGCGGGTGGAGCTTGGAGCCTTCGCCGTGGCTCCATTCGACGCCGATTTCGGCGATGGTGAATCCCATCCGCCGAGCGAGGTAGAGTACCTCGATATCGAACCCCCACCCGTTCAGGAAGCATTTCTCGAAGATCGCGCGGGCGGCGTCGCCTCGAAAGAGCTTAAAGCCACACTGCGTATCGTGAACACCCCGTACGGCAAGCAGGCGGACGATCAGATTGAGGGTCTTCCCGCCCCACTCTCTGTAGAACGGCTGGTGCCTGGCGATGTGAGTTCCCTTGACCGCCCGGGAGCCGATGGCGATGTCGTAGCCTTTGTCGATCCCTGAGTGGAAGAGCTTCGGCAGTTCGGCTATGGGAGCGGAGAGATCGGTGTCGGAGAAGGCTATGTACTCACCACGCGCTGCCAGCACGCCCTGGCGCACAGCGTAGCCCTTGCCCTGGTTCTTGTCATAGCTGATCACGCGGATCGACTCGTCATTGGCCGCTGACTGGCCCATCAGCTCGCCGGTACCGTCGGTGCTGCCGTCGTTGACGGGGATGATCTCATAGCCGTGGCCAGTTGACTCGAGGTAGGCCTTGACGGTCGCAAGCGTGTTCTGGACGCGACTAGCTTCGTTATAGGCAGGGATGATCAGGCTCAGATACGGCCGCTCCAAATTATCTCATGCCCCTTCCTATGCGAACAGCGCGTCGACGAACGCGCGCGCGTCAAAGTCATCCAGATCGTCGAGCTGCTCACCGGTGCAGGCGAGCTTGATCGGCAGGCCGAGTTCGTCTTTGATCGTGATCACGATGCCGCCCTTGGCAGTACCGTCCAGCTTGGAAAGCGCAATGCCCGTCAGCGGGACCGCATTCATGAACTCGCGGGCCTGGTTGACGGCGTTCTGGCCTGTGGTTGCGTCAAGGACGAGAATGGTCTCATCAGGATCGCGCTCAAGAGCCTTCCGGCAGATGCGGCCCACTTTTGCAAGCTCCTCCATCAGGTTGGTCTTGGTGTGAAGCCTGCCGGCAGTGTCAACGATCACTACATCGGCCTTGCGAGCGATTGCTGCTTGAATCGAGTCAAAAACGACTGCACCCGGATCAGCGCCGGGCTGATGCTTGATGATCTCCACCCCCACCCGGTGCGCCCATATCTCGAGCTGGTCGATCGCCGCGGCTCTGAATGTGTCTGCAGCCGAGAGCAAAACACGCATGCCACGTTTCTTGAACCGGTGCGCGAGCTTGGCGATCGTAGTTGTCTTGCCGACACCGTTCACGCCGACGAACATATAAACAGCGGGCCGGTCGATCGGTTCCTTGACGCGCGCGCCATCGCCGGTCAGGAGGATTTCCGATAGGATGTCCTTCAGGCGAACCTTGATGTCGTCCGATTCCTTGATACGCTCCTTGCGAGAGATGTCTCGAAGACTGTCCACGACCTTTGTGGCAGTCGTTATGCTGAGGTCTGCCTGGATTAGGAGTTCCTCGAGTTCATCAAACAGCTCGTCATCGACTGGTCGCCTGCCGGTAAGGAGCTGGTCTACCTTGCTGAATAAGCCTTTGAGAAGCCGCATCTGACCTCCGTACACAATAAGGGGAAGCGAGGGCCGCTTCCGAGTAAAGTATAGCGCGAGCCGCACAGTGTGTAAAGAACGACAATGCCGGGAATCAAACTCGTGCAAGGGTGGTATAATGGAATTGATGATTACAGGCTGGACAATGCGGCTGCTCGCGATCCTGCTTCTGTTTGCGTCCTGCGGCGGAGTAATGGCTGATTGCCATGGCGACTGTCACGATGACTGCAACTGCTGCGGGG
>CAZFYZ010000088.1:11116-16037 GCA_964523735.1 uncultured bacterium | reverse complement strand
AGAACTGGAAGGCTGCACCCAAACTCGAATTTACACACTCAGGTTGACACTAGCGCCCGCCCGCGCGCCCGGGTGGCGCACACTGCTGTGTGTAGAGAATCGGCTGAGGTACACACAAGACTTAACGCTGCCGCCCACCGACCGAAACAGGACGAGATGTTGTCGTCTGTCTACTTCGTATTGTTCTGCTCGCTGATCAGCCTGTCGATGCGGCTGAGGCGATCTTCGAGCTCGCTGATGCGCGCGTCCTTGGTGTCTGATTCGGCTTTGAGTGTCTTGATCGCCTCGATCAGCACCGGAACGAGCTTGTCGTATGCAACCGACTCATAGCCGCTGTCATCTTTGCTCACTAGCTCGGGGAACACACTCTCGACTTCCTGAGCGACGACTCCGATTTGCCTGCCCTGGGGGAACTGCTTATCCGCAAATGCACTGTGGTTCCAGTCGAATGTGACGCCGCGCAGCTTCAGGACGGAGGCCAGAGCGTCCGATATGGTGGATATATTGCTCTTGAACCGAACATCAGAAGTCTGCGTAAGGCTCGTGCATCGGATCGCGCCGTCAACATCAAGCTTCTGCGAGGGAGTGATCGTGCCGATACCCACGTTGCCCCCGTTTTGGATGGTCATCTTGATGGTACTGCCGGTGTAGAAGTCCAAACCGGCCCAATTGCCGCCAGCGGTGCGTTTGGACGCTATTCCTTCGCCAGTTAGCCCCTTGCCGAACTTGAGCACTCCACCGGAAGCGAAATCACCGTTGTTCGCGTCGGCCTGGTCTATCTTCAAGTTGCCGGTCACACTCACAGACTCCTCGGGTGATGTGGTCCCAATTCCGAGCCTGCCGTTGACGTAGACCCTGCCGCTGAACTCGCCGGCATACGTTCCTTCGGCTTTCACGGCCGGTCCGGTGCCGATCGTAGCGGTCCAAAGAGATGGCCTAGAGTTCGCCGAAGAGGTGTTGACGAAATAACCGGCACTGCCTTTTCCATAGTTGACGGCGTTAACGACCGTAGCATTGCTGGTGTTGTTATCGATAGCAAAGTCTCCGGAAGAGCCCAGACCACTGGTGTAGGCTTTGAGTGCAGCCGAGCTTGCGGTCGCATTCATGTTATCAATCAGCAAGCCGTAACCAGCGGAATGGTTGCTGATCGAAAAAGCAGTTTGCCCACTACTGTTGTTGGCTCCACTGTATGGAAGGGTGAGTGCGGGTGCGCTCTGCCATGTGCCCACGCCCAAGGAATCCGCAGTTAACACCTGCCCCGCCGTCGCGGATGAGCTCAGTCTGAACCCGGAGACTCTGACCTGCCCCGCAGTGGCGATATCGCCATCGCTGAATATGCCGCCTTTTCCAACGTTCAGCCCGCCTCCTACAGAGAGCTGGTTACCGACACTCGCGCTGCCTTTCACCTGAAGCGTTCCCGCCTCCAAGGAATGCGCGTTTAGAGCGGTGGTTTCTACACCCGTGAGATCGATTACCTCCAGGGCATTGTTGTTGATACTACCGACACAGGCGTACCTTCCGGAAACCGCAAGAGGCGCTGGAATGCCGGATGTCGCGACAGACCCAACAACCAAGGGGGTTGAGGGATTCGACACATCCACCACTTTCATAGTATGAGAGCTGTAATGAGTAAGAATGGCATACCTGCCGGAGACCACGATCTCACCGTCGTAGCTAAGGTCACCAAAACTAGTCGAACCCTTCAGGACAACATTGGCCGGATTTGTCACGTCATAGACCTGGAGTTGGTCAGGGGATGTGGTCACGACGTAGGCGTACCCACCCGAGAGCGCCACAGCATGCGGTGAAGCGCCTACAGAGGTTGTGCTCACCAAAGTCAGGTTGGTGGGGTCGGATACGTTGAATATCTGCAGACTATTTGAGGAGCCGCACACAAGGGCTACGTACTTGCCCCAGACAGAAGCGCTCTTGGGCTGAACTCCGGTAGCAACATCACCGACCACTACCGGTTGCGCAGGCCTCGATATGTCAACAGCTTTGAAGCGCCCCCCCCGAGTAATCAGTGACAAAGGCATACCTGCCGGATATGGCCGCGGAGGTCAGTCCCCCAACAAACTTGGCAGTGCCGATAAGGACGGGCTCTGTAGGTGTTGAGATATCGAATACCTGCAGCTCTCCTGGGCTGCGATTAGCTACGTATGCGTATCGCCCTGAAACCGTGACCGATTGCGAATTGCTCCCCACATCGGCTGACCCAACAACCACAGGGTTCGCGCGATTTGAAATATTAATCACCTCAAGCTTGGCATCTGTATTGGTGATCACATACGCGTAATCGCCGGACATGGCGATGGACTGCGGGTGGACGCCAACCACTACAGAACCGACGACTGAGGGGTTCATACTCGTGCTCGCCAGGTTCTGCATATTACCGGTGTAGTTCGCCAGCGCGCTAGGCGCGATCTTCTCAGCCGTCACCGCGCCATCGGCGATGTTCGAGGTGGAAATTGCGCCGTCGGCAATGGCTGGGTCGGGGTAAGTGCCGGCAAGGCTGCCTCCGGCAGGCCCGGAAGGCGGCAGCGTAGTGGGAATGGTCGGCGCTCCGGTTACGCCACTCCAGGGAACCGTTTGAGCATAGACGGCGGTGGGCGCGGATGTGATCTCGGCAAGCCGGCGAGAGTATCAGCTTGCCGAGCCTTATCTCGAGCCAACGCCTCTGGCCGGAGAACGCCTCAGCCCCGAAATCCAGCTGCACAGTGAACAGACCGCCGACGAGGTTCACATCCTCAACGACAAAGATGTTTCCGACCTGGGTGCCACCGGTTTCGGCGTCAAACAGCCTGAAGTTCATAGAGTAGGGGCCTGACAGGGGCCTCCCCTCCGAGTCAGTCAACTTACCTTGATAGGAAAACCCGGTGCCCAGAGGCGCCGCGGCGACCGTCACAGCAAGCGCAATCAGCAGGAAGCATGTGAAAGTGATTCTAGACGTATTGAACAACGTGGTCCTCCAGTGTCAATGGCAAGTAGAGTCAGTCCGCCTGGACTGACTCAGCACTCTCGTTAAAGTTATGCCATTCCTGGAGCAGTTGTCAATATCTAGTCAGAATGTCCTGCCGAACAAGGGGACCAATGTAGCGATGGGAGTCTACCAGCAACTGACCAAAGCTTGTGCCTGCTAGAACAGCCCGGGCATATTCGGCAGGTTGAGTCCGCCGGTGATCTCCTGCATGCGGGATTCTTTCATCTCTACGCCCTTCTGCAGGACTTCCCGGACGGCGCTTACCACCATGTCTTCCAACATCTCGGCATCGTCAGGGTCGATGACTTGCGGGTCGATCTTGATCTCGAGGACCTCGCCCTTGCCGTTGGCTACAGCCTTGACCATGCCGCCTCCCGAGGACGCTTCTATGCGGGCTTCGGCCAGTTCCTGGTCAAGACGCTTGGTGTCTTCCTCCATCTTCTGGACTTGGCGCATCATGTCGCCGAGGCCAGGTATTCCACCAAGGTTGCCGAATGGGTTTCGCTTGGACAATGCTATTCCTCCTCATCCCAGGGATCAGGACCCGGGTCAACTTCGTTTCCGTCGAACATCGTCAGAATCGTGTTCTTCTGCGGGTGCTCTGGAACGGCGGCCTCCTTGAAAGGATCATCGTCCTGGGCGGGCTGATCGCCCGCAGCCTGGCCTGAAAGGACAGTCGCCACTTTCAGCCTGGCGCCAAGCACCTGCTCTATAGCTTCCGCGATCTTGTCTACATTACGCTCTGTCGCGTCTTTGTGAAACTTGTACTTCCGGTCGAAGCTGACTGTGAGCAGGCCGCCTTGCAGATCGGTAGGCGTGCCCTCCTTCGCCAGAGAGGCCTCGCTCACGCGCTTCATGACCTTGCTCATGTGCATCAGGATCTTCTGCCAACCGCGTTGGACGTCGCCGAGCGTGACAGACTTTGCCGGCTCGGCGGATGGCTCCTCAGCCTCGGACGGCGCCTCTGCCACAGACGGATTTTCGACCGGCTCAGTTGCCTTAGTGGCCTCAGGTACCTCGCCAACCGCAGACTGATGGGCTTTCGGTTGAGCGACGGCAACGGGCTCTTTGGCAGGGACCGACGCCTCCGGTTTCGGGGCGGGCTTGGGCTGCGCGGCCGACTTTGGCGCCGGCGTCGACTGCACAGGGGCGGAGACAACCGCAGCCTGAGACCCAGCGCTGGTCTGGTTGGGTTTGGCAATCGCCTTCAGTATCGCCATCTCGAGGCCAAGTCGGTGCTGCTCGTTCCACTTCAGGTCCTTCTCAGCGCCCGAGAATACCTCGATGATGTAGACCAGCCTCTCCTGTGGAAACTGAGCCGCTTGCTCGCTCCACCGCTCGTCCTTGGCATGCACTGAATCCGCTCCAACCTTGAGAGCGAGCAGATCACGGAAGTGATTGGCCGCGGACTTGAGCAGCTCGCGAACGTCGCTGCCCTCGCGCAGGAGGCGATCGGCCAGAGCGAACGCCGCAGCCGTGTCTCCCTCAAGAATGACCTGGCCCAGTTCGAGGAGCACGTCCTCATCGACCATACCGGCAACCGCGTAGACCTCTTTGGCAGTGATTCCGCCCTCGGTGTAGGCAATCACCTGCTCAAGCAGACTCAAGCCGTCCCGGTACGAGCCTTGCGCGGCGCGCGCAACTAGCTCGAGGGCGTCTTCGTCGATCTTGACGTCTTCACTCTCGGTGACCAGCTTCAAGCGGCCGCCGATCTCGCCTATCGTACCCCGCCTGAAGTCAAACTGCTGGCAGCGGGAGCGGATCGTGATCGGGATCTTGCCGGCCTCGGTCGTAGCCAATATGAAGACCGCGTGTGGCGGGGGCTCTTCGAGCGTCTTTAGGAAAGCGTCTTTCGCTTGAGGCGATAGCTGGTGGGCTTCGTCTATGATGTAGACTTTGTACCTGAGGCGCATCGGCGGGTACTTGACGCCGTCGCGCAGC
>CAZFYZ010000088.1:0-11106 GCA_964523735.1 uncultured bacterium | reverse complement strand
TGTTTTCCTTCAGATTGCGAATTTCTTCAATCCCCCGGTTGGAGGCCGCATCCATCTCTATGACATCGACTGCCGCGCCGACTGTGATCGACGTGCAGGCCTCGCACTGGTTGCAGGGCTCGGGAGTAGGGCCGTCGGTTGATTGGCAGTTGAGTGCCTTGGCAATCAATCGGGCAACGGTGGTCTTGCCTGTGCCACGGGAACCGCAGAACAGGTAACCCTGCGCCACACGCCCGGCGGCGATGGCATTCTTGATCGTGCGGATGACGTGGTCTTGACCGACGACATCATCGAACGTCTGCGAGCGGTATTTGCGATATAGGGAGACGTAGGCCATAGCTGATTGCGGATAGCGGATAGTTGATAGCAGAGAGAACAGAACCATCAGCTATCGACTATCCGCTATTGGCTAGATATGATCGTGCACCTGTCTCTGATAGTGGCCGCCCGGGTGTTGCCCTGGCAGTCAGCTCCAGCCGGATCACCATGCGGCACATGCGCGTACGCGTTTACCGCTGCTTCCTCCCGGACCTGACGGGGTTCACGCAACGGGCATTGCGCAGGGCCCGACTATCAACGCCTTCCACCAGAGTACGTTACCAAACAGCCAAACCGCGGACAGGAGTTCAACCCCGCTATAGCGGATTGCGGGTTACAGGGCACCGCTGGCTCCCCGTCTAGCACGATCACAGTATAAAAGCATACTGGAAATCCCGAAGGATTTCCAGTAAAAGTTTGCTGTGCAGAAGTCAGAAGCCAGAGACCAGAAGTCGCTAGGCGCCCCAATCCCCAGCTCCCAAGCCCTAACCCCTACAGCAGATCCTTGCGGTCGAGGATTATCTCCTTACGCAAACGGCGAAAACCAGGCAAGGTCTCCGTGTCCAGATAGTTCTTGTCCGCCACGGCTTCACCCTTCCAGCCGATGCGATCCTGAATGTAGTCAGGAGTATCCGGCTGCACGGGGCTGAAGCTGACTACCAGCTTGAACTTCTCCCCTTTGAACGGGTAGAAGTCGGGGTTCTGGCTGAGATCGATCCTCTCGCTGAAGGCGCCTCCCTGCACATAGAGGGTGTCCCAAACGATAGTCTTGGTCTTGTCGATCCTGTAGCTGAAGGTGTCGATCTCCGGCATCACGTAATCGTAGTCACAGAGCATCCACTGCACTCTGCAGCCATCCCTCCACATCGCCCGCTGGTCGGCAGAGCTAGCTTCGTTGTCGCGGTACCAGTGCGTGAAGGACTCAGACGCAAGGTCTTTGTATTCAGAAACCCGCGCCAGGTTGAGCTTGCCCGAGATGCGGAAGATCCGAGGAGCATCCTTCGCAAACTTCACGTCGAAGCCGGTGTCCAAGGGCTTGCGCGCATCCGCGGGAGGATTGTTCGCCGCCAACCGGCGCTTGTAGTCCGCCTCCGCGGCCTTCGCTGCCTCGACAACGACGGCAGGCGCGCCTTTTCGGCTCGCAAGCCGATTGTAGACCTCAACGCCCTTCCTGTATGCATCCATGTCGCCGTAGCGCCAAGCCCTCCTCAGCAAGAGAAGCCCGAGGTTGTGGTCACACACGTCAAGAGACGAAGTATCATCCTTGGAAAGGCGTGCGCGCGCTTTCTCCCACTGCTTAGCTGCGTCATCGAAACGGCCAACCTTCTCGTACTGGTGAGCAAGCATTCTGTCCACATACTCCGGGCGTGGCATCGGCTTTCCGGTGTTGGGATCACGCCCGTGAAGCGTGCATGCCTTCTCCATCAACTCCAGGGCTTTCTCGTTGTCCTGAAGCTTCTTGAGATAGTGGGTCCAGCCCAGTTCAAAGTACAGGTCCCATATCTTCGGGTTGCTCTTGATGCCCTCTTTGAGCAGGGCTATGGATGCCGGAATATAGCGCTTGTCGGACATCTGGTTTGCGTCTACGAAGTTGTAGTCCAGGTGCCAGGCGCCGGTTGTGAATACGTCCAGGTTATGCGGGTCCAACCACGTCACGAGCCGGACGATCGGGATGATCGCGTCGTACTGCCCCGTATGGAAGAAAGTGTCCGCCCTCACCCAGAGAGCGCTGGCAATGACCTCTTTGAAGCCTGTCATCGACGCGACCATAAACTGCCCGGGAAGCTGGACAAGCAGATCGCTCGATTCGCCCGATGTTGGAGGCGGCATCAGTTTCAGCTGCATTGGATCGGTAACGTGCTGCACGAACATGATTGCGAACATCAGCACGACCACCGCTCCCCACAGCAGTTTTGGATTGCCCTCGCGCACCCTACACCTCCTTCCTGCGGAATACGATCACCGCAAGAAACATCATCACCAGGGAATAGAGAACAGCGTAGAGCGTGGTGCGCAGGATGTACTGCTCGATCGGCACGGTCTGGGATTCAGGATGGATCAGTGGGTTAACCACGTTGAACTTGTCGAAGTTGGGCACCACCATATGAAGCAGCCTGTAGAAGCTCCTGATCAGGATGTTGGCTTTCTCCGACGTCGCCAGGGTTTGGGTCATTGGCGCCAATACGCCGACAATATACACACCCAGCCCCATGAAGAAGTTGACTGTGGGAGTCAGAATAACAGAGAAGAACAGCACCACTGAACTCAGGACCACGAACTGGAAGTAGATCATAATGATCCCCCACACCGTGTTCCAGTCGAAGAGGCCTACCTGCTGTGCGCCGACATCGTTCAACCCGCCGGCAGCAACCGCCGCTGCGGAAGCACCCGGCACTTGAGCACCCCAGGCCTTGAAGACAACCACCGCCATGAACACGACGCCCATGAGACCAATGTTGATCGCGAGCGTCAGCAGAGCGCCAAGGTACTTGCCAATGATGAACTCGTAGCGCTTGACAGGCTTAGCGAGGATCGTGTAGATGGTGCGGCGTTCGATCTCCTGCGGAATGAGCGAGACGCCCATCACAAGGCTGATCAGCCAACCGGCTACCGCCATTAGTCCGAGCCCGAAGCTCTTGACCATCATTATGTCCGTAGAAGAACCCCCGCTCGAAGAGAAGGAGAGCGTCTGGGAGAAAGTGAGCGAAATAACGATGAGCCCCATCGCCACCACGAGGAAGATCTGAAGCACCTTCTTCCGCATGGACTCGCCGATGGTAGTCTTTGCTATTGACCAGATAATCACTTGCGCACCTCCCTTACGATCTCAACAAAGAGGTCTTCGAGCGTCTGCCGCTGCGGAACCACTGAGACAAGTGTCGCCTTGCCGCGAGCCTTGTCCAGAACGGCGTGGACCTTGTCCTCGGTCTCGAGGTAGAAGCGAGTCTGGTCCCCCTCGGCGGACACGCGCTCAGCAAGAAGCGTCAGCTCGCCAACGAGGGCTTCACCAGCCTTCGACAACGTGACCACTGTCCGACCGGCATGCAGGAGTTCATCGAGCGTGCCAAGCTTGACCATTTTGCCACGGTTGATGATCGCAACGCGGTCGCAGACAGTCTCGACGTCAGAGAGCTGATGGGAACTCAAGAATACAGTCTTGCCCTGCGTGCGCAGAGAGACTATGAGTTCCTGAATATCCTTGTGAGCGATCGGGTCGAGGCCGGAGGTCGGCTCGTCGAAGAAGAGCAGGTCGGGATCATTGATCAGGGCCTGGGCAATCCCCACGCGCTGAAGCATTCCCTTGGAGTACTGCCTCAGTGTGCGGCTGCCGTCGCGAGCCAATCCGACCTGGTCAAGCAGCTCGCCTACTCTCCTCTTGCGGGCAGTCTTGTCCATTCTAAACAGCTTGCAGTAGAAATCGAGGCACTCGGCGCCGCTCATGTACTCATAGAAATAAGGGCTTTCCGGCAGATAACTAATGCGCCGCTTTGTCTCGATATCGCCCGCGGGCTGGCCGAGGATCATTGCTTCGCCAGAGGTTGGAAAAAGCAGACCCAACAGCATTTTGATCGTTGTGGTCTTGCCTGCCCCATTAGGGCCGATAAAACCGAAGATCTCGCCCTGGGCCACACTGAAGTTGATGTTGTCCACGGCGGCAACAGCGTCTTTGACCGTACCGCCATAGACCTTGCTGAGGCCGGTTGCTACAATGGCTTCCGCCACGTTCACACCTCCATATTCTTGGGTGTCCGGTTTCGGGTGTCGGGTGCTGGGCGCAACCCGCTAAAGTGTTTAGTGCTTGGCTGCCCGAATTCCTTTCGCCCAAGATGCGTAGACAACCTGGGCCGTATAGTATACGACGTTCTTACCTGCCAGGTTCCGGAATCGAAGCTCGATGTTAGAGGTTCGAGGTTCGACTTAAGGATTCCAGCCTCCAGCTATCTCCCAGGCGCCTGATCCCGATTCGACGGCTTCGCGAACCGCGTCCGTGCCGGCGAGCAAATCAAAGAAGCAGCGGCCATCGGGGCCCGGCTCTCTGAACGCGAACTCGGTTGGATGGAACTGCCTCAACACGCACACTATGGCCACCCCCGTGACCACTGGACGGAATGCCTGGCGGTCGGTTACGTTGATGTGCAGACCGTGGCACTCGACCCCCTGGAACTTGGCGGACGCGGGAGTGAATACGACTGTATCAAACTTCACGCCGGGTAAGTTATACTCACTTATACACCCCGAGAGCGTGGCCGCGTCCAGCCAGGGCGCGCCGAGCACTTCGAACGGGCGATCGGTTCCCCTGCCCTCAGAGACGTTGGTGCCCTCGAGCAAGCACGTTCCGGGATAGACCGTGGCAGTGTCCAGAGTGCGCATGCCGGGCGATGGCGGCACCCACGGCAAGCCGGTTTGATCAAACCACTTCTCCCGATCCCAGCCCTCCATCTCGACTACGATCAGATCGCATTCGATACCGAATCTCTCCTGCAGAAGCCTGGCAAGCTCGCCTATCGTCAGGCCGTGCCGGAGTCTGATCGGAAACCTGCCGACAAATGACGAGAATGCAGGTTCCAGCACTGGGCCCTCTGCGTTGAGGCCGGTGATCGGGTTTGGCCTGTCGAGCACGTAGACTGGAATGTGCGCCCGTCCACAAGCCTCCATCACCAGAGATAGCGTAGACTCGAAAGTCCAGAACCGCGCGCCGATATCCTGCAGATCGACGATCATCACGTCGATCTCTCTAAGCATCGCCGGAGTCGGAGCCTTGTTAGCGCCGTAGAGGCTGTAGATATGTACACCCAGGCGCGGATCGTGGTCATCGTCAACGTCCTGCCCTGCAGGAAGATCGCCCCACAAGCCGTGCTCAGGCGCGAATAGCGCAGCAAGGTTGCCACCGGCGGCGAGAAAGGCCTCGGCAATGTGCCTTCCCTCGGCTGTGATTGAGGCGCGGCTGGCGGTGATGCCGACGCGCAGGCCGGCAAAGTCAGCCATACGCTCGCCTATTAGAATGTCGAGACCGGTTCTGACCATTGTTGTCTGCTAAGGTTCGGAAATCAGAGCAGTTACGGCTTGATTTTGGCGGCTCCGAGTGCTAGAATATCTTGTTCGTGGGGCTGTGGCTCAGTTGGGAGAGCGCTTCCCTCGCACGGAAGAGGTCAGGGGTTCGAATCCCCTCAGCTCCACCACGACATACGAGGCCCGCTCTTCTTTGGGAGCAGGGCCTTTTTGCTCACTTGGCTGTGCTGCGTTCGCCTGTCCTCCACCTCTGGGGTCCATTATGAACCCTTCGACGGGTGGGGTCAATGTGCAATGAGATCACAAAAGCTCATCACTATTCAGTTTGGCAGACATTGCTCAAGGGTACATATTGAGTGAGAGGTACCAGACCTAGCCCTGGCATCTTGCGATGGTTCTCACTGTTCCGCCTCTCCGGCTAAGCCGGATATGGTTGTCGAAGTGAGTAAAACCTTAAACAAGATGCCAGGGCCTTTTCTGTGTACAAGGGTACACTTGTTGATGATGGTGTGCGTTAATATATCGGGCAGAAAGCTGATCAGCGCGGCGCTACCACGCTGCCTTGACAGTACTATAGACATTAGATATACTTGAGCCGGTGCAGCAGTCGCGTCGCTTCGCCCACCGACGGGCAATGCTGTCCGGTCGTCGGCCAGCCATTCGAGGGTATATGCCGACAGGAGGTCGATCACTTGGATAAGCTCTATCTGACCGGCGGGGCACGGCTGAACGGAACAGTGGAAGTGAGCGGCAGCAAGAACGGCGGGCTGGCCATAATGGCCGCTGCACTTCTTGCCAAGGGCGAAACAACGCTGCACAACGTGCCATCGATCGCGGACATAACAACGATGATTGAGGTCCTCCGATCACTCGGAGTCAGGTGCGAACTGACCGAGCCGGGGACCGTGATAATTGACGCAAGCGAGATCAAGACAAACGAGGCCCCCTATGAACTAGTCAGGAAGATGCGGGCCTCTTTCTGCGTACTGGGACCGGTGCTCGCTCGAACAGGCTATGCCAAGGTGGCTATGCCTGGCGGCTGCGACATAGGCGCAAGGCCGATCGATTTTCACGTCAAAGCCGTTCAGAGCCTTGGGGCTCACCTAACGGTGGATCATGGATTCGTCGAAGCAGAGTGCGACGGGCTTGTTGGCGCCCAAGTCTATCTCAACTTCCCCAGCGCAGGCGCTACACAGCACATCATGAGCACTGCGTCACTGGCAGAGGGAGTCACCACCATTCACAACGCGGCCGCCGAGCCTGAGGTGGTGGATATGGCCAACTTCCTGAACCTGATGGGCGGCAAGATCGAGGGCGCAGGGACCACGACAGTAAGGATTGAAGGTGTGGGCGAACTACGCGGAGTCGAGTTCGACCTGCTGCCGGACCGCATGGAGGCTGGGACCTTCGCCGTCGCTGCTGTTATGACTCAGGGCGACGTCAGGATAGAGAACATACGACCTGCAGACGTTGAGCCATTCGTCCTCAAACTGCAGGAGGTAGGCGCCGTTGTCGATATGGACGAAACTGGCATGCGAGTCAGGTGCAACGCCAGACCGATGGCAACCGACATAATGACAATGCCTCACCCCGGGTTCCCCACCGACATGCAGCAGCCAATCGCGGCAATGCTCTCGATCGCTGTGGGAACCTCGGTCATAACAGAGAACGTCTATGAACGTAGGTTCAGATACGTCAACGAGCTCGTGAGAATGGGCGCCGAAATCAAGCAAGAGGGCCGCACCGCTATCATCACCGGGGTACCCAAGCTGATGGGAGCGCAGACCTCGGCCTCTGATCTGCGAGCAGGCGCTGCCCTTGTTTGCGCGGCACTTGCGGCCGAGGGCAAGAGCGAGATTTCCGGCGTCGAACATATCCAACGGGGATACGAGAACCTGGTCGAGAAACTGCGCCACTTGGGCGCTCAGATATCAGAGACCCCCGAGGAACAGGAGATACAAGCTGTCTGTGTTTAAACTGGTGCCTGAACTAGGCATTGATCTTGGAACTGCGAACATACTGGTCTATGTGAAGGGCAAGGGAATTGTCCTTCGTGAGCCCTCAGTCGTCGCTGTAAACACGCAGAACAACACCCTGTTGGCAGTCGGTGAAGAGGCCAGGCAGATGCTCGGTCGGACTCCTGGCAACATCGTCGCAATCCGCCCGATGTGCGACGGAGTCATCGCCGACTACTCAACGACTCACCAGATGCTGCAGTATCTGATTCGCCACGCCTGTGGCAGGAAGCCGCTTGTAAGGCCAACAGTCATTGTTGCTGCCCCATCCCAGATAACCCAGGTCGAGAAGCGCGCTATTGTACAGGCGGCCAGAAGTGCCGGTGCTAGGCAGGCTTTCACCATCGAGGAGCCCTGGGCGGCGGCCATCGGTGCGGGTCTGCCCATTGCAGCGCCGGGCGGGAATATGATCGTAGACATCGGCGGGGGCACTACGGATATCGCGGTGATATCGCTCAACGGCATAGTGATCTCCAAGTCCATCAGGATAGGTGGGAACAAGATGGACGAGGTGATTCAGCGTCACATCAAGGGCAAGTACAGCTTGATGATCGGTGATCGCACCGCGGAGGAGATCAAAACCAAGATCGGCAGCGCATATCCGCTCGAGCAGGAGATGGCGCTGGAAGTACGAGGACGCGACCTGGTTGCAGGACTGCCCAAGACGATCGAGGTGCGCTCGGATGAGATTAGGGAAGCGCTATCGGAACCTGTCGGCGGGATCGTCGAGCGAGTGAAGAGTGTTCTCGAGCAGACGCCGCCTGAATTGAGCTCAGACATCATCGAGCGCGGTATGATGCTTACGGGCGGAGTTGCTTTGCTCAGGGGATTCGACAAGCTTCTCGCGAGCCAGACCGGGGTACCCGTTCACATCGCAGAAGACCCGCTCTCTTGCGTGGCTTTGGGATGCGGACGGGCTCTTGATCAGGTGGACTCCATCCGCGACAGGTTCATCGAGGCTGGATTCGAGTAGGGAAGGGATTCCCATCACGAAAACACGAAGGAATGAAAGCACGAAACAGAAAACGTCTGGTTGCCCTAAACGGCAGCCAGGCGTTGTTGTTTTGGAGGGCAAGATGACCAGACTGGTTCTGCTAACGCTAATCTTCGCGCTGATCGCCGGAGCAGCCGCGGCTGGTGAAGGCTTCAAGGACGTGCCCAAGGACCATTGGGCGGCAGAGTCGGTGCAGGTACTGGCTGACTCGGGCATCGTTCAGGGTTTTCCGGACGGAACGTTTCGCGGGGACCAGCCGTTGACGCGCTACGAGTTCGCTGTGGCGCTGGAGCGATTTGTCGCCTTCATACAGCAGAGCCAGAAGCCGCTTGTGCCTGAGAGCAAGGAGTCAGACACGACACACAGTGGCCTTAGCCAGGCTACCCCCGCATCCCCACCCGCCCCTGCGACTGCTCCTGCCAAGGACGCTGCAAAGGGCCTGAAGGATCAAGGCTTTCTGCCCAAGGATTCCCCGGTTCTGAAAGACCCCAGGAAACCGGTGACCGCAGCAGAGATGGCCGACGCGCTAGCGTCAGTTGCGAAGAGACTGATCGAGCTTCGAGTGCCCAGAGAGGATCAGAACTCCAGTTCCTTCTGAACCGGCGTCTTGCGGGGCTTTGGGAGAGGCTGAGGCTTTGATACTATCGCTGATTGCTTGCGGTGCTTCTTGATGCCTTCGTTCGCCAGTTGATCCGCTCGGGAGTTGAACTCGCGGAGGACGTGGGTGATCGTGACCCGGCGGAACACGCGCAGGAGGGCCATCGCCTCCGCGTGAAGAGGCTGCAGCTTGGGAGACTTGACCTTGTAGACACCGGTTATCTGGTATGCCATCAGCTGGCTGTCCATGCTGAGCTCGAGTTCGTCCGCTCCCAGATCCGCCGCTTCCCTGAGACCCCTGATGAGTGCGGAGTACTCGGCTACGTTGTTGGTGGTCCGGCCGATGTACTCGCCGATCTCGCGGATTACGTCGCCGCTCTCCGAAGTGATCACGACTCCTATCGCGGCATCGCCGGGGTTGCCCTTGCACGCGCCGTCGGTGAATATGGTGAGCTTAGGCATCCGGGTCAAGCACCAGGATTCTGCCGCAGTTTTCGCAGGATACGATTTCCTTGTTCTCGAAAAGCTTCCGGGTCGTGAAAGGCATCGATGTGGTCTTGCAGCCCTCGCAGCGGTCGTGGATCAGCTTCGCAATGCCCGTGTTGCCCGTTCGCTTGCGGACGGCATCGTAGCGAGACATTAGGGCACGATCGGTGACAATGGCAGCCGCTGACTCACGCTGGGAAGTCAGCTCTTTCAGCTCGGATTCCAGTGTTGTTCGTTCCGCCGCCTCTGCCGCCACTGCGGCCGCCAGCTCAGCTTCCAGCTTCTTGACAATCTGACGTCCAGACTCCACAGCCGCTCTTGCCCTGTCAACCGAATCGTAGAGCTCGAGAGTGCGCCCGTCGAGCTCTTCCTGCTGGCCCTTTAGGATCTTGACCTCTTTCTCGATAGAACCAAGCTCCTTGGGATTCGAAACACTGCCGCTGTAGAGTCGCTTCTCGAATGCAGCGCGCTTTTCGTCGACCGACTTGAGCTTCAGCTCCGCGTCCTTGAGTTCCGTCTCCTGAGAACCGAGCGCCTCTTCCAGGGAATGCAGCTTTGCCTTGGCGTCGGCAAGCTGGCGCTTCTGCGCGGTCCCGCCTGTCATAGCGGCCAGCCGCGCGTTGACGCGTGCTATCTTTACGTCGAGCCCCTGCAACTCATAGAGCGCGAGCAGTTGTTGCTTCATCGATAACCTCCGCGGCACTAGCGGGTGTAGACGCGAGCCGCGCCGCAACCTGTTGTAGACGGCGTCTCCGACGCCTGCCGGGGCTCAGAGAGCCCTGCTACAACGTTCCGTCCTGTGCACAGAGATTGTAGCAGAATGATGACTCATGCTCAAGGCATGTTTATCAGACTGGCAGTCCGTGCATAATGAGCTAGTGGCATACTGTTCGGCTGGTAGACATCAACCTGTGGTATCATGCTAGCAAGCGCAATGATAGAAGAAGACATCATATTCAAGACATCGCGAGGCCTCAAGCTCTCGGGCGCGCTGCTGTCGCCGGACGAGGGTATGCGCGATGTCGTCGTCTTCGCCCACGGCACCGGCAGCAGCAAGTCGAGCACTCGCAATCGCGGCATCGCTGAGCGGCTGTTGGATGCGGGGATAGCGTCGTTCCTGTTCGACTTCACGGGCCATGGCGCCAGCGACGGAATCTTTGAGCAGTCAACCCAGGACCAGCAGTTCGATGACCTCATCAGCGCGCTCGACTTCGTCACTTCCCAGGCGTATGTGCAGACCAGGTTCATCGGGGTAAATGGTTCCTCCACCGGCGGGACGGTTGCTGTGCGGGCCGCGGCCGAAGACCCCCGAATCCAGGCGATGGTCCTGCGCGTGCCGCGAAGCGTCGGCATCATCCAATACGCGCCCCAGGTCAAGTGCCCCACCCTCGTGATTCAGGGATCAGAGGACGAAGTCGTCCTGCCCGAAGCCACGGAAATCTACAACGCCCTCACCTGCCCCAAGGAACTCCATGTAATCAAGGGCGCCGGACACCTCTTCGACGAGAAACCCCGTTACCTCCGCGACATGACATCTGCTACCTGCGAGTGGTTTGAGGATTGGTTTCAGAGGCTGGCGGAGGAATAGCCGCAGCCTGAGCGGAAACCTCCATGGAAGTCAGCAGTTTTGGAGGGGATTGGTTGTCACACTCAGCTCTCACACACAGAGACAGGTTCCGCAGGCTC
>CAZFYZ010000087.1:0-16051 GCA_964523735.1 uncultured bacterium | reverse complement strand
CAACAACCGAAAGGATACTCCCTTTCCAATTTACACACTCAGAGGATACACTGCTAACTTCGCGCTTCTTCTTGACAAGCTCCGCGGCATAGCATAAAGTGTATCTGGCGACCGAACGTATCGGTAGGTTACTTCGTCATAGTTGTGGGCATCATGCCTCGGAGGTCACGTTCCCCTCATGCAGAACCGGGCGACAAGACAGGCGATCAGGCTGCTCTTGCTGGTCATAATGGCGACGCTGTTCGCCGGCATGATCGCGCACTCAGGACGATCCATCCGGTACCCGTTCGGAGGGCGGCAGATCAGCGAAGTCACTGTCACCGATCTGAGTCTGACGCACGCGATAGCTCGCGGCGAGGATGGGAGACTGATCGACCCCTACGCCGAACCAGCGAAGGAGACAAAGCCGGAGGTCGTGAAGCCGACCCAGCTCGCACCTGCCGTCATTGAGCCTGCCAGCCAAGCAGAGCCCAAGCAGGAACTCAAGGCCAAGCCCGCGCCCAAGAAGCCTACTCCTAAGAAGCCCAAGCCAAAGCCAAAGCCAAAACCCAAGCCTGCGCCGAAGAAGCCACCCGCAGCGTGCCCTACTTGAATATAGGGAAGCCTTAGCTGATTATGGGGTCCATAGTCACAAGAATCAAACGAATAAGGCTTTCTCGCAAGATCGCCCAGTGGTTGGCTCTGGTGCTGCTGAACCTGCAGTTCCTCAACATCTGGTTCACCAACTGGCAGCTCGCGGGCATGCGCGGCCTCTGTTCGCCCGTCTTCTACTGCCACTCGTGCCCGTGGGCGACGACCGCATGTCCTCTAGGCGTGCTGGTCAACTTCGGGCACCTCCAGATGGTACCGTTCATCACGCTGGGGATACTGGGGCTGGTTGGGACGTTTGGCGGGCGGATTATCTGCGGCTGGGTCTGTCCCTTCGGGTTGCTGCAGGAGCTTCTGCACAAGATACCCGGGCGCAAGTTCAGGATCCCGGCCAAGCTATCGTACGTCAAGTATGTGGTGCTTGTTGTCTTCGTGCTGGCGGTGCCGTTCTTCCTGCCGAACGCTCGCTTCACGTTCTGCGACGGCTGCCCCTCGAGCGTTTTGGAGTCAACCATCCCCTGGGCATTTGCCGCGCACTGGCAGCCGACGCCAGGCATGTTCAACGGCTTCGACACCAGGTTCATGGTCCGCGCGGGCATTACGCTCTTTACAATCGTGTTTGTCATTCTCGTTTCCCGCGGGTTCTGCCGTGTCTTCTGTCCGCTTGGGGCAATCTTTGGCCTCTTCAACCGCTTCTCATTGTTCCGATACAACCTGGCTCACAAGGAGTGCAACTCCTGCACTGCGTGCGCCAAGGTCTGCCCCGTTGAGATCGACCCGGTCAGGGAGATGAACACGGCCGAGTGCATCCGCTGCTACGAATGCACGCTGCGCCAGCACATCAAGATGGGGGTTAAGTAGGCCGAAGACACTGCGTGGGTTAGGAACTGACAGGACAAACGGCAGCCTTCCGCGAATAGTGTATAGTTCCCCAGTGGGAGGCATCCTTTGAAACAAGACATTCTACGCCAACTGCCGTCAGTGGATGAGCTTATGAGCCAGGACACGGTCACGCGGCTGACTGAAGCCTACGACCGCGGTGTGGTTGTCGATGCTGCCAGATCAGTGATCGACTCAGCGCGCGCCGAGATCGTCGCCGCCGAGACTCCCGAGTCAGTCTCGCTGGATGGTCTGGCAGAGCGGGTGGGCGAACAGCTTGCTGCCAGATTCGGGCAGTCGCTCAAGTACGCGATCAACGCAACCGGCAGCGTTCTGCACACGGGGCTCGGACGCGCGACTATGCCTCAGGCGGCCATCGAAGCAGTCAATGACGTTACCAAGGGCTACTGCACGCTCGCTATCGACGCCGAAACCAACACCCGCTGCTCGCGCGACGTGCACTTCTCCAGGTTGCTCACCGAGCTTACCGGGGCCGAAGCCGCCACCGTCGCCAACAACAACGCCGCTGCCACCATGCTAGTCCTGAACACCCTGGCCGCTGGCAAGGAAGTGATCGTATCGCGTGGACAACTTGTCGAGATCGGCGGCTCGTTCAGGATGCCCGACGTGATGGCCTCCAGTGGCGCGATCATGCGCGAGGTCGGCACTACAAACAAGACCCACCTGTCGGACTACGCCAATGCGATCAACGAGAACACCGGCGCGATCATCCGAGTGCACATGTCCAACTACCGGATAGTCGGGTTCTTTGAGGAGCCGGGGATCGACGAACTGTGCAAGCTGGGACGTGAGCACAACGTACCTGTTATAGACGACCTCGGCAGTGGCGCGCTGGTTGATCTGTCGACGTATGGCATGGAGTCTGAGCCTATGATCCGCGACAGCGTGAAGGCGGGGGTTGATGTCGCCTGCTTCAGCGGTGACAAGCTGATCGGCGGTCCTCAGGCAGGGATCATCGTCGGTAAGGCGACGCAGATCAAGGCGATCAAGAAGAACCCGCTTGCCCGCGCGCTGCGTATTGGCAAGATGGAAGTGGCGGCCCTTGAGGCTACCCTGCGCCTGTTCCTGGACGCCGGGCGCATCGAGCAGAATCACCCGGTCTATCGAATGCTGTCTCTCACGGTGGACGAGTTGAGGCCAAGGGCGGAGGCAATCGCCAAGGCCATGGTATCCTGCTGTGGCAAGTCGGCCGATGTGCAGGTGATCGATGGCCACTCCCAGGTTGGCAGCGGTTCTGTCCCCGCTGAGATGATGCCTACGAAGCTCGTGAGCGTCAGGCCAACATCAATGTCGGCGGAAGCTTTGGCCAAGAAGCTGCGCCTTGCCAACCCGCCGGTCTTCGCGCGCATCCAGCACGAGGCCGTCCTCTTCGACCCGCGCACCATCCAGCCGGATGAGGACGCGGTGGTCCTGGACGCGATGAAGAAGCTGCTCTCGTAGGAAGCACCAGCACGTGGACGTGCAGGACGATCAGGACATGCTTGACCACACCATAGTCGGCACTGCCGGCCACATAGACCACGGCAAATCCGCGCTGATCAGGGCCCTCACGGGTGTTGAGACGGATACGCTCGCCGAGGAGAAGCGGCGCGGGATCACTATCGAGCTGGGCTTCGCGTTCATGGACTGCCCGGGCACCGGCAGGGAGATCCTGTTCATCGACGTGCCGGGCCACGAGAAGCTGGTCAAGACTATGGTGGCGGGCGCAAGTAACCTCGACGCCGTGCTGCTTGTTGTTGCCGCAGACGAGGGCGTCAGCGTGCAGACGCTCGAGCACTTCGAGATCCTGCAGCTCTTCGACATTCCTGAGGGAGTAGTCGCGCTGACCAAGTCTGATCTGGTCGATGCAGATCGGTTGCGAGTCGTGACCGAGGAGATCAAGGCGCTGACGTTCGGCAGCTTTCTGGAGACTGCACCGATTACTCCTGTCTCGTCCGCGACTGGGGAGGGAGTGGACGAAGTCAGGTCGGCGCTGATTGAGATCGTCCGACGGATGCGCCCCCGGCGCGACACCGGCATATTCAGGATGCCGATCGACCGTGCTTTCTCAATGACCGGTTTTGGAGCTGTGATCGCAGGCACCATCCTCTCAGGGCAGGTGAAGGTTGGCGACAAGCTCGAGATCCTGCCCGACGGCCTCACCAGCCGTGTGAGGAGCATCCAGGTCCACTCGAAGAGCGTCGAGAAATCCCACATCGGCATCCGCACCGCGATCAACCTGATGGACGTGAAGAAGGACCAACTCCGCCGCGGACAGACCGCTGTTGCGCCCGGGTCGGTGATGCCCACTGAGAGGATCGACGCTCATCTCCACGTGCTGCGGACGCATGACGCAGACCTTACCAACCGCACTCGCGTCCGATTTCATGTCGGGGCGGACGAGGTGATGGCGAGGCTCGTGCTTCTCGACTGCGAGAAGCTGTCCCCGGGGCAGGGTGCAGTGGTACAGTTCATTCTCGAGTCGCCAACGGTCGCTGTGCCCAAGGACCGGTTCGTGATCCGAACGTTCTCCTCTCAGTCCACGGTTGGCGGCGGCGCGATACTGGACGCGCAGGCCGGCGCGCACAAGCGTTTTGACGAGTCAACGATAGAGGCGCTAGGCAGGCTTGGCGGAGGGCTGTCGGATGCGGTCGAGCAGGCTTACATCAGGTCAGGCTTGGCGCCGTTGAGGGTGTCCGAGGCCGCTGCTGCCGTTGGAGAGAGCGAAGACGACGTTGCCGAAGCGGTTCGAACGCTGGTCGGTGAAACCAGACTTGTCCGTTTAGCGTCCAAGCTTACTGATCGTGAGGCTAAGAGCGGCTCGTATATTTCTACTGAGGCATATCAAACCGCGGCTGATAAGTTGGTGGCGATCATCGAGGAGTTCTACTCACGAAATCCATACCGGGTCTTCATGCCGGCGTCGGATCTGCAGTCTAGATTCTTGAAAGTGGCAGGCAAGCAGGTGTATGATTGTCTGATATACGGCCTGGCCGAAGAGGGGAAGCTGCGGGCGACGCGGGTGAAGATAGGAATTGCCGGTCGACAGCCGCAGTGGAAAGCGGGCGAGCGGGAGCTGGCGGCGAGGATCGAGAAGACATATGAGTCCGCGGGCTACTCGACTCCACCTGAGGACGAGCTCCAGGCTGAGCTGCGCATCTCGCCTGCAGTGTTCGCGAACATCATGACTGCGCTGACGGACGCTGGCCTGCTCGTGAGGCTATCGGACAAGGTTACCTATCATGTCAGGACCGTGAGAGCCGCGAGAGAGTTCGTGGGGGACACGATTAAGGCTAACGGCGGAGTCACCGCTCCTGACCTGCGCGACAAGCTGGGAGTCACTCGCAAATATGCGATCGCGATACTGGAACACTTGGACAACGTTCAGTTCACCCGACGCCTGGGTGACAAGCGAGTGCTGAAGCAATGACAGATTGCGCGTGCAACAGCTCTATACTGACCCCTTGCAACGACGGCTATGCTGCCTGGTTTGAGAACATGGTCGACAACTGCTATGGCTACGCCGAGGCAGCCAAGGCTAATGGCACGCCCATCGTTGGGATCATGTGCGAGTTCGCTCCACGCGAGCTGATAATGGCCGCAGGCGGCGTTCCCGTCTGCCTCTGTGGCGGGTCTGCCAAGACGATACCTGCCGCCGAGGATTACCTGCCGGCGAACCTCTGCCCGCTGATCAAGTCCACGTTCGGCTACCACATAACCGGCTCAAACCCGTTCCTGAACTGGGCCGATCTGGTCGTTGCCGAGACCACTTGCGATGGCAAGAAGAAGATGTTCGAGCTGATGGCGGAGACCAGGCCCGTCTACCTGATGGAGCTTCCTCAGAAGCAGGACAGCCCCGAGGCCTTTGAGTTCTGGGTCGGCGAGATGCGCAAGCTCAAAGCTGAGCTTGAAACGCGGTTCGGGGTAGACATTACCGACGAGAAGATCCGCGAAGCGATCGCTCTGATGAACCGCGAACGCAGCCTCCGCCGCCAACTCGCCGAACTCATGAAAGCCGATTCACCGCCCCTCACCGGCCGCGATCTGCTCGATCTCAAAAGCATCATCTCCGGCATTCCGGCAGATCTGGAACACTATGGCCGTGCCTTGGCGGAGCTCTCCACTTTCCACTCTCCACTCTCCACTTCCACTCGCCCCCGCGTGATGCTGACAGGCGTTCCTGTTGTCCATGGGGCTGAGCGGGTAATCGATATCATCGAGGATGCCGGCGGGCTAATCGTGTGCCAGGAGAACTGCACGGGCCTGAAGCCAATTCTTGAGGACGTTGATGAGGGGGCCGAAGACCCTATTCGAGCCCTCGCGGAGAAGTACTTCCGCATCCACTGCGCCGTGATGACGCCAAACACCCGGCGCACCGACAGCATTCGTAAGCTTGCCGCTGAATATCGAGTAGACTGTATCATCGATCTCGTCTGGCAGGCTTGCGTGACGTATGATATCGAATCATACCACGTGCGCAAACTGGCGGAGGAAGAGCTGAAGCTGCCATATCTGCGCATCGAAACAGACTACTCATCTTCCGACTCCGCTCGCCTTGCGACGCGAGTGGAAGCACTCTTCGAAATGCTGCGCGAGAACAGCCGCACAGCCGCAGCCTGTTCGCGCTGCGAATAGTGTAGGCTAGGCACCCGGTTGCAATACGGACCAGGTGGTTGAGGTCAGACTTTTGACCTCGCACTTCTGCTCTCGAAAGGGAGGCAACCGTAATGGCTAAATGCATTGCTCTACTGATCCTGTCACTCCTGATGTTTGGCGCGGCGTTTGCTGCGGACGATGCCACACCGGCCACAACTATCTCCGGCCAGGTCGTTGGCCAGGCAGGAAAGCCCGTGTCAGGGGCGCAACTCGATGTCTCGGTATCCTGGGAGGACAAGACGGCCCCCCACGGCTGGGCAGGGAAGAACGAGAAGGTCACCACTGACAAACAGGGCCGGTTCACGACCTCACTCAGTTACGGGCCCGGACGGTCCTACGTATCGATCGCGGCTAACGCCGAAGGCTACTGCGCTACGCGGAACGGTCAGAGTTCGGAGCAAGGCTCAGTGATGACGATCAAGATGGCGCCGTGCTGGACATTCAAGGCCAAGGTGGTAGACGAGAATGGCAAGCCCGTCACCGATGCCAGAGTCCGTATGGGTGACTGCTATGCCTACGGAGGCGATGCCAGCGTAAGCATCAATCCTTCCGCAGACGACAAGGGTGTCGTGACCGGCAAGAACGGTTGGTTTGCACTAGGGGGGATTCCGCACCCGAACGACTTCCAGCATCTACAGCTGACCCTGAGGATAGAAGCCCCGGGTCGTGCCCTTGTACGTATGTATCTGGACAAGGACGAACTGACCAAGCTTACGAAGATCGTCGACCCGCTCGAGTGCAAGATCGAGGGCACGCTGTATCTCCCGGGCAAGACGGGACCTGCACCAGAGAAGACCCAGGTGATGTTCGAGGTTCCATACAATCGCGGAGCCGAGGGCAGATACGCCACAGTCGGAGCCGACGGAAAGTTCAGCATCTCGCAGCTTCCTCCGGGCAAGGTCAATGTTGTGCTTGAGACCAGCTACAGCCGTGACAGGGGCAAGCCAGAAGACTGGGCGCTGCCCGCAATGATGGGAGTGGAACTCTCCCCGCAGAAGACGACTAAGCTTGATCTCGTAATGGTTCCCGGCGTGCTCGTGAGCGGGAAGATCATCGACAAGGCTACAGGCAAGGGGATACCGCGTACGCGGCTCTCGGTTACACATCCCGGCAGGCCCAGCTTCTCCGACAGCGCAGCTACGGACGAGAATGGCGAGTTCAGCATACGAGTCGTGCCCGGAGACGTGAACATCATAGTCGAGTATGTTGAGAGAGACCGCCAGTACATCCACTTCGACTACGAAGACAGGCCAACGATGAGCCTCAAGGTGGCCGAGGGTCAGGACAAGTCCGACGTCGCTCTCAAGATCGACCTCAACGCAGCCAACGGCCAGAGCGTCTACAATGTTCAGAGTACGCCCATCCCGCCTGATTTCGAGCTTATCCCCGGTACGTACGACCTGACCTGGGATCCCGAGTTCGACTGCACGGGGCCTTCCCTGGGGAATCCCTACTGGGGTACGAACGAGGGCATCGATGCATCCAAGCTGCCCAAGTTGGTGTCTGCGAGGGCGAAGCGTTTGTGGTTCGAGTTCGACGGCAAGGCGAATGAAGGCAAACTGCTGGCCGTGTTGGATGAGTCCGAGGGAACCGAGAAGGGTTGGGACACCATCTACCTCGACACGAACCGCAACGGTGATCTCACGGACGAGCAGCCCGTCAGCCTGGCAAAAGCCAGCTATCGCTCCCGCACCGATTGGGTCACAGTGAACGCGCATCAGGGCCCCGCCGGAGGCGCTCGAACGGACCACCCGCTGCAGATCAGAGTGACACTGAACAGCCCAACCAGTTCAAATCCCTATATTCAGCTGAGCCGCAAGGGCTGCTGGAAAGGACTGATCGACACCAACAAGGGCAAGGTAGACTGTGCCACCGTTGACTCCAATTCCGACGGGACCTACGGGGGCACGATGGTCGTCAATGATAGCCTCGGCGAACGCACCCCTGGCGACTACGTCTTCATCAACACCAATGGGTTCATTCAGCTTGCTCCATTATCCTATGGCCCACATTGCATCACGATGAACAATGTCACCAAGGTTGGCGGCAAGTTCTACGACATCAGTGTCAGCCCCGTGGGTGACAAGATCACCGTGGCGCCGTATACCGGCGGGATGGGGGAGCTGGTGGTGATGGGCAAGAGCATCCAGGGAGTAAGCGGCGTTGTCAAGGGTATGTATGTGACGGGCGAGCCAGGTGTCTATTCTGTTGACGGCAGCGACGGCAAACCGATCCTGCTGCCGGAGGGCTCATACAAGATCGCATCTGCGTCCATAGCCCTGAATACATCGAACAAGATGACCCTGACGTGCTCCATGAACCTGCCGGTCACGATCGAGGCAGGTAAGCAGGCTGTTGTCCCGATAACCGGCAGGCTTACGATGGCGATTGAGCCCGACAAGCCGACGCTGACGCTTGCCTCGGGTTCCAGCCAATCGATCGACTGGGTCATCAAGGTCGGCGGCGCGATCACTGTTTCGGGCCTGACGGATTGCACTAACACGAATGTGCCCAAGGTCGTGTTTGTCAAAGATGGTGAGATAGTGGGCGAGAGTAGCGCCCAACCTGGGTGAGGCGGCGGATGCAGGTATACCGTTGGTATACCGTCCCTTGATCCCGGAACCTACACCATGAAGTTCGTCTACAACACCAAGAGCCCGCTGGGCGTGCTCTCGTCCTCACGACTTGTCACGATCAGCGACAATACCTACGCGAAACTCGCCAAGGCATATACCGACGCGGTTGCCGCAAAGTCCACTGCCAAGGCCGACGCCGCTCGAAAGCAATTGCTTGCCAAGTGCTTCAGGGAGGTCATCCCACAGAACAAGATGGTGTCCCTCGACAAGCCGCTTGTGGGCAAGGCGCTGCCGGCTTCTGATGCGTCTGCCAGGATGCAACTCCAAATCACTTCGACTTCGCTCCAGGTCACGGCTGATGTGGTTGACAAGGGCTTCACCGCGAACTGCCCGGAGGACGCGCCCTGGCTGGCGTCAAGCGTGGAGCTCTGGATATCTCCCAGCGGTCTGGACAAGGATGCTAGCCATTTCGTGATCGGACCCGCCGATGGCCAGAAAGAGGCGAGGGTCTGGAGCGAGGAAAGTCGGAATAGGTCCCGCGCCAAGGCGTGGTGGAAGCGCACAGACACAGGCTATAAGCTGACTATCCAGGTCCCCTGGTCTAAGCTGCATGCCTACAAGCCAGGGTGGAATGCCATGCCTCTCTCTGCTGCGGTCAACTATCCACTGCCGGGGGGCAAAGAGCGGCAGCAGTCGATTCTCACCAGTTCCGGCTCGCCCTGGTGGGATGTGAAAGCATACGGGGTGTTGAAGACGAAGTAGGAACCCATTCGATACGTTCGTGCCTCACTACTCAGGGTGGGCGGGCCAGAAAGCCGCGCCAACAATGCACCCCAGGGTGTCTTGTGGTTTGGCCAGGTGTTTGAGGGTCCCTCCGGGTGTATTGCCCGGAGGGACGGTTTCGATCCGCTTCCTAGCCCTAGCAGTCTCTCAGCGCCTCAGCCGCCTCACGGCCTGCGGCTACAGGATCATAGTCATTGTCGTCATCTTCGGGCTCGAACGCGTCCTGCTGAGCCAGACGATAGACCCCGTCGCTCGACCTCAGCAAGAGACCTTTGTCCAGCATATCCCGCAGTGTTCTGGTCAGGGTCCGTCGAGGCAGGCCCGTAGCCTCCTGGAGTTGGCCTGAACGGCTGGCCAACAATGCACCCAGGGCCTCCGTGACCTTGGCCTCCCGGCGAGACGCCGAATCAGCACGCGCGGACACCGCTTCATCTGCCGCGACCAGATCCACAGTGAGACTGCCGTTTTCGTGCTCCGCTATCTTCACCATGAACGGCTTGCTCGGTCTGGCTGGCCTGCACTTGTCGTGCTGGCAGAGTATCTCGTCATCACCCTGCCGCCGTGCAGCCAGGTGGGAGACTATCGAGTTGCGCAGGTCGCTCGCCCCTCGCATAAGCTGGCCCGCATCGTTTACCGCGCCCCGTTTGCGCTGGTGGTGGATGACCACGATTCCCAGCCTGCCCTCGCGAGCTATTCCGTCCAGCCCGCCGATCAACTGCCGCATCAGCACGTTGGAGTTCTCATCTCCCTGGTGCGCGGCGATCAGCGAGTCTATGATCACGAGCCGGGGGCTGTATTGCTCTACCGCACCCCACAGCCAGGCCCTGCCTTCCGGCGTATCCAGCATCAGTTCGACGCCGGGCTTGCCTCTTTTCGGGATATAGAGCGGCAACGAGTCAATGTCGATATCCATTCCCGCGCACAACTGCACCAGTCGCCTGCCTATGGTGGCCTCATCATTCTCGAGGTCGATGTAGAGGACCGGGCCTTGCATCACCGGGAACTTGGACACCCAGTCACGCCCGGCGGCAACAGCAACGGCCAGGTCCAGCGCAAGGAAGCTCTTTCCGATCCCTCCCTCTCCGCTGAGGATAGTGACTCCTCTGGCCGGCACGATGGCATCCACCGTGAACTGGACGGGTTCTTTGCCCGCTTCCTTCAGTTCGCCTGCCTGCCAGCAGGAGTCGGGTGGAATCTTGGGCCTGGCCGGTTGCTGCTCCAGTGCTTCAGGCGCCGATACCGTGCACACAGGAGGGTGCTCCTTGGCGCCCGGGCCGTGGTAGACGCTATGGATGACCGAGCACAGCTCAGCGTCAGGCAGGGGAGGGCGGTTCCGTCGGTTCCAGTCCCGAAGCGCCCGTGCGCACATCTGTTCGGTCTGGCCGTAGCGGCGCAGTTTGATCGCCAATGCAAAGGCGGATTGGTTTCTTCGGCCCTCCTCAACTCCTTCCCAAGGTTCGGTTGGCCCCGGCTCAGTGCCTTGAGTTGGATGAGACGGCTCTGCCGGCGGCGGCGTTGCCTCGCTCTTTTCCATCCCTCCAGGTATCCTACCTGGCGGCGGTCCGGCCTCGCTCCTGCAGATGTCTAGTTGGCCCTCGAGCTGCTCCAGCAGGAAGCGAGGCAGGTCAGGCACGACCTTCGCCACGAACTTGCCCTGAACGGATGTTCGCTTGTAGTTGATGCTGCCCGGGACTCGCATGATGCGGGATATGTCGTGACAGGCCACATCTCCGCCGATTAGCTGCGCGATGCCACGGTTCACCGCCTCTACCCGGGCCAGGTCATCACCCTCGGCCATAGTTACCAGCAGCCAGTAGGCGTGATAGCCGTGGCCTGTTCGCACGACGCAGCTCGGTGGGGTCGGGAATGCGGAGAACCGCTTCTCAGCTTCCTCGCGGTCTATCTCCGCGTCCAGGTCTACCCAGACGGCCCCGACCCTCGTGCAGGCGGACTTGCCGCTGCCTTCGCCGCGCTTTCTGAGCGCCACGCCAATGTAGCAGTCGATGTCTTCTCCGGCGTCCTCAACCCAATCGAGTGCGGGGCCGATCTTGTCGAATTGCCTCACCTGCGGACGACCCTTTCCAAGAAGACGGACCTCGATCACATCATCCGGCTTTTTACCTGCGAACAACTGGCTGTAGAAGCACTCTGCGTATTCCCTGTTTCGAAGCTTACTCATATGCTGCTTTCCTCCTCTGCAACGTTAACAATTGAACAACACGACGTCGAAGCTCCGCCCATCGAACACAGTCCCCATCTGTCACCACCTCCTCCGCGTTCACGACCAGTGAACAACAGTATAGCGTATGCCTGGGAGCCGTGTCAAGGGGGTGGGAGGGAATTTCTTTTCAATGCGCACAGACGGGTGGACGAAGCGGCTCCTGTTGCGAAGCAACATGAGCTCGTCGAAAGATGCCGCCCACGTGACTGCAGGCATTCACGTCGCTGCGCCAGAACGAGCGCCAACAATGCACAGGGGGGTGAAGGTGTGGTGGCGCGGAGCAGCGGCCGGGGCCGCATGCTGATGAATGATCCTATCGCGTGACGCCGATGAGCACCAATGGAACAGCGGGTATACCGCGCCCCTGGCGAATGAGATCGTAGAGGGCACCCTCGTAGTACGGCACGCCCGTTGACATATCGCGACCGCCGTTGGGGTTCAGAGTCAGCTCTTTCATCGGGAGGATCTCAACACCCACGTCGATGGTGTCGCCGACGAAGAATGCCATGTGCTTGACAAAGAGGTCGTAGGCGACGAAGCTGTATTTCCCGAACTGAACCTCGATGGCGATCCTGTCCTTTACGAAGTCGGTCTGGTTGTATGAACTCATGGGCGTGCGCCCAGCCGCTATTATCTCTGCTTTCTGTTCGGCGGCAGGTAAGCCCACTGTCTTTCGGATCAGCTTCGCGTCTGCAGTGATCCAGTAGTAGACCTTGGATTGATGCCAGCCCTCAGCTCCAAGCCCGGCTTTGAAGCATCCGTTTATCCCAGGGCAGCTATAGATAAGTCGCCCCTTCATCGTCTTCTCCCGGGACCTCTTCGTTCGGCACGCCTCGACGTCCACCGCAGTGATCACCTTCTCAATCTCCTGCCAGAGAGAGGGCTTGTGATACTGGATGTGCTCAAAGCCGTTGAGGTGGGAATGAACCTCTGCAATGTGCATCAGTGGCCTCCGTTCGGGAGTTGTGGATCATAGACGGGCTTGCCCATTGGGCGTGTCTGCAAACTGCCGTCCCGCAACTCAGCGATCCGATCCCGAGCGATTTCGACATACTCGGATACGGTGTCGCACCCGTAGCCGGCGCGCTGATGCATCAGTGCTGCGATCACGGCAGATCCGACCCCCATATACGGATCCAGTACGTTCTCCCTCTCGTCAGTGAGAGCGAGAACAAGGCGTTCGATCAGCTCCACCGGAAACTGGCACGGGTGAATGGTCTTCTCCACGTGGTTGCTCTTGACGTTTGGGATAATCCAGACGTCGCCCGGATTCTTGCCCAACGGATTGCAGGACAACTGCCCAACTTTCGGTCCCTTAAAGTACTTCTTGCCTGGGTACTTCGACGGCACCCTGATCGCGTCTAGGTTGAAAGTATAGTCATCGCCCTTGGTGAACCACAGTATGGTTTCGTACCTTCCGGACAGCCGATTAGTGCAATGGAGTCCATGCTCGAAGTGCCAGACAATCCTGTTACGTAGATGCAGGCCGTGGCTCTTGAACACCGGATACAGAGGGATGTCCAGCGGGATAATCTCACCGTTGGCTGTTACATAGTTGCCTATCTGCCAACAGATGGATCCTCGGGGATGCAATAGGCGCACGCATTCTGATATCGTCTGCGCTTGGGAGGATAAGTAGTTGTCCAGCGCGGTTCTCCGCTCGTAAGCCTTACCGATGTTGTAAGGCGGAGAGGTGACGATCAGCTTCATGCTCTCGTCAGGCAGATAGCGCATGAAGTCGAGGTTATCTGCGCACTCCACCACTGCGTCTGGAAACTCACATATCTTTATCGCCCATTGCTTCACTGCATGCTCACCCGGAAGAGTATAGCACGCAGCAGAACAGCCGTCCAGCCCCTTGGCCTTGGCCTATCCCTAATCCATATAGGGTTATATCTTGGCTCAAGTATTTGGCGCATGAGCCAGAATGCTTAGCCAACAGTGCACACAGGGGTGTACGAGGCATTGGCCAACTGCTCTGACTGAGATTCGAGCTGATCACCTTGGCCAGTGGTCAGAGATACCCCAGTGCATAGTTGGCGCAGGTTTCTGGCCAAGCCTTGGGAATGCGGTTGATGCTGCTGCAGAGCTATTTACACCAGCCCCGCTTCATGGTAGATTGATCTCAAGCTGGGTCCTGGGGACATCATCGAGGGATTGGCTCTCGCCTGCTGGCCGGCGATTTGCTTTGAATATGGAGGGGGGAAAATGACTGGTCCGGAGGCGCCTGCCAAGAGCCACGAGAGCAGAGGGGAATCCACACGCCAAGCCGCGAAGATCGGCGTCACATTTCGGGCGCTTATGATCGGCGTGCTGCTGATCCCGCTCAACATCCTCTGGGTTGTGCATGTAGAGTACGTGAAGTACTCCGACAATGTCTCGACCTCGGCCCTCTTCTTCAACTGCATCTTCGTCCTGCTCGTCCTGCTGCTGGGCAACTACCTCCTGAGCCTGGTTTCGCCCAAGCGCACTCTATCGAGGGGTGAGATACTCACGGTTTACGTGATGCTGATCGTTTCCACCGGCCTCTGCGGGCACGACCAGATGCAGATCCTCTTCACGACCATCCACTATGCCGTTGAACGGGCGACACCCGACAATGGCTGGCTCACCACGATCGTCCCCAACCTCCCCAGGCACCTGGTCCCTCCGCCAGGCGACGCGGTCCACGATCTCTACAGGGGCGGCTCGACCCTTTATACTCCCGCGCACTATCTGCCCTGGGTTGTTCCTTTGGCCTGGTGGACAGCTTTCATTGCCGTCGTTGTCTGGGTGAGCCTCTGTCTGACCTCGATCTTTCGGCGCCAATGGGAGACTGAGCGGCTGACTTACCCGATCGCCGAGATTCCACTGGCTATCACCGATCCCAAGGAGCGCATTCTTGCCAACCCCTACTTCTGGGGGGCCTTCCTCGTGGCGGCGGGACTTCGGACGTTAGTTGTGGCTCATCTGCTCTTTCCTAATGTGCCTGGTGTCCCGATCAACGTTCGCTATATTCCTCTGAGCACAAGTCCGCCCTGGAACGCGGCCGGCGGTATCCCGATCTCGTTCTTCCCCTTCATGGTCGGGTTGTCGTTCTTTGTTCCGGCGCAGGTGGGGTTCTCGCTCTGGTTCTTCGTGCTGTTGGGGCGCTTGGAACTGGTGGCCGCTGCCATGCTGGGCGAGGCTACCAGAACGGGATTCCCTTATCAGAGTGAGCAGGGCGCAGGCGCAGCTCTGGGACTGGGTATAGGCATTGTCTGGTTGGCGAGAAGACACCTGCGTGACGTCTGGCTCGCCGCATGGGGCCGCAAGCAAATGGATGACGCTCACGAGCCGCTGCCATACGCGATCGCTTTCTGGGGTCTCGTGGCAGGATGCGTGTTCATCGGAGGTTTCGCGATCAAGGCAGGCCTCAGTCCTATTGCCGTCCTGATCTTCCTGCCGACGCTGCTGCTTCTCGTGCTGATGGTAGCCCGACTGCGCGCCGAAGTAGGCCTGCCGACGATCGAGCTCTATGGGGTAGGGGGAGACAGCCTCATGCGCACGATCATGGGCGATGCCCATTGGCCGGCCCGGCATCACGTGGTGATGTCGCTTTTCTTCTGGCTCAACCGTACCAACAGGCAGTTCCCGATGTCCGGTCAGGTAGATGCCTACCATATTGGCAAACGCTCGGGAGTTAGCCTGCGGGGGATGACCGGGGCGATCATGCTTGCGAGCATTGTGAGCATTGTGGTGGCGTTTTGGGCCTATCTGCACGTGATGTATCAGGTGGGGTACGGGTCGGCCAAGTACAGCAGCATCGTCATGTGGGCGTTTGGCTCCGACCCGTGGACCAAAGCGCACACGTTTATCTCTTCCCCCAGACTGCCGGACACAGGCCGGAGCATGGCGTACGGTTTTGGGCTGATCTTCGCGCTCTTCCTGGGTGCTATGAGGACGCGCTTCATCTGGTGGCCGTTCCACCCAGCGGGCTATCTGGCCTCCACAAGCATAAGCGTGGGTCGTATCTGGGTGCCGATCTTTATTGCGTGGCTCGCCAAGGTCCTTATCCTGCGATATGGAGGGCTGAAGGGCTACAAGAAGGCCGCCCCGCTGTTCATCGGCCTGATAGCAGGCGAGTTTGTGGTGGGCATGCTGGTGACGCTGCTCGGATTGTGCGGCATAGACTTCCCTCAAGAAAGCGGAATCGGCGGGGTGTGAGTCCCCTGCCCAGCGTCTCGAGCGTCTGGTGAGGCGATGGTCGCTGTGGAGGATGATCTCGTAGCCTCCAGCCTCGCTTCAGGAGGTAAACGCCCGCCTACCAGCGAATTACCGTGGGGGGTGGGTTATGGCAATCCGGAAGATCCTGTATGTCCTGGCGATT
>CAZFYZ010000086.1:0-16058 GCA_964523735.1 uncultured bacterium | reverse complement strand
CTCCCGCGAGGGGAGAGGGAGGACTAAGGACGAAGAATGTATCTCGGCAACTTGTGGTTGATATTCCCTCCGCTGTTTCTGTGCGGGGCGGCTATAGTGGTGTTGCTCGTTGGCGTGATTGCGGCGAAGAGACCTGATAAGGGTCTGGACCATTCCGCGCCGTCGCAGTACCTCGCGCCGGCGCTAACTTTCGGCGCACTGGTGTTCGCGGGTATTGCGGCATGGATTTCCATGGGGCTCGCCGACAGCACCGTGAATGCCGCTGTTGGGGACGAAGTCTTCCCGGTCTCGCAGATTGCGCTCTTCGTGACTTCCGGCGGGCATGCGCAGTTGACTGTGGACCCGTTTGCGGCGATATTGTCGTTCATTGCTATTGCCGGGGCGCTGGTTGTGATGCTGATGTCGCTGGAGCATTTCGGCGAGCATCAGATTCACAAGGGCGAGTACTATTCGCTCTTGATGTTCGCGACTGCCGCAGCTTCGTTGGCGGCTGCGGCGTCTGATCTGATCGCGATCTACCTCTCGATCGAGTTCCTGAGTCTGACCAGCTATATATTGGCTGCTTACTCGAAGAACGATCGGCGGTCGGGCGAGGCGGGGCTCAAGTACTTCCTGTATGGCGCGGCGTGTTCGGCGATTATGCTCTATGGCATGTCGATCCTCTTCGGCGTGACTGGTGGGAGCACTGCGTTGAGTGCGGTGGCGAGAGGCCTGATGGGTGGAGCCGCATCTACCGGCGCGGGGTGGGTGGGGGTCATGTTCACCCTCGTCGGGCTTGGGTTCAAGCTCGCGCTGGTGCCCTTCCACTTCTGGGCGCCGGACACTTACGAGGGCGCGCCTACTCCCGTCACAGCGTTCCTGTCTGTGGTGAGCAAGGCGGCCGGACTCGCGGTGATCATCAGATTCCTGTTGATAGCCGTCGTCCCTGGAACGCCATCCTCGCTAAGCTGTTACTGGGTGCTGGTAGTGCTGACACTGGCCAGCATGTTCTACGGGAACCTGGTCGCGATCGCCCAGCGCAACATCAAGCGAATGCTGGCCTACTCGAGCATTGCTCAGGTCGGATACCTGATGATAGGCGTTCTGACCGCGATGAATGTCCCGAGCCTGCTCACGAGCGGCGCCGCTGTCAGCAAGTGGGTCGAGGGGGCAGCGCCGTGGGACCTGACCGGCGTGCTGATCTACGTGCTGGCGTACCTGTTCATGAACCTCGGCGCATTCGCGGTGGTGGTGGCTGTGGGGGCCCGCAATGGATCAGATACGATCGAGGGCTACGGCGGGCTGATGCGGCGTTCGCCGTTCTATGCGGTCTCGTTGACTGTCTTCCTGGTATCGCTGGCTGGTGTGCCGCCGACTGCCGGGTTCCTTGGCAAGTTCTACATCTTCGGTGGCGCGATCAACATGGCCGCCGGACATCCCGAACTTGCGGTGCTTGCCGTGCTCGGCGTGATAAACAGCGTGATATCAGCGTATTACTATCTGAACGTAGTGAGGCTGATGTTCTTCGCTCCGGGCGAGGGCAAGGAAATCCGGGGTGGAGCCGCGGTCAATACGGCAGTCGCCGTGTGTCTTGCGGGAACGCTGCTGGCGCTGGTGTTTGCCAAGCCGCTGACAGGCGTAGTATCCAGCGCCGTGTATACGGTCATCAGTATCGCGCGTTGACATTCCCCTCAGGGGTAACTATAATCCTCCAACTGGAGTCCATAGCAGCATGAGTGAACTGACACAACAGCAAGTCCATCAGATTTGGCTGAAGGCCGCCGAGAAGGCCAAGGACAGAGTCGTATCGCCTACGTTCTACCGGGCAGTCGAGCTGGGCGTCGGCATCACTATCGAGGGTGATGTGTTTGTCCTCGGGTTCTCGACCGCCGACAGCTCGATGGCCGGTCACATCAGGAGCAGTCAGCACCTGGCGACTGTCGAGCAGTCGCTGAGCGAGGTCATCGGTCGGAAGGTTCGCCTGAAGATCGTCGACGGCACGACCATAGAGGATTACGAGAACTACCTCAAGCTGCAGAAGATGGCTGAGAAGAGCCGCACCGTGATGAGCGACCGCAGGGCGGCCGAGCGGCAGATCGAGCTGGCTTGGGAGGAGGTCGCGGAGAAGATTACGCGCGGCTATGCCAAGCTTCCGCTCAGACAGCTTCCGCAGACAAAGGGCCGCTTTATACTGGACGCATTCGCGCTACTCAGCGAGATGGTTGACAAGATGGGCTATTCGGAGCAGTCGGACGAGATGCAGCAGCGCGCCATTGCGAGAGTGTTCGACAAGTTCTCCACAGTGGTCGAGGTGCCGGCGGCGATGCTTGCCTATGAGTTCTTCAGGCTGCGCAATGAGGGCAAGCTGGGTTGATGGCCTCAAGTGGAATGTGGAAAGTGGAAAGTGGAAAGCTCCCCAGGGTGGGGCTTTCCACTTTGCGTTTTGGGCGACGTGCCGGCTTTACGCTGGTGGAGCTTCTGGTGGTAGTCGCGGTGATAGCGATGCTTGCCGCGATGTTGGCGCCGGTTTACCTGCAGACCAAGAAGTCGGGCCAGCGGACGAGGTGCCAGTCCAACCTGTCTCAGATTGCCCGAGCGTTCGAGTCCTACACGGCCGATTACCATGGCTGCTACCCCAACACCGGCAGCCAGTATCTCTGGGCGGGTTACTACTGGCGCGAGCCGATGAGGAAGTATGTGGTCGCGACCGCGGGCGCTGACCGCAACATGATCCTTGCCTGTCCTGCCGATCCAACCCCGCCGGGGATCTACTCCGGTACTTCCTACGCCTACTCCGCATGTTTCTACATGACTCCCGAACAGATCAACATGATAGCCGACTCCGACCACATCAGGACGAAGTTCGCGGCCACTAATCCCGAACTGCCGTGCAGTTCCATCAAGAACGGGTCCGCGAGGTGTCCTTCCAAGAAGGTGCTTGTGGCCGAATACTGGACACTGCACAGCGATAGCCCAAAAGTGGGTTGGTACGATGATCTCAATGAGACCGGCAACGACCCCTGGAGCGGCGAACGCAACTACCTGTTTGTGGATGGACATGTCAGGTTCCTGCCGACGAGGCGCATTAGGCCCGCTGTGAGTCCAACTGTCGATAGGGCTCGCGTACTGCCGGACATCAACCTCACACGAGACGGGGCTGCGGGGAGGGACGTGGATTAACATGAGGGAGATAGACACCAGCCTCATCATTGATCACGTCAGAGATGCTTGTATAGAGGCTTGTCTCGTCCTTCCGGCCGATGTCGCCGATGCCCTCAAACGCGCGCGTGGGATAGAGGATTCTCCCACAGGCCGCGACGTGCTCGACCAGTTGATTGAGAATGCTGAGATTGCCGCCTCTGAGAGCATTCCGATGTGCCAGGATACCGGGCTGACGCTCGTGTTCGTCGAGATCGGGCAGGAGGTGCACGTCGCCGGTGGCCTGGTCGAGGCTATCAATGAGGGCGTTCGCCGGGGATATGGCGAGGGGTATCTTCGTAAGTCGGTCGTCAGGCATCCTCTGGACCGCGTCAACACCGGCGATAATACCCCAGCTGTAGTTCACTTAGAGATCGTCCCTGGCGACAAGCTCAAGATCACCATCGCGCCAAAGGGCGGTGGCAGCGAGAATATGAGCGCAGCGAGGATGCTCAAGCCCTCCGATGGTGTAGAGGGCGTCACCAAGTTCGTGGTAGATACGGTCGTCTCGGCAGGATCCAATCCTTGCCCTCCGCTCGTGGTCGGTGTCGGGCTTGGCGGAACGTTGGAGAAAGCCGGGATCCTGTCGAAGAAGGCGATCCTGCGAACGATCGGCGAGGCGGCGGCGAATCAGATCGATGCTCAGCTCGAGCGTGATCTTCTTGAGGCAGTCAACGCAACGGGTGTCGGTCCGTCTGGCCTTGGTGGGCGGGTGACGGCACTCGCGGTGCATGTCGAGAGCTACCCCTGTCACATCGCCAGCTTGCCCGTCGCGGTGACGCTGCAGTGCCACGCGGCGAGACACGTGACATTTGTGATTTGATATCTGTGACTTGGGATTGGGGAGCCGCCGATGAAGCGCTGGGTGAAGCTGCTGATCGTTGTTCTGGTCCTGGCAGCAGTTGCTCGCGCGTTCTTCTGGGGCGAGATTCGTGCTTACCTCTACCGCGGCTACACAGAAGTGCGCGGGGTGAAAGCATCCGACTGGTTTGACTACCCGGTCGGTGCTCCCAACGCGAAAGGGTATTACAGGGCCCAGAAGTTCGGTGGGCCGAAACTGCACCTGGGCGAGGACTGGAACGGCATCGGCGGGGGCAACAGCGACTACGGCGACCCGATCTATGCCATCGCCAACGGCAAAGTCTCCTACAGCGACAACGTGATGATGGGGTGGGGAAACGTCGTGATGATCGTTCATCCTGTCGGTCGAGGCGAAGAGCCCGTCGAAGCCGTCTATGCCCACCTTGCGGAGCGCCGGGTGAAGGAGGGAGACGTTGTGAAGCGCGGGCAGGTCTTAGGCACGATGGGTGACGCAGATGGCTGCTATCTGGCTCATCTTCATTTCGAGATCAGGAAGAAGGCCGGACAGCCCCTTGGCGGCGGCTACGGAGAAGACACACACGGATGCTTCTGTAGCCCAACCAGATTCATAGATCAGCACAGGAAGAAGGACGAGCGTTGATCAATCTCAGGACACCAATTCGCGACAGCGACATCGAGCAGCTCCGTGCGGGCGATAGCGTCTTGCTCTCCGGAATCGTCTACACCGCTCGTGACGCCGCGCATGCGCGGATGGTGAAGATGATCGAGCGGGGCGAGCCACTTCCGTTCGATATCAATGGCCAGGTGATCTACTACGCCGGGCCGACTCCTGCTCGTCCTGGTCAGGTGATTGGCTCGCTCGGGCCGACGACGTCCGGGCGGATGGATGCCTACGCGCCCACGCTTCTGGCGGCCGGGCTCAAGGGGATGATCGGTAAAGGGTCGCGTGATCAGAGCGTGATCGATGCTATCGTGAGACACAAAGCCGTCTATCTGGCCGCGACGGGTGGCGCGGGGGCTCTCCTCTCCAAAAGAGTCACGTCCTGTGAAGTGATTGCTTTTGGAGACCTAGGCTGCGAGGCCATCCACAAGCTTGAGATTCGTGAGATGCCGTTGGTCGTAATCAACGATTGCCACGGCGGGGACTACTACGCGGTGAGAGGCTAGAAGTCCGAGGCGGCGTGTAAACTAGCTGAGGGATAGATCTCCCTCGGGCTCGTCTGTCGATGCGTCAGTGGATGGAATGCGCTTGACCAGGCGAACTACGGTCGAGCCCTCGAACGAGAAGCTGACCTCGTCCATCAACTCCCGCATCATGTAGATGCCCATTCCTCCCTGGATCAGGCTGCGAGGAGATGGCAATGGGACGGAATCCGGGCTGAACCCTGCTCCCGAGTCGGCGATCTCAATGGCAAGTCTGCGAGGTCCGGCTACACACTTCACCGTGATCCGCATATCCGCATTGCAGCCACACCCATGGCGGATCGCGTTTGCCAGCGCCTCGCCAACCGCGACGACGACGTCGTCACATTCGTCCAACCCTAACGGCAGCGCACGCACCAGCCGCGCTATCCGCGCCCTGGCGACTGCGGCGGATTCGGGCGATGCCGGCAAGCTGAACTCCGTCGCATGCCAGTAGTTCTCTGACGGAGCAGTGGGCACACGGCCCTCACCCACAGGGACCCGGTCGGTGGCGGATGCGAAGAACGCCGCGGCGCCGGATAGGTTGAGCACTCTAGATACCGGCCTGCTGGCGCCGGCAAGCTGTATCTGTCCTCCAGCCTCGGCGTATTTCATCGCGCAACTCACCAGTGCGGCTACTGCGCTGGTGTCAGCATAGTGGAGGTCGGTGAGATCGGCTGTCACGAGGAGGCAGCCCTCGGCCAGCAGCTCATCAAAAGCATCGTGTATTCTCTGCTTGTTATGGAAGTCGGCTTGCCCCGCCATCGCCAGATCGGAGGGACCATCACGGACAATGCTCAGCTTCAGCAGGCCGGCGGGCTGCCTCATAAATGAGACTCCCTTTCTACTGCCTTGATAGCAACTATCGCCGCATCATCGGCAAGCTGTCCGCCGCACTTATCCAGCGCGACGCCAAGAACAGCGTCGGCTATCAGCTCGGCACTGCCATTGGCCCTCTCCGTGATGGCGGTCAGCAGTCTGTCACAGCCCAGTCGATCCGCACCGCGTCCAGCGTCGGTAATGCCGTCCGTGTATAGGACGATGGCGTCACCGCAATCGATGCGCATGGTTTGCGTGGTGTAGCTCGAGCCGTTGACAAGCGCCAGAGCCCTCCCGGTAACATCGAGAGTCGTAGCATGGCCGGTGGTGTGGCTGTAGAGGATGGGCAGCTCATGGCCGGCGTTCGCATACGTGAACGATCGATCATCAGCATCAAGCACGCCGTAGATCAGTGTAACGAACACCTCGGTTGGCGTGCATGCGGCGAGGGCTTCGTTCAGACGTGCCAGGACGAGTTCAGGCGAGCTTTCCTCAAGTGCATATGCCCGAAGCATATACTTTGTCATCGCCGTGTAGACCGCCGCGTTGAGGCCTTTTCCCGCGACATCCCCTACCACTATGCCGAACCTCCCGTGGTCCAGTCTGAACACGTCGTAGAAGTCCCCACCGACGAGGGCCTCATCCAGGGCCGCCTGGTAGCGCAGAGCAAGAGAGAAGCCGTCCACCTTCGGACAGTCATTGAGCATGAAGCTCGTCTGCAGCTTCTCGGCGACGGCGTGTTCGTGACGGTAGATGTTCTCGATATGCGCCTGCCCTATCACCTGGTCTGTAACATCGACAACTACCACCGCGAGGGCAGTGTCTCCGCCATCCTCCAACCTGAGGTGCACTGGAACCGCCGAGCCCTGCCAATAGGTGAGGCCCTTTCTGGGCGTTTCGTAGCGGAGGTTCTTGACGGATTGGACGCGACCGGTCTTGATGGCGCGCCTGAGGCGGGTGAGTATGCCGGATTCCTCGGCGCCAGGAAGCACATGTTCGATGGGCACTCCCACCTTCCAGTGTGGCGAACGATCGAAGTAGTTTAGATATATCCGATTCCACGCCATCAGACGCAGTTCCGAGTCCAGCAGCAGAACTCCGGCAGGCATGTTGTCGATCACGTATTGGAGAGACCGCGCCTGCTTCTTGATGATGCCCAGCATCTCCTCAGTGCGCGACAGGAGGCGTTCGAGCTCGGTTACCTCGCGACCCACCACGAGAGCCATGGTGACTTGCCCGTCTGCGTCCTCAATGGGATAGCCGTTGACCATGAAGTAGCGGCGGGTGCCATCGGCACTCAGGTGTGTCTGCAGCATGTCCCTGATCTGCTCTCCCCTGAGGACTTTGTTTCGAACCACTTCCCGAAGATCGGCGCGCTTGCCGTTGGAATCCACAGACAATGGGACGTCAGCCGGAACAGCGGCGGCAGCATCTCCAGAAGAAAGACCAAGCATCTCAAGCGCGGCGTCGTTTGCATCGACTATCGCGCAATCGCGGTCTAGTATGACCACGAACTCCTGCATGTGCTGAATCACATCATGGAGTGACGGAGATCCACTGCTGAGGTTGTTTCCGGTGTGTTCAGGGGGCTCGTGCTTGGCGCACGAAGGAGACGGCCGAGCCTGATCGACGATGTCGTTAGAACTCATGCCAGGTTTCACCCCGATGCTGCCATAGAGATGGATCAGCAACGCTATAACGTAACACAGGTCGAAAGCAATGTCAACCCAGTAGCAAGCCATAAAGTCATAAGCTTTGACTGAGGTTCAAGATGGAATGCCTGATAGGCCCTTTGCATCGGGGATAACAGACTCCGCTGCACAAGCGCTGTCACAGCGGAGTCTCTGTTGAGTCATGATGCTTTCCGCGCTTGGGGGCGGTTCCGGTCCTTGACCGTGAGACAGTGACGTGGTAGACTTTCGATGTCATGATACATGGAGGTTGGAGTGTCTTTGGAGTCTAGCACGCAGTTGCCTTTGGAAGAAAAAGTCCGCCGCACGATCACGTGGTGGCGCGTCCCGCTTATGGCTGTCGGGGTGCTGGGGCTGATGGGATTCATGCGCTCGGAGCAGGCGTTCTGGATTGGCGCGCCGGTTGCTTTGCTCGGCGAGTTGATCCAGATGTGGGCTGGCTCGCACCTGCACAAGGACGAGCGGCTGACGATCTCCGGGCCTTACTCCCACGTTCGCAACCCCATGTATATCGGCAGGTTTGTCCTCGGGCTCGGTTTCTTCATTATGACATGGAACCCGTATCTGATCGCTGGCTACGTGGTGCTTTTCGCCGCGTACGCGCACACGCGAGTTCTGCGCGAAGAGAAACGCCTCAAGGTGATCTTCGCGCCCAAGTACCAGGAATGGTGTGATGAGACCAACAGATGGCTGCCAAGCCTCAAGCCCTATTCCGGCTCCGAGTCGAGAAGAGCGAGTTGGACTCAGGTCCTGGAGAACCACGAGAACATCAACACGATAGGTCTGCTGGTTGTGCTGGCAGTGGTCTACATCCGCATCGACCGTTTCCCAGGCTGGTTCTGGTTCAAGGGGATGTAAGCGTTGCTTCGGGACACCCTGTCCCGAAGCCCAAGCTCGTTTCGGGACAAGGTGTCCCGAAACAACGAGTTTCCGGATAGGTGTCCCGAAACAACGAAGTCTGTCCCGAAACAACCGAGACTCATCAATTGGCTCCTCCCACGCCTGCCCGAACGAGTTTAGCCGGTGCTCCAGGTTGGTAAGACTCATCTTGGTTGCGCATGGCATGGAGGAGGCATCGAGTTGCAGACGCCTGGAACGGATGAGATCTTCACCACGTGGACATCTGAGATGGCGGATATCGACGCCTCGGTTGTCTTCCTCTGTGGCGAGTTGGACGCTACCTCCTCCCCGGCATTCCTCAGTGATATCCATAGCGAGGTCAGCCGTCGTCGCGATATCTTGTTAGACGTTCATCTTCTGTCCTATGTGGATAGCACCGGGGTCGCGGCTATCCTGTCGATCAAGAATGCGGTCGAGTCGGCTGGTAGGCGGCTGTGTTTGGTCGGCTGCCACGGTCTGATGAGCAAGATCCTGGACAACATGGGCGTGCGGCCACGGTTGGTGTGCTACGAAGATATCGAGGAGGCAAGCGCAAGCCTGAGGGCCTAGCGGCGCTGCTTGGTGAGCCTAACACGCAGGCCGTGGGGGGTGCGCGACCTGCGGCATTCATCCACGAGTTCCTGCATCATGTACAAGCCGCGCCCAGTCTCCTCCGCAGGTTGCGGATGAGTCGGCGGCGGTAGCGCAGCACAAGCTCCCTGATCCACAACATCAACCACAAGCGATTCCGCGAGGGCTCGGCACCTCACTACCACGGCTGAGCTGGTAGTGCTGCCGTGGATCACTGAGTTTGTGACAGCTTCGGAGACTGCCACCTCGACGTCCGCGACGTCCTCGCGCGGAAAGCCCATCGATTCAGCAATGCTGCGGACTCCGCGCCTGACCAGAGATATGTAGCGCGTGTCCGCCGGGATACGAAGCTCCAGAGTCCTGGCACAACCTGTACCCATTGTCCCTTACCCCGTCTGCGCTGGCAAGCAGGCAGACCTCAGCACGGATGATGATACCCTGCTGTTGAAGTGCTGAAACGAGCGGCGCAGCGGAGGGTGGGCGGCTTAGCTGCCTGCGAAGAGTCGGCGGAGTTGGTCTGAAGCCTGCTGCTGTTCGGCGATCTCCTCGATAGTCTTGCACCTGTTGCGGCGCGAGTCGAAACGGGAGATCTCCAGGATGTTGTCGATCAGGTGAGACTTGGGGCTGCCGACAAAGAACTGGCCGCGGCGCTGGTAGTCCCGCCATCCCATCTTCCCCTTGACGTAGAGCAGTGATGAGAGCATGTGCGCCAGTTCGGAACGCCTGACGGGTTTGAGTTCCTCGCGAGTGAAGACGTGGTCCATCAGGAACTCGTACTCCGGGTTGTAGGGTGGCGGGTCTTTGAAGGTCTCGGAGAGAAGGGTGGCCGCGCGCCAGTTCAGGATAGTCTTCCTGCCCTTGGCAGTGTAGAAGAGCTTGATCTCAGCATCGTAGACGTCGGCCTCCACGCCCTCGGAGGACAGCACGTGGTACTGCTTGTGGGTTCGGAATATCCTCGGCTGGCCCTGCTTGGCCTGAGGGTTCTCGATGCCGGCAATGTCGGAGGGCTTGACCGAGAGAATCTTGGCGTAGTGGCTGTGGAGCGGCTCCGTCTCCGGACGCAGGTCGCCGCGCAATCTGACGTAATCGCCCTCACCGATGGGCAGGTTGGGCCCTTCTCTTGATGCCCGCGCGGCCAGATCCTCTCGATGAAGCATATCTTTGAGGGTGCCGCGAAGCAGGCCGGCTCTCTCCGGGTTGGCGAGCGCTCTTGCGATCATCTCCGCCAGAGCGCCATCTTCGGCCTTGGCAACGATCTGTTGAGGGCTCTTGCGCCAGTGACTGCCTATGGAGGTGGCGAACTTGATCTCGTCCTCCGTTACGTGAGTCAGCTCCTGGTTGCGGATGTTGCGGATAGCATAAAGCCAGTGCGGTTGGGGCGCGGAGACAGTCTCGACCCCTTCTATCTCACCCAGAGTGCGTTCCGGTCCATAGTGGCCGTAGCTCTGTCGCGGGAGTTTCGGTTCCGTGTGTCTGTAGACGACTAGCCGTCCTATGCTGTACTTGTAATCATCTAGCATGTTCGTGGCCCTCGACAGTTCCATTATACTCGCTCTGCAGAAGACGTCAACAAGGCAAGCGCGGTAGTGCGGTAGATCAGCGGACATCGCCTGCGGGAACTCTGGCTCGTGCAATGACGCAGGCTTCGTGCCTATGCCACGTTCCCGCAGGATAATCATCGTTACCGTAGGCCCCGAGTAGGCCGGACTGGGGCCGTATCGAGAGGGCCGGGGAGGACCTATGCTATCGACCGGCTATTGACATTTGGGGTGGGAATCGAGTTTCATAATCTGTGACAGACCTATCGAAAGTCATTGTATGGAAGAATCATCAGCCTCAGCCGGACGGCAGCGCAATCACGCAAGTCAGATCATAACGGAAGGTCACGTCTGGACGGCGGTCTGGTATCTAGCCTGGCCGACGGCGATCAACACCATCATCCAGTCAGCCTATGGGCTTGTCAACGTCTGGTTTGTCGGGCATCTGCCAGACGCTACCCAGGCATTGGCGGCCGTGGGAATCGGCACTCAAGTTCTTTTCCTGCAGTTCGGTATGGTTGTTGCCCTGTCGGCGGGCGCGTCGGCGCTGGTCGCACGGTTTCTCGGGGCTCAGGAGTATGAAGACGCGGACAAGGTAGCTGGGCAGACTTGGATGCTCTCCGTGATTACGGGCCTCGCGAGTTCGCTGCCTATCATTGTGTTTGCGAGCCCGTTAGCCTCGCTGATTGGAGCTAAGGACGCCGCGCTGCCGCTTGCTGCGAACTACACGATCCTGATAGCGTGGTTCTCCGTGCCGATGTTCCTGATCGTGAACATTACAGCCACCCTGCGAGCGGCCGGGGATGTGAGAGGCCCTCTTGTCGTCAACACGGCCGTGCTGGCGATCAACGCGGTCCTGGACTGGTTTCTTATCCTGGGCAACGGGCCGTTTCCGCAGATGGGGGTCCACGGGGCGGCTTGGGCGACATCCATATCGCGCATCATTGGCCTTGTCTTCTCGTATGGACTGCTGCGGAGGTCTGTGCTGAGAGGCTCCGTCGGTCACCTTGGTCTGGACTGGGATTGGTGCAAGCGGATACTGAACATCGGTTGGCCGGCGGCGCTTCAGAACCTCCTGTGGTCCACTGGATCGGCGGCTTACAGAGGGGTTCTTGGAGTGCTTCCGGCGGCGCAGGTGAATCCCGCACAGGCGGCGCTGACGGTCGCGCTGCAGATAGAGTCACTTGCGTTCATGCCGGGGATCGCCTACAGTATGGCCGCGACCCCGCTCGTTGGGCAGAACCTTGGGGCTGGTAAGCCAGACCGGGCGGCACATACAGCCTGGATTGCGACCGGGCAGGCCGTAGTCATCATGACTCTGGTTGCGCTTGTGTTCCTCTTCGCGCCGGGGTTCCTGGCGAGAAGCTTTACGAAGGACGCGGCCGTGATCGCGCTCATCGTCTCCTATCTGCGGATCAACGCGATCTCAGAGCCGCTGCTGGCCGTGAACATGGTTCTGAGAGGTGCACTGCAGGGGGCGGGCGATACCCGCATGCCGATGTTCCTCACAATTGCCACGCTCTGGCTGATTCGAATGCCGCTCGCGTGGCTGCTGGTCGTCCCCGCGGGCTACGGCGCAACAGGCGCATGGATCGCGATGTCCGTGACGACCGGGATTTCCGGACTCTTGATGATGTGGTGGTTCAGGCGAGGAAACTGGCGAACCATTGAAGTATAGAACAGCGGAGGTCGCTAGGATGAAAGCTCGGTATCTTCTTTCAGTCTTGTCGTTGATCGCTGTAGTTATCTCCCCCGCCTGGTCGTGGGGGCCGTCGGCGCACACGATGATCACGGAGAAGGCGATCGGCCTGCTGCCGGCTGAGCTGAGCCCGTTCTATGAGACGAACTCGCGTTACATCGTGGCGATGTGCACTCTCCCCGACGATTGGCGAGACACCCACAAGGCTCAGATCGGCCCGCAGCACTACGTCGACCTCGACCTGCTTTCCAAGCCGCCGTTTGATGACTTGATAGTCGATCGTCAGACCGCAGAGAGTCGATTCGGGAAGAAGGAGCTTGAGAAGGCGGGCCTGCTGCCCTGGGCGATAGCTGAGAGGTTCGACAAGCTCGTCAAGGCGATGAAAGAGGGCGACAGCGTGGGGATCGTGGTGCAGTCGGCGGTGTTGGCACACTTCGTTGGCGACGCACACGTTCCGTTCCACACCACGGTGTTCTACGATGGCCGGACAACTGATCAGAAAGGCATTCACTTCCATTGGGAGGAGGCGCTGGTTGCGCTGATGCTCCAGCGTGAAAGCGTGAGGCCCCGCGAACCCGAGGAGGTAAGTGACCCGCTGAAGTCGGCGTTCGGCTGGTGCATCGCGAGCTATGGCCACCTGGACCCGATCTATGCTGCCGATGACAAGGCCCGCAAGATCGACCCCGGCCACGCGTTCAGGTACTACAAATCGCTCTACTCCGATACGCGCACGATTCTGGAGGGGCGCCTGGCCAGTGCTTCGGAGGCGACCGCGGGGATCTACATAGCCGCCTGGAGAGCCGCCGGCAAACCGACCCCACCGGATGGCCACGCGCCGCTGTTCTGGGGAAGGTAGAACCAGTTGCACAGCCAACCGATAACCTGCTCCGGTCTTACCAAGCGATTCAGGAACCTCACGGCTGTGGACGGGCTGGACCTCGACGTAGCCAATGGGACCGTATTCGGGTTCCTCGGGCCGAACGGGGCGGGCAAGAGCACCACGCTGAGAATGATGGTCGGGCTCATTCGGCCGACCAAGGGCAGTGTGCGTGTGCTCGGCCATGATGTCTGGCGCGACCACGTAAGGGCCATGAAGCGCGTTGGGGCGATGATCGAAGCCCCCGCGTTCTACAAGTATCTGAGCGGGCGCGACAACATCCGCATACTTGCCAACACTGGCGGGCGCTGCTCAAGCAAAGAGATCGACGAGGCGCTCAGTATCGTCGGTCTGCTCGACCGCGCCAAGAACAAGGTAAAGGCCTACTCCCAGGGCATGAAACAGCGGTTGGGGATAGCACTCGCTATAGTGGGCAAGCCCGAACTGGTGCTACTGGATGAACCGACAAACGGCCTCGACCCTCAAGGGATGAGGGAGGTCCGCGAGCTCGTCCGACGTCTCTCCTCCGAACACGGCATGACTGTCTTTCTCTCCAGTCATCTTCTGCACGAGGTCGAGCAGATCTGCACGCAGATCGCCATGATCAACAAGGGAAAGGTAGTGGCAAGCGGCAATGTGCAGGAACTGCTCGGCCACAGGAATGTGTATCGGGTCGCTGTGAACCGTGCCGACCTTGCCGGGGAGATTCTAGGGCGGATCGGATGGGCTCGGACTACTAGTGCTGAGAACGGGTCAATGGGCATCGAACTGGATGGTCACGAACCCTGGGAACTGAACCGGGCGCTCGTAGAGGGCGGTGTTGAGGTGTCGGAGCTGGCGCCGGTGAAGACGTCGCTCGAGGAACTCTATATGGATCTCATGGGCGGTGCAGATGGTACGACAGATCAGATTTGAGCTCTACAAGATGGCCAAACGGCCGCGGAGCTACATCGGGTTTGCAGCCTTCCTCGTCATCAACGCCATGATGATCCTGGCCGCGAAGTACGGGGGACTGGCCGAAGAGGCTGGCCGAGCCGGGGGCAGCTTACTGGACGTGAGCGGATCTGTCCTGAACGCTGAGTTCATGGCGTGGTTCGTGGTCGGGTCTCCGATAGCGCAGGGACTGCTGGGCTTCTGGCTCCCGCTATTCACGGCCCTGGTTCTGGGTGATGTGTTCGCTGGTGAAGACTCCGAGGGCACGATCCGCGCGCTGCTGGCAAGGCCGGTGACTCGCGCGAGTGTGTTCTGGTCGAAGCTCGTCGCGAGCTTCGCCTATGCTGCCACGCTGGTCGGCTTCCTGGTCGCCTGCGCATATGCGCTCGGGGCGGCGTTCTTCGGCACTGGCGGCCTGCTGACGTTTGGTGAGACGGGCAGGGTCGTGTGGTACTCGCAGGGCGAGGGGCTCGTGCGACTGGCGCTGGCCTACGGCCTGACGGTTGCGGTTGTGCTCACAGTCGGCGTGCTGGCCATGTTCATCTCGATCTGGGTCAACAACTCACTGGGGGCTGTCGGTGGCGCGATCATGCTGCTCTTCGCGACTATGATCATGAGCGTGATCCCATACTTCAGGCACGTCAAGCCATACCTGTTCGGCACGCATGTGACGGTGGGGATGCAGGCGTTCGTCGATCCTGTACCGTGGCGCGAGATCGGCTCGTCGCTGATCTGCCTGGGGTGCTATGTGGTCGTGTTGCTGGCGGCTTCTCTCCTGATATTCAGACGAAAGGACGTTCTTGCATGAGGCGGTCTGCTCTAGTCCTCGGGCTCGTTGCTGTGCTGTTGTCGGCGGCGGCGATGGCCGCGACCCCGTCAGCGACTAGTCTTCTGGAGAGTGCGCGGAAGAGGTTCGCGGTGATCAATGACTATGCCGTGGATATCAGGATGGACCTGAACAGCCAGGCAATGACCGTCAAAGGTATGACTATGACGCTCTACTACAAGAAGCCCAACAAGACGCGCGTAGTCGCAAAGCAGGGGTTTGCCGCGATGCCCAAAGGAGTGATGATGGGCGACGTCCTCGGCGAGCTTACCAAGAACAGCCATCCCGTCCTTGTAAGGCAGGAGAAGAAGAACGGGGTCGACTGCTATGTGCTTAGGCTCGATTCGACAGATCAGTCGGCAGCCAATCGGCCATCCGTGAACCTTTGGTTGGACAGGTCCGGTCTCGTGCGCGCGACACAGATCCGCGGACCCTATCCCGCCAAGACCGATTGGCGGTACTCGAGAGTGTACGGGAAGTACGACCTGCCCAGCCGGATCGATGCTGAGATCACGGGTCCGGAGTCCGACTTCTCCCCCGGCCGCCATGGCCACGGACACGAAGCCAGTCCGGCGCCGAGCCCTGCCCGGCCGAGCGGCAACACTCAGACCATCCGCGCAACGCTCAGCTTCAGCAACTACAGGGTCAACAAAGGGATTTCCGACTCGTTCTTCAAGGCAGAGAATCCAGCGCCGCGCAAGCGGAAGTGAGTCTGCTTGCGCGCGCGGTACAGTGAACCCGTTCTATGCTGCTGACGACAAGGCCCGCAAGCTCGACCGCGGCCACGCGTTCAGATACTACAAGTCGCTCTACTCCGACACGCGCACGATTCTGGAAGGACGCCTGGCCAGTGCTTCAGAGGCGACCGCCGGCATCTACATAGCCGCCTGGAGAGCCGCCGGCAAACCGACCACGCGCCGCTGTTCTGGGGGAAGGTAGCTCACCGCGTAACAGTTCAGTCTTGCGGAATTGTCATTTCGAGCAGGGCGAGATACCGTCTTGCCTGTCAATGGCTTCTATGCCT
>CAZFYZ010000085.1:15850-16183 GCA_964523735.1 uncultured bacterium | reverse complement strand
CGGATAGGTCCTGGGTAAGGAGCTTTTCGTCCGGCTCCGGGAAGAGCAGCCGGATTGCCGTCACACCTTGTTTCAGCTCCCGATACAAGCCTTGTCCAGCGAGGTAGTCGGTGAGGAACTTCGCGGTGAACGCATTGTCGATCTTGCCGATGAGCTTGGGAACGGGTTCCCACTCGCTGTCGTCGATCTTGATCTCGGCGCGATAGGAGCAAGCCGACTTTTCGGGATAGCGAGTGAGGTTGATGTAGCCTCCGAAGAGCGGTGCAGTGCCCTCCAGGCGCACGCCTGACCTGTCCGGGGCCCCCACGACCATCACTTGCGGCGAGGTCTCGT
>CAZFYZ010000085.1:2779-15840 GCA_964523735.1 uncultured bacterium | reverse complement strand
TGCTCGACCACGTGGAAATAGGGCTGGATCATAAACCCGCCACGAGTTTCGTCCGGGCCGCCTTCGGGCGTTGATGAGGGAGAGTTGGGAGCGGTGGAGATGGTTATCACTCCGCCGTGGTTGGTGTTGATGGCACCCACGCCTGTATAGGTCGTCCCGTCGTAGCGCCCCGTACCGTGCACGGGCCGGAGGACTTTCGCGATCACCTGGCTCGTGCCGTCGGCGAAGTGTTCAGTCACCTGTCCTCCGCCTTTGTTCTCGAACTCGATGGAAACTGGCATCCGCTCGGGCCGCTGAACGAGGATCACGAAGGTGTCGCCAACAGCCGGTGTGTAGTCCTGTGGCATTGGCCTCAGGCTGTGGTCACGCTCGACGAACACGGGGTTTCCGACATAGGGAGACTGGTTGCGGAAGATGGCGTGCCCGGCGGGGATATCGGTAATGATGGCCGAAGATCGCGGGATATGCCCGCCGTAGCCCCTTGGCGTCTTCGCGAACTGCGAGGGAACGATGCTGAACATCAACGGCATCTGGGCTTTGCCGGTCTTCAGCGTCTCGCGCCCTGTCTTGATTCGTATGCCGTGAACAGCGGTTGCTGCGACCGTACCATCCGGAGTGTATGAGGCGGCGGCGAAGCCAATGATCCGAGCATTCGCGGGGTGAGTGACCTGTCCTACAGCCTGATAGCTCTGGCCCCGGTCGAGGCTGACCTGCACAACACCCGTCTTCCGGTTCTCGACGCGAATCCGGCACACTTCTGTGACGGGCTCAGCCCAACCGACGCTGCTGAAGAGAAGCAGGGCGATCACCAAGAATGCCCAAAGACCGGATTTCTTGCTTTCTCGCTTTCGTATTTTCGTGGTGAGTCCCCTTCGCTCAGACGCTAATGCTAGTGACTACTACTAGGCATCCAAGCCAGAGGGTTCCTCAGCGGGAGGTGTTTCAGTGCGGATAGTCTTGACATCTCGGGCTATCTGAACGCACTTGGCGGCGGTGCCGACTATGCCTGCCAGGTTCACGACGCGCGGGTCTACGGCCGCTTCCATCTTCCCTGACACGCTCTTCACGGTATCTCCAACGCTGCCGACCGTATCCTCGGCGGTGGACATAATCGAATCGACGCGCTCGGCCACCGTGTCCGCTGTGCTCTTGGCTTGCTCGGCGATGCCTCGGGCCTGCTCGATGATGGGCTTGACCTCGCTCATCGCCTCGTCAACCTTGCTCGAGACGAACTTCTTGAGCCATACTATGAGCCAGACCACGGCGGCAGCGATCACGACAACCGCAAGAAGAGTCACTATCTGACAGATCGCGATGATCCAAAGTTGGGTTTCCATGTCATCCTCCCAGAGGTCGATTGTTGGAAGAGACTGGCTGCTCGCCATCTCGTCTTTCAGGTTTAGCTCTTGCCGAGCAAACTTCCTTCTACCGCGTTTGTGACTGATCTACACGTCAATGCTCGATTGCTTCGGAGGTTTACTGACGGCTCACGGGTAAGTACCACGCAAGACTTAGGTTGTAGGAGCACGGCCATGCCAAGAATGCCGGCAGTTGTGGGGATGTTCTATGATCTGGACCCAGACGCCCTCAGGCGAACGATCGATGAGTGCTTCCTCGGCAGGCTGGGGCCCGGGAATGTTCCGACGTCGGAGGTCCCAAGTCGGAAGTCCGGGTCCGAGCGCCATGTCCTGGGTCTGGTCAGCCCACACGCGGGTTACGTCTACTCCGGGAGCGCCGCAGCCTTTGCCTATGATGCGCTTGCGTCGGACGGCATACCCGACGTGGCCGTGATCCTGGGTCCGAACCACCACGGGCTCGGTGTCCCAGTGGCCGTGAGCACGGAGGATGAGTGGGTGACTCCGCTTGGGCCAGTGCGTGTCGATCTGGATGTGGCGCGCTCGATCCTGGCGCGTTCACGCTACGCGCGAGATGACGAGGCCGCGCACTCACGCGAGCACTCGATAGAGGTCCAGCTCCCATTCCTGCAGTATGCAGGCGGCGACGCGACCCGAATCGTGCCCATAGCTTTCTCACATCTGTACCTTGCCGATGCGAAGGAGCTGGCCGCCGACCTGGGTCCCGCAATTGCCCAAGCTCTTGCGGGCAAGAGCGCGGTTGTCATCGCCAGCACGGACTTCTCGCACTACGTCAGTAAAGCCCTCGCCGAGACCAGGGACGCCAAGGCAATCGACCGCATCCTCCACCTCGACCCCCAAGGCCTCCTGGAAACAGTCGAAGCCAACTCGATCTCCATGTGCGGCGCGACAGGGGTGGCGGTGATGATCGAAGCCTGCAAGCAGCTCGGCGCAAGGTCAGCACAGAAGCTGACCTACTATACCTCGGGCGACGTTACGGGCGATACGATGCAAGTGGTGGGCTACGCGGCGCTGGCGGTGGAAGCCTGACCAAAGGAGTAACGGCTATGGAGCTAGTTCACGAACTGCAAACTGAGATAGAACGCATACCCGCGGTTGACGTCCACAGCCGCGTGAAAATGCGGCAATCCGGCGCATCGGATCTGGCCGATGTTGTGCTGACTCCGGACGTGCGAGGGGAGCTTCTTGCCGCGGGCGTTGCCAAGGAGATGTTCGAGATAGAAGGCACGAAGAAGCGCCTGCAGGAGATAGCGCCGGCGTTCGCAAGCATCGCCAACACTACCACCTGCTGGTGTCTCGCGCGAATCTTCGAAGACCTCTACGAACTGGCTCCGGCGCACGAATGCACGACGGAAGCTGCTCTGGCGCAAGTCGAGCCTCTGGCGGGCGATGAGGGCTGGTATGCGAGCGTGCTGGACAAGGCCAACGTGTTCAAATGCCTGGTTGGCTGCGATTGGCGCAGTCCCCTCCCGCAGGCATCCGATCGCTTCTCTCCGATCCTGCGGGTGGACAGCCTCATCAACGAGGCCCATATGTCGCGCACGCTTGATGCTTTGGGAGAGGTCACAGGGCAGTCGGTCTATGAGGTCGCCGACCTCAAGAAGGCCGTTATTGCGCTCTTCCGCAAGGCCAAGGAGTCAGGCGCGGTCGCGGCGTCGGCGTCGTTCGAGCCTCAGGTGGACTTCGACCCGGGCGACAGGGATTCCGCCGACCGGATACTCTCGCTCATACTGCTGGGCCAGAAGACCAACCGCGAGGACCGCAAGGCGATCAGGTCCTACGTGATGGACCTGGTGCTCCAGAACTGCGCGGAGCACGACATGCCGATGCAGTTGGTCCTGGGCACTAAGTACAGCAAGCCGCTCGAGGCGGCGATAGCCGCAATGGAGCCGACCATGCTCTCGATGTATGCCGACCTCTTCGCGCGGCACTCGGGAGCTACGTTCGACATTTTGGCCGCTCACGAGGGTCTATGCCACGAGTTTGCGATCGTCAGCCGCAGCACGCCGAACGTGTATCTCTCGGGCTACTGGCGGCACCTCGCGTTCCCCACTCACATCCGCAAGATCATCCGCGAGCGCATAGAGATGCTGCCGATGACCCACTGCTGCGGGCTGGTATCTGCAGCCTCCTGCATCGAATGGGTCTACGCGCGGACGACGCTTCTGAGACGCGAGTTATCGATCGTCCTCGCGGCCCTGGTGCGCGAAGAGTGCCTTAGCGAGGGCGCAGCGATAGAGATAGCGAGGCATTACCTGCAGGACAACCCCAGGCGGATATACAGCTTGTAGTCGGCGTCTCCGACGCCGTGCGAGCAGTAGTCAGAGGCGAACTCAGCGGGGCTTCTTCTACTCCTTGTCTTCAGGCTTTCCGTCTTCGTATCTTTTCAGGTCAGGCTTGTCGGCGTCCGCAGCAGCCACCCAAGCCCACAGCGGAAGAATGGCTGATCCGGGGATCCAGACGTATGCGATCCAGCCGATTCCCAGGTCGAGACGGCTGTCGATCAGATAGCAGAGCGCCACAATCAGAGCTGTCAACCCGAGCGCAAGGGGGATGCGCCGAGCACATGCACGCATTCTGGAATGCAGCTTCTCGCGCTCCGGAAGCGTGCCGCCGATCTCGACGATCATAGCCTTCAGCCGCTTCTCGAGCGCTTTCAGGTTCCGCGGTTCACCAGCGTCAGGCGCCCCCAGTGTTCGGAGGACGATCCATCGGCTGGCCCCACCGACTGCATACGAGATGACAACCCAGGCGACAGAGTTGGACCCGTCTGAGCTGACTCTGCTGACACCCGTTACCTTCTCGGCCTCTATGCGTGTTGCAGTAAGTTCCCCAAGCACAGAAAGGCATCCATCCTTTGCCAGGACCAGAGCACACTGCCATCTCTGCTCATCCCAGCCAGCCATATCCACGGCATCCAGGAGCAGCATCTCCTGCCCTTCGTGTCCTGGGTAACGCTCGCTCAGGAGTTCGCGCATTAGCTCCTTGAAACCGTGCCACCGTCGGACGCGCCGCTTAGAAGCCAGACGAAACGCAAGAACCAGAGCGCCCATGATCGGAAGCCCGAACCCTAATGCCCCGATACCAAAGCCGAGGCTGTCTTCAAATACCACCGCCAGTGCGAGAGTCGCGGCGAGGGCTGCGACGGTGAGCACAACCGCCAGTCCCGATATGTCGCCTTCTTTGCGGTTATCCGGCCGCTGCGATGCCTCACCGACCGGTTCTTCGTCAAAAACAAGCTCGTAGCGATCCGTCGGGCCTGACTCGAGTTGCTCTTCGGCCTCGCGCATCAGACGTGCAACTTCGTCGGAATCGATGCCCCACTCCTGCGCCATTTGGTCGATCTTCTGCCGAGGGCAGGGGTGCGTCGAGAGGATGCGTGACCACCACGGTCTATCAACAGCGATCTCATCGATCACTATCAGTTTGTAGTAACCACGGATGGCGGCTTGATGGTCCTCCAACACCCGCAGCCAATCGTGGGCATGGTGCTCCAGGCGCCTGCTGTACCACATACCGGCTAGTTGGGGTACGATGAACAGTGCCAGCCACAAAAGAACCCGCGGGTACGTAAGCCCAGGCAGAAGTGCATCAATCCCGGCCTCGATAGCGAGTCCGACAGCTACCCATCCAAGCGCGGCTACCCACCACATCGGCTGATGGAGCGACCAGTACCCCTTGTGCGACAAGTGCCCGATCTCGTGTGCGATAGTGGCGTCGGCTTCTCTCTTGCTGAGCTTCTCGACCAGATCGCTAGTTAGCGCAAACGAGCTGGAGCTGTAGGCGAGCCCGCCGGCCCAGATGAACGGCATCTCAGTCGCCACGCAAACGTCGCTGACCTTCACCCCTATCCGTTCTGCAATCTCCGCGATGCATTGGTAGAGTTCGCATGGCGCTAGTCTGCGCCAGCGTCCGGGGAATTGATCTGAATGAGACGCGCCTATGGAGAAAACCGCCGTGCCGATCCACATCGCGATCATGGTGAAGACGTAGCTCCGTACGCTGATCTCCGGCACGAACTCCTGTCCGCTGGTCAGCGCCTCGATCGCAAGGTAGACAGCAACCCCGGCAGCCGGCCCCAGGCACCGCAGATAGGTCCTGAGTCGAAAGCTTATCTTCTCAGTCTTGTTCCTGAACCTGAGAAGATAGGCTGCGTAGCGCATAGATGCAACTGCGGCCAGAGAAGACGCAGCAAGCAACGCGAGCGCGATCGGATTCAGTCCTGCCTTCACCAGAGCAATGCCGCTAAGCATGGCAAGCCCTGGGGCAATCCAGCCGATGAGTGTGTCGGCATCATCCAAGTCCTCCCACACGTTGCTGTCGGGTTGTCTGGTGTAGCGAAACGCGAGAACCAGCAAACAGGCGACTGGTCCATATCCAATAGCGAGCCAGGAAAGCCAAGCAAGGGTGGTGGACGTCATGAGTTCTGCTCCCAACACAAGCAAGCCCGGCATCCAGAGAGAATGCCGGGCAGAGTTGAGCTGTTGATGTTGACAATCAGGATGTCCATTGCACCTTCTGGTTGATAGTGCGCGAGGGCTACTTCTTCTTCGCGGCCTCCGCAATCAACCCGCGGCCGATCTCGTCGCGTTGGATCTGGTTGGTGCCCTCGTAGATCTGGGTGATTTTGGCGTCGCGCATCATCTTCTCGACTGGGTACTCCTTCATATAGCCGTAGCCGCCGAAGACCTGCACCGCGTTGGTAGTGACTTCCATCGCAATGTCAGACGCCCAGCACTTGGCCATGGCCGAGTAGGCTGTCGTCTTGGAGTCTGGCTTCGAGTCGATCCATCGCGCAACCGAGTATACCAGCGCTCTTGCGGACTCGACCTTCATCGCCATGTCAGCGAGCATGAATCGCAAGCCCTGGTTGGCTGAGATCGGCTGGCCGAACTGGATGCGCTCGCGAGAGTAGTTGACCGCCAGTTCGAGGGCGCCTGCGGCGATGCCAAGTGCCTGCGACGCAACTCCCGGCCTGCTCTGATCGAAAGTCTTCATCGCGGTGAAGAAGCCTGTGCCGCGCCGGCCGAGCATGTTCTCCTTGGGCACGCGGCAGTCCTGGAAGACTAGCTCACGGGTCGCCGACGCCCGAATACCCATCTTGTCTTCCTTCTTGCCGAACGAGAAGCCCTCGGTGCCCTTCTCGACCACAAAGCAGGAAACGCCTCTCGGGCCTCGATCTGGGTCAGTGACCGCGAACACGGTATAGACTTCCGCCTCTCCGCCGTTAGTGATCCACTGCTTGGTGCCGTTGATGACGAAGTAGTCGCCATCCTCGACCGCGCGAGTCTGCATTCCCGCGACATCCGATCCGGCGTTAGCCTCAGTAAGGCCGAATGCTGCAAGCGATTTGCCGTCGGCAATCTTTGGCAGCCACTTTGCCTTCTGCTCATCGGAGCCGGAGATCAGGATCGGGAAGGTGCCGAGCCCGGTCGCCGCGAACGCAAGCGAGATGCCGCCATCCACCTTCGAGAGCTCTTCGGTGACCACGCACATGTTCATGATGGGCGAGTCGCCAGCCATCCCGCCATATTCCTCCGGTATGAAGACCCGGAATATATCCGCTTCGGCCATAGCCTCCACAACCGGCCATGGAAACTCGTTCGCCTCGTCATAATGCGCGCTGACCGGCTTGATCTTCTTCTCGGCCAGGTCCTTGGCGACGTCTTTCATAAACAACTGCTCTTCTGTGAGGAAGTAATCCATAGTCAGTCTCAATGCCTCCTAGATTTACGCTTAGTGAGTTAGCCCCAGAGGCCCCGAGTTCCTTCGCAAAGACCGATTGCTGACCGTGTGGAAGTGTGGAACAACGCTATTACTGGCCCGGCGCGACAGGTGGCGGAGAGTTGGGCGCCGTCGCGCCACGAGGGGAAATGGCAGACCAAAACGCCGCCGATCACCCGGCTTCGCTGCGACTGGGGTCGCGCCTGCTCGAAAACGCCTACTCTCTGGACGGCACGCTGCTCCTGCGTGCCGGCGCTCAGATCACAACCATGGCCAAGCTCGCCAGGCTAAGCCAGCCCGACGTGCGTTTTGGTGAGAGTCGCTCAACGGAGATCCCTCTGGACACCGGCAATGAGGCCGTGCTGGATGTGGTAGAGGCTGGTCAGGACCGGGAGGTCCAGGAATTCCGCCAGCGTCTCGGTAAGGCCACTCAAGTCAAATCCGGGGCAGTTGACCGCATCGAGGGCATATTCGACACGATCGGCGCTGGTGATGTCATAGACCTCGATACCGCCCAAAGCGCAGTCTCCGTTCTGCTTGACGACCTGCTTGACGACCCGCGCGCGCTGGTTTCCCTCTCGCAGGTCAAGAATGCCGACTTGTACACATACACCCACTGCGTGAACGTCGCCATTCTCACGATGCACCTGGCAATGCACGCAGGCTACAGGGACGAGATCGAGGAGATCGGCGTCGGAGCCTTGCTGCATGACGTCGGCAAGGCGCATATTCCTATTGAGGTTCTTAACAAGCCGGGACCGTTGACTGCATCTGAGTTCGCCCTGATGCGCAAGCACCCCGATCTAGGCCACGAGCAAGTCCTGAAGGCAGGGGAGAAGCGGCAGATTGTCACCTCCTGCGTGCTCTCGCACCACGAGAAGGTAAGCGGCAAAGGCTATCCGCATGGCAAGCGAGGCAGGCTGCTGTGCCCGTACGCGATGATGACCTCCATCGCCGACATCTACGACGCATTCACCACAGACAGGCCTTATCATCTGGCACTCACGCCCAAGGATACGCTCACGCTGATGGCCCGCAACTTCCGCAACGATCTGCGCGAGGACCTGCTCGAGTGCTTTGTCTCGATCATCGGGTTCTACCCCGTGGGGAGCAAGGTCGAACTCAGCAACAGCTATGTGGGCCAGGTGCTCAGGCACTATGCAAGCCGCCCCAACGACCCAGCCGTCGTGCTTACCCACAACGCTCAAGGCGAGTCCATCTCCGGATCAACCGTTATAGAGCTGGCTGACGAACCAGACCTCTTCATCCGGCAGTTCGTCAGCCAGAACAGATATTTCTCCACCGGGATGGGAGAGAGCAACAGGAATGCGGCCTGACGCTGCACCCTCCTGTCCTGTCTGTGACACACCGCTCTGCCAGGACGTCCTCGTAGTATAATAGGCCCAGAATCCTTACGGAGGCCCGGGCAGCATGAACCTCTTCCAGTGCGTACCCAACTTCAGCGAAGGGCGGCGGAGTGACGTCGTCGAGAAGATCGTAATGGCCATGTGTCAGGCCGCGCCTGTAAGCATGGCCGATTACTCTTCGGACGTCGATCATAACCGTTCGGTCGTCACCCTGGTCGGGACGGCCCCGGATATCCAGGCGGCGATGCTGGCCGGGGCACGCACCGCTGTCGAGCTGATAGACATGAACCAGCACGAGGGTGTGCACCCCAGGATCGGGGCGGTGGATGTTATCCCGGTCGTCCCACTTGGCGACTCAACCATGGATGAGGCAGTTGCGCTTGCGCACAAGATCGGTCAATGGATCGCGAGCGAGCTTGACGTTCCGGTCTACTTCTACGAGGACTGCGCGCTCAGGGACCATTGCGCGAACTTGGCCGACGTCCGCAAGGGCGGGTATGAAGGGTTGAAAGCCGGCAAGCTCACGGGCAAGAAAGCGCCCGATCTGGGCCCGCATGAGCTTCATCCCACTGCCGGCGCGACTGTTGTCGGGGCGCGCGGCCCGCTGGTTGCTTACAACATCAATCTGGCGACCGGGAACGTGGATATAGCGCAGCGCATCGCCGCCGAGGTGCGACGCCTTCGCGATTCGGGCGAGGGGATGGAAGGGGTCAAGGCGATCGGGTTGTATCTTGCATCGCGCGGGATCGCGCAGGTGTCATTCAACCTCACCAAGCCGGATGCTACTGGGATATGGGAAGTCTACTCCTTTGTCGAGGCCGAAGCTCGCGCCGAGGGGGTGGATATCCTCGAATCCGAACTCATTGGCGCGCTATCGGAGCAGTTCCTCGTTGACGCCGCCCGCAAGGCGATGCGGTTCACCGATCTTGGGCCCGAGAGAGTGCTGGAGCACTGGATGCGCCGCTCACTCACCTGATGAAGTGAGTGCGGCACACGCCTGCACTGACAAGCGCTTCGATCTCATGCCGGTCTGTTGTGACAATCTCTGCGTCCAGCCGATCAGCAAGAGCCACACACAGGCAATCCGCCAATGAGACACGGCAGAAGTCAGCCTTGATACGGCCCGCACTCTGCCATAGCTCCTCGTCGAGGTCCTCACGGATCTCAATGCCAAGCCCTTGGACAGCGGTATAGGCTTCCAGCGCGGCATCCTCGCCGAGCTTGCGACGAACGTGATAGAAGAGTTCGCACAGGTTGATCGCGTGGACGAACCCGGGATGCGACTCGTCCACGAGAAGCGCTTCCACTTCCGCCGCGCCAACTTCGTCCTCCAGGTAAGCGATCAGAACGTTTGAGTCGTAGACGAGGTTCACGCGCACTTCCTTGCGTTGGTGTCGTCATTCGCCAGCTTGGCTTCTTCCATCTCGGCTTCTGCTTGCTTTGCTGCGTCAACTTCCTTGCTCGTGAGCCCGCCGGAATACCTCTTCAGCAGGCCACGCGCCGACCTGAACTGCTTCTTGCGCTCCTCCTGTCCGGTGCTTATCCAGTGCTCGATGTCCGACTCCAGCACGCGCCAAGCTCTTCCGACCTTCCTGCCAGGCAGCTTTCCCAGACGCAGGTAGTCGCGCACTATGTCGGCGTTCATCTGCAGCTTCTCAGCCGCTTGTGGGATCGTCAAAACTCTTGATGGCATACCAAGTACCTCCATCATTGATCACCGAAGATTATGACGCTATTATACTACTATAATACCACAATAGTGGTGCCCGGGCACATTCCACACGATCACTGTTCTATGGTGAGGGAACAACCAACCCGCCAACTCGGTAGATGAATAGATGATGGACACTTCGGTTGGCGTGCGTCTTACGGTCTGCCTGTTTCTCTTTGCAGTGGGAATGGCGGTTGTCTACGCCAACTTCCGGCTGGTTGCATTCTTGGCGTTGGGGAGACGCGTTTCGCGCCGGACGAAGATCATCTGGCCGCTGCTGCTTGCGCTGATGACATTCTGTATGGTCGATGCCATCCGCATCGAGCCGAACTGGCTGCAGGTCACCCACCACACCATCAAGTCGCCAAGGCTCGCTTCTGGGGCAAGCATCCGCATCGTCCAGATCTCTGATATCCACCTCGAGAGCTTTGGCCCGCGAGAGAGGCGGATGATCGAGCTAACCAAGCGTCAGAAGCCCGACATCATAGTGCTCACGGGCGATCAAACTTATCTGGACGATCCCCAGGTCCTGCGCCAACTGACTCAGGTGACGTCTCGGCTGACCTGTATCGCTCCGGTCTACGCCATCGAAGGCAATTGGGACTCCGCCGAGAGCATGTTGGCTGTGCATGAGGGCGGGGCGAAGCTGCTGTCAGACTGGACCGTGGCCAAAGGTCGCGGCGGCGCACGGGTGGCGATGTGTTGCCTGCCGTGGAACGAGGGTAGCCTATCCCCGCCCACGAGGGAGGCCGATTCGCTCTACAAGATCGTTCTCTGCCACATGCCGGAGCAATTCCCAACGGTGGCTCGTCAGAACGTGGATCTGATCTTGGCCGGTCACACGCACGGCGGGCAGGTGCGGCTGCCTCTATTCGGCGCTCTTCTGCCCGATAGGGCGCTCGTGGGCAGGTATCAGGCGGGCATGTACCGTATAGGGGATAGTCGGCTGTATGTAAACCGCGGGATCGGCATGGAGGGCGGCAGCGCTCCCAGGGTCAGGTTCTGCTGCCGGCCCGAGATAACAGTGATAGACCTGGTTGGGAAATAGGAGAATATGCTAAGAGCTTTCTGGACATGGGATCCGGTATCGAGCGGCGACTATCGCGCGTTCGACGAGCGGCTGATGTATCGCGAGAACAAGTGGTTCTTCGACAAGAGCGTGTGGCAGAAGATGTTCCGCGCTATGGCGGGCTGCGGACTCAACGCGATGATACTCGCGAACACGCACCCGTTCCCGTTCATGGTCGATCTGCCGGATTACCCTGACGCCGCCGTGATCGATGAAGAGCAGTTGCGCGACTACCAGCGCATGCACCACTGGATCTTCGAGACGGCCTTCGACTATGAAATTGCGCCATACCTGTGTTTCTTCTGCGGTCACTATCCGGGTCGGTTGGCTGAAGCCCAGTCGGATTCGCCCGTGCCGACGGACGTCGCCCTGGAGTACACCCATCACTGCGTGCGCGAGCTGCTCTCGACCTATCCGGATCTCGCGGGCATCGTTGTAGACGCGGCCGACGTGGAAGCCCAGTATAGAGTTGGATTCGTGCAACAAGCTGTCGTCGATGCCTTGGATGCCGTGAGGCCAGACGCCGCGCTCTACCTGCGCCTGTCGGATCACACCGATCCGCTTGCATCGGGGCTGAAAAGGCGGGGCGACAGGCCGATGCACTACTCTGTGAAGTACTCAGGCGATTACCTGGTGGATGCCAACCCCGACGCGATGTTCACTCGTTCAGTGGAGGCTGTCGGCGCTGAGAGGGTGGTTGCCGAGACAACAGCCTCCAACTTTCAGCCGTGGACCAGCTTCTCGTTCGACACCGTGGAAGGCGTTCTGGAGAATCTTACTGATCTCGGCTGTGAGGGCGTATCCCTCGCGCCGCTTGCGCCTCCCATCTGGCCGAAGTCATCCGATACCTATTTCAAGCACCAGTTCCAGCGCGATCTGGTTTGGTATAGCGCGTGGGGCGGCAGCGGAGTCGAGCGGCTGCTTCAGCAGGGCCAACCCAAGTGGCTTCTTCGCAACCACCGGCTGATTCCGGGATTCCAGGCGGGCTCTCGCATTCTTGAACTGCTCGCTATCTATTTTGACCCCGGCAGAACAGGCCGCTGGCTTCCGCAGTTCTGCTCCGTTGTGGACAGTGGCGCGGACACGCCTCGCCTGCTGACGATCGAAGATATGCTCCGTCCGAGCGACGCTTCCAGTGCCTGGTGGACCGACGTCACCGGCGACAGAGTCGTGGGTCTGGCGGAGTATCTCGAATCCGGTACCCCTGAGGACGCTTACGGCCCCGACGAGCTGATCGAGGAGCTTACGGACCTCTCCGAACAGGCTGTCGCAGCGGGGGAGAAGGGCATGCGCAGCGCTTCGGGTGAGAAGGAGCTGCCATCGTTCGCTCGTGACGCGTTCTGCATGGGCAGACTTGGCGAGTTCTATGTCGAGCGAATCAAGGCTGCTCTTGCGCACGGCCGCGGCGAAACGGCAGAGGCCCTGGATCACATGTCACGAGCGCTGGGCCTGTATCGAGAGATCAAGAGCGTTGACGGCTCCCACAGGAACCCCTATCGCTTGTCGATCGGCCGTGACGTGATCACGCTCGACTTCCTCGACATCGTCAAAGCGCTGGAGTCGGAGCTGGAGAGTGAACAGGGTACAGGTGATAGGGTACAGTAGCTCCGCGCGAGGCAGCGGGCTTACTGTACCCTGTTCACTGTCCACTGTTCACTGTATAATCTGATTACCATGGTTTCAAAGGCCTCGGCAAAAGCGATCGATCTGTTCCAGCGGGTGCCGGTCGTCACGATCGGGATCATCGTGATCAACTGCCTTGCCACCTACGCCGCCCGGCGCGATATGACCTATTACGAGGCTTATGTCTCCGT
>CAZFYZ010000085.1:0-2769 GCA_964523735.1 uncultured bacterium | reverse complement strand
GACCAGGTCAAAGTCGGCAAGCTCCTCACCTCCACGTTCATCCACGACGGCTGGATCCACCTGGCGCTCAACATGTCCATGCTCTACATCTTCGGCCGGCAGGTTGAGCGCGCCATGGGCAAGCTGGAGTATGTGATGTTCTACATCGGGGCCTGCTTTGCCGCGTCTCTGGTTCATACAGGGATGACTCTGTGGGCGATCATGCCCGCGCATTACGCCAGCCGGGCGATGGTCGGCGCCTCCGGAGCAGTCGCCGGGGTTATGGGCCTCTACGCCGTGCGCTTCCACAGGAGAGTGTTTCGGATAGCCGGAATGGAGCTGCCGACCCTCTTCCTGATAGCGCTCTGGCTTGGGCTGCAGCTCACACTGGGAATCGTTGGCCTTTACGGCGATAGCTTCCTCGGGATCGGCCTCAAGCAGATCGGCTACTGGAGCCACCTGGGAGGGTTCGCGTTCGGGATGATCGTGGCGATGCTCGCCAACATGGCGCTGCAGGGCGAGCGGGAGTATCTGGTCGAGCAGGCACGTCGTCACGACGAGGAGGGGAATCTCCTCGAAGCGATCCAGAACCATGAGTCCCTCCTCAAACACGATCCCGACAACGCCGACTCCCATGCGGAGATCGCGCGGCTATGGGCGCTTCTGCAGGAGGAGGACGAATCGCTGCGATGCTACGCCGTCGCCGTCGAACTCTACGTGCTTCGCGGGGACGAGGAGCGCGCGCTGGCCGTCGCCGATGAGATGCGGCGATTCTGGCCGTCGAGCGCCTTGAGCCCGGCGACCAGGTTCCGGCTGGCGACGTATCTAGAGGAGGATGGCGAGATCGAGAAGGCCGTGGCGGCATTCAGAGAGATTGCCTGCTGCGAGCCGGACTCACCGGAGGCGCAGATGTCACTTCTCAAGATCGGACAGCTTCAGCTAAGCTCCCTCGAATCGCCCGAGTCCGCCTTTGAGACTCTCGCCGGCTTCCTGGATAGATACCCTAAGAGCGAGTGGCGCGGCTTTGCGACCGAGACGCTTCAGAGGGCACGGGAGCAAATGGCGCCCTAGTTTGACCTCAGCCTCTGGCGGGTAAGCACACCTCGAATCCCCTGGGAGGTGCTGCATGAAAGGCAACGACAGAGTTATCGAACTTCTCAACGACCGACTGACGGAAGAGCTTACCGCGATCAACCAGTACATGGTCCATGCCGAAATGTGCGAGAACTGGAAGTACACGCGTCTGGACGACGCCATCGAGAAGCGCGCGATAGTAGAAATGAGACACGCTGAGACGCTCATCCAGCGCATCCTCTACCTCGAGGGCATGCCAGTCGTCAGCAATCTGAACGAGATCAAGATCGGCTCCACCGTGCCCAAAATGCACGAGAGCGACCTGAACCTGGAGGCCGGCGCCGTAGTAGGCTACAACGACGCCATCAAAGTGGCCCGAGAGGTCAACGACGACGGCACGGCGGAGATCCTGAAGTCGATCCTTAAGGACGAAGAGGACCACATCGACTGGATCGAAGCCCAGCAGGATGAGATCGAGCAGATAGGCGTCGAGAACTACCTGGCGCAACAGATATACTGAGATCCGTGGTTCGGCAGGCTACCTCGTAAGACTCAGGATGGATGCCTCGGATCCAGGAGGAGAGCTCAACTCCAAATGATGCAGAGCTGTGGCTGCCACTGCCGTGATTGGGACTCTGCGCGATACTGTCTTGCCGGGTTTGACATCAGGTCCCAGGGCAAGCATCCAGACTCGCCTGCAGCCCGCGTCCGCACCCGTGTTGGTGTAGAAGTCGCTGTGGTGGATGAAGCCCGATCCGCCGGCGCGCTCTAGTTCTCTGCCATGATCCGGCAGAATGAGCATTAGCGTCTGCCCGCTGTAATCTGGAAGCTCTTGGACTGCCTTCCACAGCCGATATGTCAGACGGTCCGTTTGCTGGATTGCCTCGGTGTACCTGGACCACGACCCATAGTGCGCGCAATCGATCTCCCCATACATGACTGTGATCACCTCAGGGGAGAACCTGCGCATGCAAGCTATGGCACAGTCTGTGAGGAACTCGTCGTGACTTGTGCTGCCGTTGGCCTTTCTCCAGCGTGAGTACTCACTATCGAGGAAGCGGCGGGCTGAGTCTGATCGCAGTCCCCCTCGCGCAATGGTGCTCTCAGACCGGGCTAGCGCCGCGCACTTTCGGGCCGCACTGATCCCTGCATCGATCGATCCGGTCGCGGCCGATTCGTTCATCAGCTTGTTCATCTTCTCCGCCGCAGCCCTGCTGATCGTAGGCGGCTCGATCGTGTTCGCAGCGAATGCCTTGCCGTAGTCCGGAGCTCGGCTCAGTGCAGACCCGGAGAGGATAGAGGCATAGACGAATGCCCAAGCCTTGGTGTCGGGCGCCTTGCGCTGCTTGCGGTATATCTCGAAGATCGTGGGGTTGGCCACTGGCCGGGACCAGTCCAGATCATCCCACTCCCAGTGGCCTGTCACGATGGATCCTGCGCTGTTTGGGTGAACGACCTTGTGCTCGACCCTCATGTCGGTGAAGAGCGTCCCGCGCGGGACCATATCGTTCCAGAGGTGAGGGATGTACTTGTGTGTCGGGTCGCCGATCGACTCGCTGTACCGCGTCCCTCCCCCGAAGAGCACAATGATGACTTTCGGGCGCTTGACCTTACTTCTTACCTGTTTGGCTTCAGCAGCCAGACTGGAGACCGCCAACGCTGCCCGTTCCGGGGGAGCAGATTCGTGAGACGCGGATGGGCCATCATTGATCTAGT
>CAZFYZ010000084.1:0-16297 GCA_964523735.1 uncultured bacterium | reverse complement strand
CGCCGTCGCAACGTGGCGCAAACCGACTTCGTCGCGTGCTTCTCGGCCGCGTCGAAGAGAGCGAGCAGATCGCGCAGAAGCTCGAGAAGTCCAAGCTGGACTACCTCGATGCCCGCTCGCAGGTCCGCTATCTTGAGGCATCGGTCTCCACGCAGGAATATGTGCCCACACTGCTCAAACAGCTCGAGCACCTGGGTACGTCGGTCAATCTTACGGTACTGGGGGTGAGGCCGACACCGATGAGTGGCAAGCCTGTAGTACAGCGCTCCATTGGCAGCGGCAAGCAGGCGTCCGAAGGCAACATCGACAAGGCCTCCGAGGAGAAGACGGGACCTCAAGGCGCGGAGAAGCCCAAAGAGCAACCGTCGCCGTACGACCAGATCGTTATCGACGTCGAGGCCCAGGGACACTACATGAGCGCCCTCGACTTCCTATACAGACTTACCAGTTTCCCGAAGATAATCGCGGTCAATGAGATCGCCATGGATCCGCCGTCGGGCTCAAGGCTTGAACAGGCTTACGCCAATCCCAAGCTAAAGATAAAGCTCAAGCTGACCGCTTTCGTCCTCAAGGATGGACCCACGGCATCTGATCCCGACAATGCGGGGAAGACCGAGGCCCCGGCCCCTCAGGTGTCCCAGTCGCGAAAGGGGGTGGCCGACAGTGAAGCTGGATAAGAAGCAGATTCCCATGTTGATCGTCCTTGCGGTCCTTGTGGTTGGATGCGTAGGCTATCTGTCTTTCTCAATGTCGGCGCCGAATACGGCCAAGCGAGCGAGCCAAGCCGCAAAGACACCCGCCGATGAAGTCGCCAAACCGGCGACGGACGAAGCGGACGCTACCATCAAGCTGGAGGCGGACTCTGCGGGAGTGTTCCCCAACCTGGCGATGGTACCGGCCAGGCGTGATCCGTTCACTCCGCAGAAGCTGCCGGGAAGCGAACCGATTGTCACGTTCAGGCCGCAGACGCGATTCACACCGTCAGCCACACAGGCCACCAGGCCGGTAAGTGTGCCCGTACCGCAGATCGGTTCGGGGCAGAGCAATCCCTGGGCCACTGTTCAGCAAGTGCACACAAGACCAATCATAGCAGTCCCTCCCGCCGGCAAGGACCCGGAGCACGAGCAGCAGCAGGACTTCCTGCTTACCGGCGTCGTCTCAGGCGAAGATAGCAGCGTTGTAATACTTCGGGTGGGCAAAGACGAGCGCCACGTCGTCCGAGAAGGACAAACCATAGGCGGACGCTACACAGTCAAGTCCGTGACCAGCGACGGGCTGGTGCTGATCTCAGACAATCAGCGAATCCCCGTCAAAATAGGAGGAAACAAGAATGCTAACTAAGACCTCGGCTGGAGCGTTGTCAGCGCGGATATTGGTGGTGGGAGTAGTCTTGCTCGCTCTCTCGACCGGGTTGGCGTGCGCGGCCGGCAGAATCACCGCTGTCAATGTCGCCAACAAGACCGACTGCGTCATCATCACTGTTCAGGGCGATTCACCACTGAAGTACACCCCCATAGCCTCGAAGCAGGGCTCGTTCATGGGCTTCCAGTTCCCGTGCTCGCTCGCAGCCAAGGGCCGGCTCGTGGGGATCAAAGGCGGCGGAATCTACAACGTCCGCTACTCAAACTTCAGCTCCAGACCGCCGTTGACCCGCATCGTCGTGAACACATACAAAGGCCTCAACTACAGCACCGACTGGGCACCCGACCGAAGGCGTGTCGAGATAACCGTGCTGAAGCACGGCGTCAAGACAGCCAAGGCCAGCAAGCCACAAGCGCTTGTTCCTGCCGCCACGCCGGTCGAACAGGTCGTCCCGAGCACAGTCGAGACGCCGCAGTCCCAGCCGATCGAGGCTGTCACTGCCCCGAAACCGCGCAGACTCGATCGCTCAGCCTACGCGGCCATAGCGGCCAAGTCGAGAATTCGCAGGATGACCGCTCCTGTGGCGCAGATCCAAACCAAGCCTGAGGTCAAGCCTGAGCCTGTGGCTCAGAAGCCTGTTGTCGCCGCAGCACCAGAGCCTGCCCCCGTCAAGGTGAAGCGAACCCTCGACAGATCTGCCTACAAGTCAATCGCTGCCAAGTCCAGGGCAAAGCGGGCCCCCGTGGTAGTCGCCTCTGCCGCACTGGCCGTTGGTCAAGAGCCCACCGTCAAGGTGCTGGGCGTCGTGGAGACCGAGAAAGCTCCTGTCGAGCCCGTGTTGATCGCGGCAGCCGGACAGCCCGGCCGCGTGATTGCTCAGCCGCCGACTGCACCGCGTGTTGCCGCCGCGGCTCCGACAGCCAGCAACGTCAGCGACGGCCGGCGGGTCTCGCTCAACTTCTTGGGCGCCGATATCAACGATGTGCTCAAGGCGATCTCAATGCAGAGTGGCCAGAACGTGGTCGCCAGCAAGGACGTGACAGGCAACATCACGCTGAGTCTCTCCAACGTTACTGTAGACGAGGCGCTGGACTATGTTGCCAAACTCAGCGGCTATACCTATGCCAGAGCTGATGAGACCTACCTGGTGTCCTCCAAGGACTCCATTGCCAAGCTCGCTAACGGTACGGACCAGGGCTATGTTACCGAGACCATCAAGCTCAACTATATGCAGCCCGATGATGTCATTTCGTTCGCCAAGCCCCAGTTCCCGGATATCCAGTTCAGCAAGATCGGTATCCGGAGCGGGGATGCCAAAGCAGCCAAGAGTTCAATAGGACTCAAGAACGCGCTGCTTGTTCTCACTGGACCGGATGATCAAGTGGAGGCTGCCAAGCACACCATTCAGATGTTCGAGGACAATCTCAAGGTTCAGTCGGTTGAGAGCATCCGCGCCACCTATCGGATCAAGCACGTTGACCCGTCGGAACTTGCCGACACTCTTGCCCAGCTAGTCCCCAGCGTGGGAGTTGCGTTCGCCCCGAGCGAAGGCTTCCGACTCGACGGACCGGCAGGCATCAGCGTGAACGACACCGGTTCCACCGTTGCGTCGGGAGGTGGCCAGAAGTCGTCGGCAAAGCACAAGAGTTCCGGCGACGTTGCGGGCAAGCTGGCAGGCATTGACGGGGAAGCCGCAGACAACCTGAGTTTCTATGAGCAGGAAGTCGCGGGACGGCCAGTCGCCCTCATCATTGTGGGCCGCGAGTCTGACGTGCAGCGCACACTCAAACTCGCCGAGGAGCTGGACGTCAAGTCTCCGCAGATCAAGATCGAAGCCAAGATCACCAGCATCAACAAGAGCGCCGAGAAGAACCTTGGCATAAAGTGGGATTGGTCGGAACTTGGACTCTTCGAGGGATTCACCGATTACGTCAAGCAGACGGCGGATAGGGACTTCGCCCCTGAAGGCGAGAACATGCAGAACACCAGGAAGTCCCACTCCAAGTGGTACAGGCAGCCGTTTGACATCGCCGCAACGCTGGACGCGCTGATTGAGGATGGGAATGGTGAAGTACTCGCCGCACCGACCATGGTCTGCATGGAAGGCAAGCCCAGCGTGTTCTTCGTGGGTGATGAAGTCACCTATATCCAGCGCATCGAGGTCACCCCTACCGGTCAGAATATCACCACAGATACCAAGCAGGTAGGCGTGCAGCTTAGAGCTATCGGAACCACGAGCCCGGATGGGTTCATTACGCTCAACCTTCATCCGGAGGTTAGTGTCTTGAAGCTGAGCGTCGATCAGGGAGTCAACCTGCCGATCGTTACCCGCCGTTTCACTGACCACGTGGTTCGTGTCAAGGACGGACAGACGCTGGTGATCGGTGGCCTCATCCGTAGCGACGACATCATTGAGATGAGCAAGGTTCCTCTGCTCGGCGACCTGCCTTTCCTCGGCAAGCTGTTCAGGCACTCGCATACGAGCAAGGCCAGTACTGAGGTAGTGATGTTCATCACAGCCTCGATCCTGAAGGACTAATGATCAGGTCACGGGTGTCGGGTGTTAGGTGTCGGGCTTTGACCTCTCGAGGGACAGTCCCGCCCTAACACCCAGAACCCGAAACCTGACACCCAAGTGGTCCCGGGCGAGCGTTAGAGCTTACGCTCGGTGTTGCCCCCGCCGCTGCATCCTGAGCTAGTCGAAGGACGGCGGGGCAACTGGACAGATGTGACAGGGCCATCGAGCCCATGACTGACCCGTTGCACGCAGGTAAGCCCTGCACGCAACACTCTCTAGCAGCGAGAATCGACTACCAACATGCAGAAATCAGAGCCCATCGGCGAGATATTCATCAAGACCGGTCTGATCACCCAGGAGCAGCTCGGGCAAGCACTGGAGAAGCAGAAGCTTCTGAAGCGGCAGGAGTCGCTTGGGGACGTGCTTGTGAGCATGGGCTTTATTACAGAGCGAGACCGCGTCAGGTGCCTTGGTGAGCAGTGGGGGGTGCCGTTTGCTGACCTTACTGACATCGAGATAGAGAACTCGGTCATCAAACTGGTGCCTCAGAACGCGGCACGCAAGCTTAAGGTCATTCCTGTCTCTCGTAAGAACGGCAAGATGACACTGGCGATGAAGAATCCGCTCGACATCTTCGCCATCGACGAGGTTCGGATGATGTCGGGTGTTGAGGTCGAGCCGGCCATAGCGCCTGAAGAAGACATCATCAATGCAATCGGCAGGCTCTACAAATCCCAGGCCAATGTGACCGAGCAGGTCACCAGCGTTATCAAGGAGTTCGAGACCGGAGAGATAGACTTCATCTCCTCCGACGGTCCTGATAACGATGAGGAAATCTCGATCGAGCAGCTTCGGGAGCTTTCTGAAGAGGCGCCCGTTATCAAGCTCGCGAACCTCATAATCAGCCGTGGCGTCAACGACGGGGCGAGCGACATTCATATCGAGCCGGCCAAGGACCATGTGCGGGTGCGAATCCGTATTGACGGCATCCTCCAGGAGATCATGCAGATCCCCAAAAAGGTGCAGGCCTCGCTCATCTCGCGCTTCAAGATTATGTCCGAGATGGACATTGCAACAAAGCGAGCTCCCCAGGACGGTCGCATCAGCGCAACCATCGACGACAAGCAGTTCGACTTCCGTGTCTCGACGCTGCCGTCGGTATTCGGGGAGAAGATCGTACTTAGAATCCTCGATAAGAGCGCGATCTCGATCGGGTTGCACAAGCTCGGGCTTCTGCCGGATACACTCGAGCGCTTTGAGAACCTGATCTCGCGCAGCTACGGCATTATCCTGGTGACCGGCCCGACCGGCAGTGGCAAGTCCACCACACTCTATTCGGTGCTCTCCAAGCTCAACTCAGGTGAGAAGAACATCCTCACCATCGAGGACCCGGTAGAGTACGAGGTTGCCGGCCTGACTCAGGTGCAGATCAACAATCGTGCGGGACTCACCTTTGCCAGCGGGCTCAGAACGATGCTCCGTCAGGACCCCGATATAGCAATGGTCGGTGAGATCCGTGACGCCGAGACCGCTATCATTGCGACCGAGGCTGCCCTCACCGGCCACTTGGTACTCTCGACCCTGCACACTAACGATGCGCCTGGCGCACTTACGCGTCTCGTGGACATGGGAATCGAGCCTTTCCTCATCGCTTCCAGCGTCATCGGCGTCATGGCGCAGAGGCTTGTCAGGCTTGTCTGTCCGAAGTGCAAAGAGCAGTATCAGCCGCCTAGAGATGCGGTTAAGCGCCTCGGTATCGACATCGAGGGCGACACCAAGGTTACGTTCTACCGGGGGCGCGGGTGCGAACACTGCGGCGGAAAGGGCTACAAAGGCAGGCTCGGGGTCTACGAGCTTATGTTCCTCAACGACCGCATCCGGGACCTCGTGCTGCAGAAATCATCAGCACACGTCATACGCGAGGCCGCCATTGAGTGCGGGATGAAGACGCTCAAAGACGATGCGATCGCCAAGATCCTCCTCGGCCAGACAACGCTCGAGGAGTGCCTGAGGGTTATATACGCGGGCTAGAGTTGTCTCGTGGTCACCCTGACCCGAATCGATCGACCCGCACAGGGAGTGATACATGCAGAACGAGCTGGGATTGGAAGAACTGAGCGACTATGTGGTGGACATGTCGGCGCTGCCGACGGAGGAAGCACACCTGGATGATCTGCTTCGTGAGGGATGCGAGCGCGGATCGTCCGACCTGCACCTGACAGTGGGGCTTCCGCCGGTAGTGCGTGTTGACGGCTCGCTCGTCCATCTGGGTTACCTGCCGCTCTCGCCGAACGAGACACAGAGGCTCATCTATGACATCCTCACCAATGAGCAGATGCAGCACTTTGAGCAGGTCCGTGAGCTGGACTTCTCCTACGGGGTCAAGGGCGTTGGCAGGTTCCGTGTGAACGTCTACAAGCAGCGTGGCAGCGTGGGGGCAGCGTTCCGCTCCATTCCCGATCGCATCCCCACATACGAGCAGCTTGGACTGCCTCCTATCCTGCGAGAGCTGAGCCGCAAACACAGTGGGCTGATCCTAGTCACTGGCCCAACAGGCAGCGGCAAGTCCACATCCATCGCGTGTATGATCGACTCCATTAACGCCGAGCGGCCTGTCCACATTATGACGATGGAGGACCCGATAGAGTATCTGCATCGGCACAAGAGGGCGATGATCAATCAGAGGGAGCTCAAGACAGATACGGACTCATTCAACAACGCTTTGAGGGCCGTCTTGCGCGAGGACCCGGATGTGGTGCTGATCGGTGAGATGCGTGACCTCGAAACCATTCAGGCCGCGCTTACACTCTCTGAGACCGGCCACCTCGTCTTTGGCACGCTGCACACGCGCAATGCGCCGCAGACCATCGACAGGGTCGTTGATGTATTCCCGCCACATCAGCAGGAACAGATCCGAGTCCAGCTCTCCAATACGCTCGAAGCTGTCATCGCCCAACAGCTTCTGCCTAGAATGGGCGGCGGTAGAGTGGCCGCCATCGAAATACTCGTCGCAACAGCCGCCATCCGTAACCTGATTCGAGAAGGTAAGACTCACCAGATCTACAGCGCACTCGAGACAGGCGGACAATACGGAATGCAGACCATGGATAAGGTCCTGGCAGATATGCATCGTAACGGCACAGTCTGCCTTGAAGAGGCTATGGCACGCACCATCGACAGAGAGAACTTCCAGAGATTCCTGCAGGGAGGATAGAGCGCATGCCTACGTTCGCATACACAGCCATTGATCTTAGTGGCAAACAGATAAAGGGCAAGACAGAGGCGGATAGCGAAAGCATCGTGCTGGCCAGGCTGCACGAGCAGAAGCTGCACGTCATGTCAGTCTCGGAACAGAAGGCACGCGCCGGTAAGACGTCGACGCCGGCCGTGTCCGCCAAGAGGGTCAAGCTCAAGAACATGGTCATTTTCAGCCGGCAGTTCGCCACGATGATCGACGCCGGCGTTGCCATCGTCCGGTGCCTGGACATCCTTGAGTCGCAGACCAAGGACCCGGCCCTGAAACCCGTTATCGGGCTGTGCAAGAAGGACGTCAAGGGGGGAATCAGCCTCACCGATGCCTTCAGCAAACACCCAGGGGTGTTCTCGCGGCTCTACGTGAACATGGTCAAGGCTGCCGAAACCGGCGGTATCCTGGACAAGATTCTCGACCGACTCGCGGGATTCCTCGAGACCGAACAGGAAGTGCGCGGAAAGATCGTCTCCGCGATGATCTACCCTGTCCTCGTTCTGGTCTTTGCCCTTCTAATGGTCGTCGCGCTCCTGCTCTTCGTTTTGCCCAAGTTCAAGGAACTCTTTGACTCGATGAACGTCGAACTGCCGCCAACGACCAAGCTTCTGTTCGGCATAAGCGCTGCCGCGCAGCACTACTGGTGGCTCGGCTTGCTCATGGGCGTCGGCGGTTTCTTCGCCTTCAAAGCCTATAAGAAGACTGACAAGGGCGCCTACCAGGTCGACAACCTCAAGCTCAAGATTCCGGTGGTGGGCGAGCTGGTCCTGAAGATGGCCATCTCCAGGTTCTCCCGCACCTTCGGCACCCTGATCCACTCGGGCGTTCCGATGATGAGATCCCTTGAGATCGTTGGAGAAACTTCCGGTAACAGGGTCATCGCCCATGCTGTCGAGAATGCGCGCAACGCAATACGCGAAGGCCAGAAGATCAGCGTGCCGCTGCAGCAGAGCGGGCTTTTCCCTGGAATGGTCACGCACATGATCGACGTCGGAGAAGAGACCGGTCGGCTCTCGGACATGCTCACTAAGGTCTCGGACTTCTACGACATGGAAGTCGAGAACGCTGTCAAGGCGCTCACGTCGATGATTGAGCCCTGCTTGATCGTCGTGATGGGTGGCATGGTCGGCTTCATCGCCGTTTCGATCATGGCGCCGATCTTCAAGCTGATCAGCGCTGTAAGTTAGACGCCTATAGCAGATGGCGGATGGCGGATGGCACGTGGCTATCCGCTATCCGCGATCACCCATCGACTACCGTTTTTTGAGAGGAAGCGAATGCGGGTTGGTATTACGCGGAAGCTAACTGAGGAAGAAATCCAGGATCGCCTGGCTCTATACATGGAAGAGCACGACCCCAAGATCAGAGACGAAGTCGTGCTGCAATACGCTAACCTGGTCGAGAGCATCGGCCGCCGCTTCCTGGGAGCGTGCGAGCCCCTCGAAGACCTCGTTCAGGAGGGTTACATCGGCCTTATCCGCTCCGTTGACAAGTACGACGTCAACATGGGAGTGAAGTTCTCGACCTATGCGACTCACTTCATCATCGGCGAGATCAAGCACTACCTGCGCGACAAGGGTAAGATTATCAAGGAGCCTGCCTGGCTCCAGGAACTCAATCAGCGGATGACCAAGGTGATCGAGTCCCTGAACCAGCAGTTCAACCGCACTCCGACGGACAAAGAGATCGCAGAATGCATGCAGATGCCCGAGGCCACCGTCCGGGAACTCCTTACGACGCGCGAGGTCTTCAAGGTCAGCTCGCTGGACGGCGACCGCGACGACAACTCCAACACCCGGGACTCCGAGAAGATAAAGGACCAGAAAGTCGTCTCATTCCAACTGCCGGTGGAGGACAAGATCGTGCTCGAGACCGCGCTTCAGCGCCTCAAGGACATCGAGCAGGATGTGATCGCCGCGCACTACTACAAGGGCCTCAACCAGACTGAGATCGCGCACCAGCTCTCCATAAGCTGCAATTATGTATCCCATATCCTCAGAAACGGCACCAAGAAGCTTAGGAAGATCCTTATTACTGACGAGATCCGAGACACTCAGATGCAGCGGACCCTGGTCTCGAAGCGGGCGTGGGAGGGCGAGTCTTCCTCCGGGTCGGAGACCGTCATGGACAGCACAACCGGCGTCTATAACCGACAGTACCTCACCGAGCGCCTTGATGAGGAACTCAGCCGGGCTTATCGTGACCGGCACAAAGTAGCGCTGGTCCTGATCGATGTCTGCATGCCGGAGGAGATCGACAATTACGTGAGGATGGTCCGCATGGACGATGTGCTCTACACCGTGGCCCAAAGCATGCGCTCCAACGTCAGGAAGATGGACGTGGTGGCCAGGCTTGGCCAGACATGTTTCGCGCTGATCCTGCCGCATACAGCCAGCCATGCGGGGGTAGTGGCGGATAGGATGTCCGATACCATCGCGAACGTCCAGATCGACTCCGGCCACAAAGGCCGCGTCCTCTCGCCAAGAGCTAAGGCCGGCATCGCCAAATACCCCGCGGACGCAATCACCGCCCGCGACATGCTTCGCATCGCCGCCGAGGACATGGGCTCAACCATCGAGGAGATCACCGGCGACGACCGACAGTTGCGCAAGGCGGCCTAGACAGAGGACATAAACAGGAGAAGGACCCCGATCCAAAGGTTGTTTCGGGACACCTTGTCCCGAAACTTGAGCTTTCGTTGTCTCGCGACACCCTGTCCCGAGATCTGAGTCTTGCACCGGGCTTGGCGGCAAAGCCGCGGCCCTGCAGGGGTGAGAAAAGGGGAGACAGAGAGACGCCCGGGGCGGAACTGCCCCGGGCGTCGGCACGTACCGAACAAGGAACCTACGCCACGTTCAGCGAAGGGACTATCCGTGGAAACGACGCACACGCTGCTATACCTGATACTGATCATTGCCGCGGCCAAAATAGGCGGCGAGATCGCCGAGTACTTCAAACAGCCTGCAGTCTTGGGCGAACTGCTCGCCGGCGTCGTTCTCGGCACGACCGCTCTTCGTGGTGCCGCACTTGATCCCGCAATAGTCTTTGTCGGAGCTATCGGCATCGTGCTTCTTCTCTTCGAAGTAGGCCTCGAGAGCGAGTTGGACGAGTTCGCCAAAGTCGGCCGTTCCGCAGCGCTGGTCGCGATCCTGGGTGTCGTGCTGCCTTTGGCTACGGGCTTCGCCGCGGTTTACGCATTTCGCGGGGACCACCGCATAGCACTCTTCCTCGGCGCAACCCTCACAGCCACAAGCATCGGCATCACCACCAGAGTTCTGATGGACATCGGCAGGATGGCCTCAAAGGAGGCCAACATTATCCTTGGGGCAGCCGTTATAGACGATATCCTCGGCCTCCTGCTGCTGTCGTTAGTCCTGCAGATAACCTCCAGCGGCCAGGCCAATGCCTACGCATTGCTCAGAGACGTCTCGCTTGCACTCATCTTTCTCGTGGTCGCGATCTGGGTCGGTATCCGCTTCGCGCCGAAACTCATCTCCGTTGCCCAGAGGCTCAAGACACGAGGCGTGCTCGTCTCACTGGCGTTTCTCTTCTGCCTTGTGCTTGCCTACGGAGCGGAGGAGATGGGGCTGGCTGAGATCATTGGCGCGTTCGCCGCAGGGCTCGTACTGGCAACCACCGATGACCGCGTGAGGATTCAGAAACAGATCAAGCCTTTGACGGACATCTTCGTCCCTGTCTTCTTTGTTCTGGTGGGACTGCAGGTCAACCTGAAGGACATGAACCCTGCCGACCCGACTCACAGAGGCGCATTGCTCATAACGCTGGTCCTGTTGGTCCTCGCGATCGGCGGCAAGCTACTGGCGGGACTCGGAGTGGTCGCCAGGAACGTCTCCAAGCTGGCAGTCGGTGTCGGGATGGTACCTCGCGGCGAAGTGGGGCTCATATTCGCAAGTATAGGTCTGAGGGAAGCAATCTTGCCCGCAGACCTCTACGGCGGACTCGTCTTCGTAGTCTTTGTGACCACCCTCATCACACCGTTCTGGCTTAGGAGGCTGCTTTCAGGAGCAACACAGTCAGCGAACGGGCAGCAGGACTCCTGAGCCTGGCCATTGTTCGCTGCCGCCTCTGGAGGGCTGTCGGCCCCTACTTCTGAAGCTCCCTGCCGGCCTTCCCTCGCAGTCATTACAAGACTTGTGCATTGCGGTGTGCCGGGGACTGGTCAGGGCAGAGCTCCCCAGAAGACAAAAATGCGCCTCCGCTAAGTAGTTCGCGGAGGCGCCTGCATAGTCAATATGTCGCTGGACGGCAACTACTTCCGCTTGCGAATAACCCCCATCAGGCCTACTAGCCCTGTGACCACTGCCAACATGCTGGCAGGCTCCGGAACCTCCGTTCCAGCTATGGCGTAGCTGCTGGTTCCGCTTACCTGGTCTTTGGCTGTAACGCTGAAGAAGAACTCGGACTGCATGCTTGATACATTTCCGAGGTTCAGTAACGGACCGTCCTCTGAAGCGGTCTGAGTGCCGCCGCCAGCAGGAATGACAACCGGGCCGCTTGCCAGATCACCGTAAATGCTGGAGGTGTTGTACCTGGCCTCATAGAACTTCCCGCCGAACAAGCCGGTGGCTGTTGCGCCATCTCTCGTGAGCAAGTAGTCGGTGACTGTTACACCACCACTAGCTATGCCCACGGAATCCGTCAGCGTGGGAAAAGCAAGAGCGGCCGACAGTATGTGGAACGTTGCACCACTGATTCCGCCGGAGACGGCGAAATTCAGGTTGATAGCGGGATCGCCATCAAGGCCCATCACAAGGCTGTCGATCACGATCTCCTGCTCCGCGTCGATGACAATGTTGCTCCAACTGGCGGTGAAGAGCCCCGGGGTGGCCAAGAGCTCAGCCATGTTGTCTATGGTGAACTCGACTGTGGCGACTCCGTTGGTCGAATCGTAGTTCGTATCGCAGGTCCAGCTGTCTGCGATCGGATCCGTGCCGGTTGTATCGGTATTGTGCTTGTACGTGCCATAGGCATTGCCAGCCATTGCAGATCCTGAGGCGATCACCAGGCACAGCACCAGCACTACCGACACTAGTGTTGATAGTCTCATCCTTTCCTCCTTCCCACAGGATCCAGGACGTCCGGCCATAGGTCAGGTGTTCGAGGGTCCTGCGCACAACTAGGTATTGCCAGTCAGGTCTGTCTCAGGAATGGCAGATCCTCCGGCATCGCAGCTGAGAATTGCCCCGGCAGAAGTCCGGGACAAACCTCACCCATAGTGCAGTGTATCCCCCAATCTCGGCCTTGTCAAGGGCCAATTCTCGTTGGCTGCGACAATATCTCCCATGATCGTCCAGCAGATTTGTTTCTATCCTCTTTGGTGTCCTTCGACGCGCTCGCGTGCGGGATTTGTGGTATACTCGCTTCGGGGAAACACTTATGGCGAAGGCACTGGTAGTTTTGGTGCTGATGGCTTGCTGCCATGCCGCCTGCTTTGGGGGCGGGGCAGTAATGGTGGACCCCAGGTTCGCCTATTACCATGATCGCTCGGCTGAGAGTATTGTCGAAGAGATCAAGGCGAATGAGTATGACGAGGTCCATCTGTGTGCCTCTGTCGAATCCGCTTTGGACCCCGCGCTTGTCAAGGGCTTTCGCGATGCCGGCATCAAGGTCTGGCTCGTGAGCAGCCTGAACGGGACCACGACGACCGCCGGACTGCCCGAAGGCTGGGAGGCGTGGCGAATGGTTCTTCGACTGCCTCAGGGCGACCCCCGGCGTATGCAGGCTGACCAGCCCGCTTCCGGCAGTTCGGCGGTCCAAGCCGCAATGCCGGGCAACACGTTCACCTACCTCTGTCCAAATAACCCCGCCTACCGCGAGTGGAAGAAGAAGCAGATCGTCGAGGCGCTGACCGCCAACCAGTTCACCGGCATCGACCTCACCGAGTGCGCTTTCCCCGCCTATGCCGGTCCGGAGAGCCGGGACTACGGCTGCCTGTGCGATGCATGCGCGGCGGCATTCTTCCGCTGGGGGTCGACCGAGACTGCGGGTCTGCCCGGTTTCGAAGACAAGGACACGGCGCATTTCTGGAAGACGGACACCGCGCTCTATGAGAAGTGGGTGGGCTTCAGGGTCTCGACGGTTGTCGACTGGCTGGACGAGATCGTCAACGGCAAAGGCGGGATCAGGGAGAAGTTTCCGAACGTGAAGGTGGCTACCTGGTGCCCGGGGCTGGACGCGCCCGAGCCGCTCGCCAAGCTCCGCGAGTGGCAGGGAGTCGATGCGGCCGCGATAGTGCGACGGGTGAAGCCGGACTCGCACGTCATTCGGACCGCGCAGCCGGACTGGAGCAAGCCGGAGCTACCGTCTGATTACCCGGGGCGCTACAAGCCTCTGTTCGACGCCATACATGAGGCGGCGCCATCGCTGCCCATCGTGCTCGAGTCGGACATTGGGTCCGCGGAAGGCTGCCGCCGGACCGCACAGTGGATAACCGATGCGCAGGACGCGGCAAAGAAGGCGGGGTTCGGCTTGCTCTTGTGTTATGAGTATCAGCTGGGGGACTCCAGCTACACCGTCGCGCCGGAACTAGTCAAGTGGACGTTCGAGCAAGACACGATCACGCTGGTGTTCAGCAAGAGGCTGGACGCGGCGGCGGCATCCAACATCTCCAGTTATTCGTTGAGCCCTGGCCGAGTTGATTTCGCGCGGGTGGACGGGAATATCGTGAGGCTGACCGTCTCAGGGGCATCCTCCGGTTCTGTACTCACTGTCAGCGGCCTAACCGACGATGCTCAGCGCCGGTTGTTCAGGAATAGGCCCGCCTGCCCTGTGGCGGAGGGGCTGCAGCTAACACTGGATTAGGGCCGGCAAAAATGCTGGGTAATTATTGGACACCCCTCTTGACCGGGTGTTGATGGGCTACCGGTCAGGTGTTATAATCTTCACCTACCTCAGTTTCTCAATACCTCGGACGGTGGATCGGTTTGTCTGACGGGCAGTTACAGCTAGGACAGGATGATGCCTATCGGGCACTCGAGAGCGCGTGGGATTACGTGCTCCAGAGCCTGGCCGATCAGGTCAACAAGCCCTCACTCGAGAGCTGGATCCGCAACCTGCGGCCGCTCGCTCTGGAGGACGGAATCGTCCGCATCGGCACCCCGAGCAAGTTCGGCAAGCACTGGGTTGAGGCGAACTGCCTCTCAACCATCAACGAAACTCTGGAGCTCCGGCTTGGCGTGCCGGTGACGGTCAGAATCGAGCTTGTGGAAGAGAGCGAGCCGGTCCTGATGACCGAGAAGCTCCCCAAGAAGCCTCGAGAGACAAAGGCCGACGAGGAGCCGATCTCGCAGCCACTGAATAGCCGCTACATCTTCGACAACTTTGTAGTCGGCACGAATAACAGGCTTGCGCATGCCTGCGCGATGTCGGTGGCGGAAACCCCCGGTAAGACCTATAATCCTCTGTTTGTCTACGGCGGTGCGGGGCTTGGCAAAACCCATCTGATGCAGGCGATCGGGCATTACGTGCTCGAGAATCACACAGGCAAGCGCGTCATATATGTCTCCGGCGAGACGTTCACCTATCACTACATCACTTCCCTGCGCGAGCATCGAACCGCCGAGTTCAGGCGGAAGTACCGCAATGTGGATGTGTGGCTGGTGGACGATATCCAGTTTCTGGCGGGCAAGGAACGCACCGAGGAAGAGTTCTTCCACACCTACAACGCGATCTACGATATGGGCAAGCAGATCGTGCTGACCAGCGATCGTGCGCCGAAAGAGCTTGAGCTGGACCGAAGACTTCTCTCGCGTTTTGAGTGCGGACTCGTGGCCGACATCGCCGCGCCGGACCTGGAAACGCGCATGGCCATAATCCAGAGCAAGGCTGATTGCGAGAACATGGCGCTGCCCAATGAGGTGATACTCTACATCGCTAAGCTCATCACCACGAACATACGCCAGATCGAGGGGGCGCTCATCAAGCTCCATGCTTATTCCTCCCTGATGCGGACTTCCGTCACGCCCACGCTGGCAGAGGAAGTGCTTGGCGAGTACTTCACCAAAGAATCTGACCCCGTCATCGACCCGAACAAAGTTCAGGCCGAGGTCGCCAAGCGGTTCAGCATCGAGCTTGCTGATATGAAGAGCGCCTGCCGGAGCAAGGATCTAGTGATCGCGCGGCAGGTGGCGATGTATCTCCTGCGGCAGTTGACTGACTACTCACTGCCAGCGATCGGAAAGTCGTTCGGTGGAAGAGACCACACGACCGTTCTTCATGCGTGCAAGTGCGTGGCGGCAAAACTGGCCACTGATCGCGCGTTCGCTGCGGTTGTGGAAGAGCTTGCCCGCCGCCTTCGCAACGCGGGCTAGCTTATATCCCTCTCCGCGTCCTGACCTCGACCCGATCCGCTCACCTACGCCGGACCCCTTGCCCGCAAAGACTGGAAAGCCACTGTCCCAGGTCGTGATAAGCTGTGGATGGGGCATTGGAGAAAGCTGTGCAATAGCGGTGGACGCGGACTGTGGATAGCGCGCCTGTAGATAAGAAGGGTCTGCTGTTGATGCTACCAAGCTAAGTGTGTACCCACTTCAGCCGTTATTAACACCTGAGTCTGATCTCAAGCCCTGCGGGGGAATCCCCTTATTCCACAGAATCCACAGCCCCTACAACTACTATTACCATATCCTATATAATAAAGTGTTCTCATGAGGATAGATACTCTCAGCCTGACAGACTTCCGGAATTATGAAAGCCTGGAACTCCATCCGTCCGATGGGGTAAACGTGCTTATTGGGCCTAACGCGCAGGGCAAGAGCGCTGTGATTGAGGCTGTATACATGCTGGCGACGAGCAAGTCGCACAGGACGAACCGAGATGCGGATACGATCAGGATAGGAACCAGCTTTGCCCGAGCTTGCGCGGATGTAGACAGATCGGCCAGGAACGAAGTCTCGGTTGAGATCGTGATCTCCAAGACGGAGAAGAAGTCCGTTAAGATAGACAAGGTAAAGCATCCAAAAATAGGCGATCTGGTAGGACAGCTCAACGCCGTCGTGTTCAGCAGTCTGGATATCGATATGGTGAGGGGGGAGCCCTCTCTGAGAAGGAGGTTCCTTAACCTAGAGATATCGCAGACCAGCCCGCAGTATGTATACTCTCTTGGCAGATTCAGGCGGGTGCTTGAGCAGCGTAACGAGCTGCTGAAGGAG
>CAZFYZ010000083.1:0-16418 GCA_964523735.1 uncultured bacterium | reverse complement strand
AGGCGGGCGCGCAGATTGCATTCATGAACCCCTTCGGCATCCGCGCTCCGCTGGGGAACAAGTTCCCCTACGAGCAGTGGAAGGGCAAGAACCTGGTCTTCGCCGGCGGCGGGATCGGGATGGCCCCGATGCGGTCGCTGCTGAACTTCTGCCTGGACAATCGGCAGGACTACGGCGAGATCGTCACGATCTACGGCGCGCGCACGCCGGGCGACCTGTGCTTCAAGTATGAGTATGAGGACTGGAACACCCGCGGCAAGCTCTTCCTCACCGTCGACCAGGGAGATGACGACTGGAAAGACCACGTCGGTCACGTGCCGGGTTACCTCAAGGAGATCGCGCCCAAGGCCGAGAACACCATCGCGATCACCTGCGGGCCGCCGATCATGATCAAATTCATCCTGCCGGTTTTCGCCGAGCTTGGGTTCACCAATGAGCAGATCTACACCACGCTCGAGATGAAAATGAAGTGCGGAATTGGCAAATGTGGCAGGTGCAATATCGGCAGCAAATTCGTCTGTACAGATGGGCCGGTGTTCAGCTATGCAGAAATGAAGGAGCTGCCGCCGGAATTCTAGATCTGGTGGAAAGCCGAAAGTGGAGAGTGGAGAGTAGAGAAGGAGACCCAGGGATGCTTCGGGACGAGGCATCCCGAAGCATCCCGGTCTCAGCTTTCCACTCTCCACTTTCCACTTCCAAGGAGCGAGAGATTGAGCAACAACGGAATCGATAGACGTGATTTCCTCAAGGGGGCGGCGGCGAGTGCCGTTCTGCTGTTCACTGCGCAGGACCTTCTGAAGGCGGAAGAAGCTGCCGTGACAACGCCCGCTGGGCCGGCGGTCAAAGTTGGCGTGATCGGCCTCGGAGCCTGGGGCAGACAGATCGTGATGACGCTCTCCAAGATGCCGAGCGTTAGCGTCGCGGGCATCTGTGACACCTATGGGGCATTCGTCACCCGCGCCAAGAAGTCCGCGCCCGACGCAGCCACGTTCGATGACCACAAGAAGCTTCTGGACTCCAAAGACATCGAAGCGGTCGTGATCGCGACGCCATCCCACCTGCACAAGCAGATCGTCTTGGACGCGATAGCAGCGGGCAAGCACGTCTACTGCGAAGCGCCACTCGCCGTCACAGTTGATGAAGCGAAGGCAATCGCGCTTGCGGGCAAGGGTTCGGGCAAGATCTTCCAAGTCGGCCAGCAGGGCCGCTCGAACTTGCTCTACAAGCACGTGGAGAAGTTCGTCCGCACAGGCGCGCTTGGCACGACGGCATCGGTCTACTCTCAGTCCAACAAGAGGCAGCAGGGCCGAAGGATGGCGCCGGACGAGAGCCGAGAGCAGGAGCTGAACTGGAGACTCTACAAGGCCACATCAGCCGGCATTCTGGGCGAGACCGGCATCCACGCGATCGACCACGCGAACTGGTATCTCAATGCGCTGCCCGTCGCGGTCACGGGCTTCGGTTCGACAATGGCGTGGGACGATGGCAGGGAACTGCCAGATACGGTGCAGTGCGTCATTGAATACCCCAACAACATCCGCATGGTCTTCACCTCCACTATGGCAAGCTCATTCGCGGGCGACTACACCGCTTTTCAGGGAAGCGATTCCAGCCTGGCCCTGCGCGAAAATCACGGCTGGATGATCAAGGAGGCCGATTCGCCACTGCTGGGCTGGGAAGTCTACGCCAAGAAAGAAGTTTGTTTCGAGGAGACCGGCATCTGCATGATCGTGGATGCCACCAAGATTCTCGCTGAAGGCAAAGAACCCGGCAAGGAAGGCGCTGTGGCGCCGACGAAGGAGCCCTTGTATTGCGCACTCGAAGGCTTCGGCGCGTGCATTCGAGAGGGATCAAAGCCCGCGTGTGGAGCAGTCGAAGGCTATCAGGCGGCAGTGTCCGCCATCAAGGCAAATGAAGCTGTTATGGCCGGTGGCAGGCTGGCCTATCAGAAAGAGTGGTTTGAGCTGTAGGTGCCCGGCTGTCGAGGGAGCTAGTACAGGGCACCTACCCCGTCGAGGAGGAAACAAGTTGAAGGAAATACGTGATGACAAGGGCATGTCCCGCCGCGAGTTCATAAAGGCGGCGGGAGTCACGGCCGCGGCTGTCGCGGCAGGCAGTCTGGCATCTGAGAGACTGTGGGCGGCTCCCTCGCCAAGAGTCATTGGCGCCAACGACAGGATCAACATCGGGTTTATCGGCGTCGGCGGCATGGGCGGCGGCCATCTGCACGGGTTCAAAGAGGAAGAGGCCAAGCGCAACATAGCCTGTGCGGCGGTCTGTGATGTCTGGGAGAATCGTCGTAGGGGCGCGCAGAGGAGAGCCGGCTGTCCCGACAACATGGTGTTCTCCGACTACCGTAAGCTGCTGGAGAACAACGACATCGACGCGGTTGTGATCGCCACGCCTGATCACTGGCATGGGCCGATCTCGGTGGCGGCGATGGAGGCCGGCAAGCACGTTTACGTTGAGAAGCCGATGACGCACACTCTCGACGAAGCGATCAAGATGTGGCAGACAGCCAAGCGGACCAAGAAGGTTGTGCAGGTTGGCTCACAGGGCTGCTCGGACGCCAAATGGCACACTGCAGGCCAGGTCATCAGAGACGGCAAGATCGGCAAAGTGATCTGTGCCCAGGGCAGCTATTGCCGGAACAACCCGAGCGGCGAGTGGAACTACGGCATCGATTCCGATATGACCGAGTCCAACTGCGACTGGAAGATGTGGCTTGGGAACGCCCCGAAGCGGCCGTTCAGCCCCGAGCGCTACTTCCGATGGCGCAAGTATTGGGACTATGGAACGGGCATTATCGGCGATCTGTGGCCCCATCGCCTGCACCCGCTGATGATTGCTATGGCCACGATGGACTTCCCCAAGAGGGTCGCGTGCGTCGGCGCCAACATCTGTGACACAGACAAGGGCAACGGGGAACTGCGAGATGTGGCAGACGCCACGATGCTCACCGTCGAGTTCCCGAACGGAATGATGATCTATCTCCTGGGTTCGACCGTCAATGAGCAGGGGATTCCGGACATGATCCGCGGCCAGAAAGCTACTATGTACTTCGGCGGCGGCAAGGTCCAGATCAGGCCGGAGCGTCCATTCGCCGATGAGATCGACGAGGAAGACGTGCCGGTAGTCGGCCCGGGCGAAGACGTCGGGGAGCACGAGCGGAACTGGCTTAGCGCGATCCGTGAGGGCAAGGAGCCCAACTGCGGCATCGACCTCGGCTTGAGGGTTCAGACGATGGTCTCGCTTGCGGAGCAGTCCTACCGCGAGAGCAAGATGATGGTCTTCGACCCGGACAAGTACAAGCTTGTTTAGGTCCTACTCAAGCGTTGTTTCGGGACACCCTGTCCCGAAACCCTCAGTGAAGAACCACGGGCGGTACGATCATCGTGCCGCCCGTTGTGCTGCCTGGAGAGCGCGATGAGTATCGAGGAAGCAGCCGACTTCCACTACAACCGGGCGTTCGACTTGGTGGAAGATGAGCGCTACAAGGAGGCCGAGCAGCATCTTCTGCGTGCGCTGGAGATCAACCCCCGTCACACGCAGGCGCTGATTGACCTTGGAGAGCTGTACCTTTGGGACTGCGAAGAGCTTGAGATGGAACTGCCGATCGCGCTGAGAGAAGCCCTGCGGTACTACGAGCGGGCTATTGCAGTGGAGTGGAAGCTGGCGGAGGCGTGGGCCGGCAAGGCCGATGCCCTGGGCTATCTGGGACGGCACGAAGAGGCACTGGAAGCGGCGGAGACAGGCCTTCTTGTGCTGCCTCTGTGCCTGGGCTACTACATGAATCGTCCGGAGGTGCATACGAATGTTGCCGAGGCATTGTTCAACTGCAAGGTTGAGGCACTGCGCAAGCTGGGGCGAGAAGGCGAAGCGCGGAAAGCACTCGGGGATGGCCTAGAGTACTGCCCAGGCAGCGACTACCTTGGCTCCCTCACAAAGCACTTCGCGCCAGACTTGGGTCCGCCCAACGGTTCAGGTGATGTCCTTGGCTGAACGGGAACCGACCAAACTTGCCACATACGCCATGGCCACCCGCTTCGAGCTGGTGCTGGATGGCGACGATCCTGTTCGCCTCCGGGCCGCGGGGGAGGAAGCGATCGAGGAGATCGAGCGGCTGGACAAGCAACTGAGCCGCTTCAGACCGGACAGCGACATTAGCTGGATCAACGCACACGCCGCGAAAGCGCCGGTCAAGGTCGAGCCAGGCCTCTTCGAGCTGCTCAAGCGGGCGCAGGAGATTTGGCAGGCCACCGGGGGAGCATTCGACATCACCATCGCGCCACTGATGCGGGCGTGGGGGTTCACCGACGGAGGGGGCAAGGTGCCGGACCCAGGCGAGCTTGCCAAGGCGTGCGAGATCACGGGCATGCAGCACGTGACGCTTGATGAGAACGACCTGACCGTCAGTTTCGACAGGCCGGGTATCGGGATCGACCTCGGCGCGATCGGCAAAGGCTACGCCATCGAGCAGGCGGCTGGCATCGTCAGGGCCAACGGCGTCACCTGCGCCCTCCTTCACGGCGGCACAAGCACCGTCTACGCCATAGGCTCTTCGCTCGACCACGACGACTGGTCTGTCGCCTTACGCGCCCCCTCTCCCGGGGGTGAGGGCGCAACCCACGATCTATGCAACTCTGCCCTCTCCGTCTCCGCGCCACACGGACGCTCGTTCACAGTTGATGGCCAGACATACGGCCACATGATCGACCCCCGCACGGGGCAGCCAGTTATGTCCCCCTCTCCCCTCGCGGGAGAGGGCCGGGGTGAGGGGGCCAAGCTAGCTGCCGTCTGGGGGCCCTCTCCCACCGACTGCGACGCCCTGTCAACAGCCCTCCTCGTGCTCGGTGACGAGTGGCTGCCGGCAATGCGAGAGAGATTCGCGGGTTATGACGGCTTGGTGAGAGTGTAGGATGCTAGACATCGCCGGCAGGATCAGCGCTTCCATCTCGATCTTCAACGACCCCGACCGTCGATGGGCGCCGCGCGACCAGTCCTTGACCCCTGCTGACCGTATCAAAATCATCACCGATGCCCGGTTCGGAGTAGAAACCTGGCTCAGCCGTTCAGGCAGTGGTTTCTACAGCGAGCACGTGATCCAATCCATCGAGCGGGCCTGTTACGGTGTCAATATAGTCACCGCGCACACCAGCATCGTCAACTGGTCCGCGGATAGGTTGCGTAAGGAGATCGAGATTGCCGCTCGTGTCGGCGCGAGTATTCTCGTCGTTCATCCCGGAACGCTTGGATTGGAAGGAGAGGAACTCCCTCCATCTTCGCAAGAACTCCGTGACATCGGAAAGGTCGCTCAAGACGTCGGACTCTGGCTTGCCCTGGAGAACAGTGGGCGGACCGGCATCAAGATGATGAGACGCGCCGTCGAGCTCTTGTCCCCCGATCCCCTTGGAGCCGGTATTGGCATCTGCATCGACACCGGCCACGCCAACCGCAGCCGCAAGCGCGACGGGGTCCCGGCGGAAACCTACCTCGAGGAGTTCCGTGACCTGATCATCGAGGTCCACGTCAACGACAACCTTGGGGATAGAGACCTGCACTTGCCTCCAGGCGAGGGGACTGTCAATTGGGAGGCTGTGATACCCGCGATGCACCGCTTGCCCGACGACGCTATCATCTGCCTGGAGGTTGCCGCTCCGGGAGACCCGGTAGAAGTGTTGAGAGCGGCGCGGGAGTTCTTGCTGAGCAAGACTTGACCCGCGCCGCACGAAACGACAGCAGTTACTTGGCCTTCGTGTACTCGATCACCTTGGCATCAGGGGCAGCCTGGGAGTTGATCGTGAAGCCTGTTTCCATCAACTCCTTGTCCGTGTAGGTTCCGCCTTCGCCCGAGTCGATGTCGCGCACGGCATACTTCGTGCCAGGGGTCAGACCTCTTAGCTTAACCGTGAGTGACGCATCCGGGCACCCGGCTCTGCGGAATGCCTGCACCATTCCCTTGCCCTCGCTGGGCGTGTTATACTGCCAGGCGATCCACTTCACATTGTCCAAGTTGTACTCGGTCATGGGATAGAAGTCGCCGTAGTAGTTCCAGGCATACTCCTTCCACTGGCCGATCAGTTTCCGCAGTAGATCGTATGGCAGGTTCGTGTCCCTGAGATCCCATCCCGACGTGAAGCCCATGCACATCGTGCTGCGAATGTCATATGGGTCAGTGGACTTGATGCCAGTCCCGAAGAAAGGCAGCCAGAACGACAGCCCATATGTGTGAGCCTGCTGGCCGACGGGCTCGAAGATGTAGTCACTCCTCAAGAGAGGCACCGCGCGGCGCATAGTCTCCAGGTCATTGCGGTGCCCGCCGGATGCGCAGCTATCGATGAGCATGCCAGGATGTGCTGCCCGCAGGCCGTCCCAGTAGGCCAGATAGCCCACCACGTACGCGTTCTCGGTCCAGCCCTGCCGGTCTTCCGTATCATTGTCCCGCCAGTGCGCCAGTGGGTCGACGTTGTAGTCCTGGCGATAGTAGTCGATGCCTTCGCTGTCGATCAGTCCGTTGAAGTGATCGATTGCCCACTTCAGGCAGTCGGGATTCCCGAGATTGAGCAGCGCCTGTCCGCCCCCCTTTGTGAGGAGCATCCACTCAGGGTGCTTGTCATAGAGCCACGTTCCTTGGGCCACGCGCTCGGGCTCGAACCAGACGATGGTCTGCACGCCCTTGCTTCTGCCGTGATCGCTGATCGCCCGCAGACCGTTGGGGAACCGCGTCCTATCGACTTCCCAGTTGCCGGTCTTGCCCCAGTTGCCGTCGCACGGATACCATCCGGCGTCCATCCACCAGTAGTCGAGTCCCAACTTCTCTTCCACGAACCGGTCGATGAAGAGCTTCTGGTTTTCTTCGTTCGCGTTGATCATCTCCGCATACTGGTGCGAACTGCAGGCGTTGAACTGCGGAGGCGGAAGCTTGCCGCCCTCAACGCGCGGGATGTTGTAAGCCACCATCCACTTGCGCCAGGTGTTCTGCGCGTCGATCCAGTCGCCCTGGTAGTTCTGGACAACAATCAGTGGTGTGCGGATCTGCTCGCCCGGCTTGAGCTTCAGATGGGTCGTCTCCTGACCGGCCTTGATCGCCAACGTGCCGCCGGTGCCTCTATTGAAGTCGGAGGACCAGTAACCCGGCCAGCCCACGACGATCAGCGCGCCGCCGCCATCAAACTCCAGGTTGTAGTAGGGCCAGTGTCCACCAGTTGAGCAGCCGCGGCCGGGAACGAAGTGAGTCCTGGACCCGCGGTTCAAGACCTTCGTGTATGGCGCGAAGTCGTCGGCTTGGACCGTCGTGCCCTTCTGGTGATGGAGGATAAACTCCTCCGGCTGCTGGCGCTCGACGAAGATGTCGAGGGCCTTGACCTTCTCGAGGATAGGCGTATCGACCGAGCCCGTGTTCTTGAAATACGCTGTCCACTCGACCGTCGGGAAGTCGCTGTAAGCGACCGAGACCAGCTTGACCTCGAGCTTAGTCGCCGGGTCAACGTAGGTGATCGTCTGCTGCGTGCAGGTCTTGCCGATCTGCTTCGTTGTGCGGGTCGCATTCCAAGCCTTCATCAGCTCTGTGGACGACTTCCCATCGTAGGTGAACGAGATCGGAGGATCGTCGGCGTACGATCCGACCGGAAGAGCTCCTGCCGGTTGCGATACTAGCATAGATGCCACTCCAAGAATCGAGAATAGAGAGAATATCTTCATGTCACTTTCCTTGCCGGCGCAGGCCGGTTGTTCACGTTGGGGAGATCACGCGGTCTCCCCCAATAGCTACTTTGCCTTCTTGTACTCCACGACCTTGGCTGATGGGCTTGATTGGGAGTCGATCGTGAAGCCCTTGTCCATGAGTTCGCGGCCGGTGAATGTGCCGCCCTCATTTGTATCGATGTCGCGCACAGCGTACTCTGCCTTTGGACTCAGCCCCCTCAGCTTGACGGTCAGAGATGCTTCGGGACAGCCTGCCCTTCGGAATGCTTGCACGATACCCTTGCCCTGCTTCGGAGAGTTGTATTGCCAGGCAATCCATCGGCTGTTGTCGAGATTGTGGTCGGTTATCGGATAGAAATCGCCGTAGTAGTGCCATGCGTATTCCCGCCACTGGCTGATCAACTTGCGCAGGGAATCGTATGGCAGGCTCGTGTCCCTGACATCCCAGCCCGACGTGAAGCCCATGCACATCGTGCTGCGCACATCGTAGGGGTCCGTAGCCTTGATCCCCGTGCCGAAGAACGGGAGCCATAGCGATAGCCCGTAGGTGTGCCCCTGCTGGCCGATAGGCTCGAAGATGTAGTCGCTCCGCAAGAGAGGCACGGCGCGACGCATTGTTTCGAGGTCATTGCGGCATCCGCCACCGGAACAGCTGTCTATCAGCATGCCGGGGTTCGCCTTCCTCAGGCCGTCCCAATAAGCAAGGTAGCCCTGGGTGTAGGCGTTCTCGGTATAGCCCTGCCGGTCCTCGGCGTCGTTCGCCCGCCAGTAAGGCAGGGGATCGATGTTGTAGTCTTGCCGGTACAGGTCGATACCCTCGCTCTTGATGAGGCCATTGATGTGATTGATGCACCAGTTCAGCGCTTCGGGGTTGCCGAGGTTCAGCAGCCCCTGTTCGCCCGGTTTGGTGAGGAGAAGCCACTCCGGATGATTGTCGTAGAGCCAGGTGTCGACCGCCACTCGTTCGGGCTCAAACCACACGATCGTCTTGATACCCTTCTCGTGCGCGCGGTCGCTGATGGCGCGCAGGCCGTTGGGGAAGCGTGTCTTGTCTACTTCCCAAGTGCCTGTCTTGTACCAGTTGCCATCGCACGGATACCAACCGGCGTCCATCCACCAGTAGTCGAGGCCAAGCTTCTCTTCGGCAAACCGATCGACGAAGAGCTTCTGGTTCTCCTCGTTCGCGTTGATCATCTCGGCGAACTGGTGCGAGCTGCACGCGTTGAACTGCGCGGGGGGAAGCTTGCCGCCTTTGGTTCGGGGGATGTTATAGGCAACCATCCACTTACGCCAGACGTTCTGCGCATCGATCCAGTTGCCCTTGTCGCGCTCGCGCGACCCCGGAGCCGCGCGAGACGCGGCATTGTAACCCTGGACAACCATCAGAGGCGTGCGTACCTGTTCGCCCGGTCTGAGCTTCATATGAGTGATCTTCTGACCCGCTCGAACGCGGATCAAGTTATCGGTGCCTCTTTCAAAGTCCGCAGACCAGTACCCGGGCCACCCGATCGCAACGATCGCGCCGCCGCCATCGAACTCCAGGTTGTAGTAGGGCCATTCGCCCCAAGTCCCGCGCCCACCCAGAGGCTCGAAACTGGTCTTACTGCCAGGCGTGAGAGTCGTGGTCAGCGGTCTGAAGTCCTCGGCGGTGACGATGCTCCCCTTGTTGTGGTGGAGGACGAACTCATCTGCTCCAGTCTTCCGCCAGTACACGTCAAGGCCTTTGATGTCTTCCAGAATGGGAGTGTCTTCGCTGCCAGTGTTCCTGAAATAGACCGTCCACTCGACGGTCGGGAAGTCGCTGTAGGCGACCGAGACCAGCTTGACTTCCAGCCTGGTCGCTGGATCGAGGTAGGTGATAGTCTGCTGCCTGCGGGTTCCACCGATCCTCTTGCTCGATCGCGTCACCTGCCACGTCTTCATCAACTCAGCCGACGACCTCCCGCCGTAGGTGAACGAGATAGGCGGATCAGCCGCGTAGCGAGCAAGTGGTAGCGCGTCCACATTCGGTGAAAAAAACATGCTTGCCAACCCAATTACTGGCATTAGCCATATGCCTGTTCTCATCTTGGCTCCTTGCCGGGCTCGCCCGGCGCACTGTCAGTAGCGAGTCTACTGCTCACCTAGTATACCAGATGCAGCTCTGCCAATCATAGTCCCTATTGAGGTTGTAGCAGGCGTCTCTGACGCCCCTGAAGGCGTCGGAGACGCCTGCTACAACTGCGGATCGCTGACAGAGCTGCAATTGTCTACTGTCGCGAGTATCCTACCTCGTCTTCTGGTACTGGATTACTTTGGCCGCCGGGCGAGCGTCGGCCTTGACCACAAGGCCCTTCTCCATCAGCTCCTGTCCGGAGTAGACCGCAGCCTCACCGGTGTCTATGTCGCTTACGGAGTATCGAGCTTTGGCATTCAGCCCCATGAGCTTAAAGGTGATTGACGCGTCCGGGTTCTCCTCACGGCGGAACGCCTGAACGATGCCTTTGCCTTCTTTGGGGCTGTTGTACTGCCAGGCGATCCACTTGGCCTTGTCCCGGTTGTACTCGGTCAGCGGGTAGTAATCGCCGTAGTAGCTCTTGGAGTACTCGCGCCACTGCGGGACTAGCTTGCGCAGGCTGGCGTAGTCCAGGTCCTTGTTGCGCATATCCCAGCAGGGGATCGCGCCGGAGCACATGCAGCTTCGGACGCCGTAAGCGTCAGTTGCCATGACGCCGGTCCCGAAGAACGGAATCCACTGCGCGAGTCCATAGCTGTGTCCCTGCTGGCCTATCGGCTCGAAGATGTAGTCGCTTCTGAGCAGAGGCACCGAGCGGCGCATCGTCTCGAGATCGTTGCGATGACCGCCGCCGGAGCAGGAGTCGATCAGCATCCCCGGGTTGCGCTTCCTGAGACCATCCCAATAGGCCAGATACCCCTGGACATACGCGTTCTCGGTGTAGCCCTGACGATCCTCGGTATCCCCCGCCACCCAGTAGGGCCACGGGTCCACGTTGTAGTCCTGCCGGTAGAGGTCGATCCCCTGGCTCTTGAGCAGGCCATCAAAGTGATCGATAGCCCACTTCAGCGCCTCGGGGTCGCCGAGGTTCAGCAGGCCTTGCTCCTCGGGCTTAGGATCGTGAACGTTTATCAGGCCCTGCGCGGACTTGGGGAGAAGCAGCCACTGCTTGCGGTTCTGGTGAAGCCACGTCCCCGGCTGCACGCGCTCGGGCTCAAACCATACTAGCGTCCTGACGCCTTTCTTTCGGGCGTGGTCGCTGATCGCGCGCAGGCCGTTCGGAAATCGCTTGGGGTCCACTTCCCAGGTGCCGGTCTTCCACCATGAGCCATCACAGATATACCAGCCCGCGTCCATCCACCAGTAATCCGGCTTCAGCCCCTCTTCGACATAGCGATCCACGAAGAACTTCTGGTTCTCCTCGTTCGCGTTGATCATCTCGGCAAACTGATGCGAGCTGCAGGGGGTCATCTGCTGTGGAGGAAGCTTGCCACCCTTGACCCGAGGCACGTTGTAGGCCACCATCCACTTGCGCCAGGCATTCTGCGCGTCGATCCAGGTGCCCTTGTACTCCTGGACCACGATCAGCGGAGTGCGGATCTTCTCGCCCGGCTTGAGCTTCATATTCGTGAGGTACTGACCTGCCGTGACCGATAGGCCGGTGGCTCTGTCTCTCTTGAAGCTTGCCGTCCACCGTCCCGGCCATCCAACGACCACGATCGCCCCGCCATCGCCGTACTGCAGATTGTAGTAAGGCCACACGTGCCTCGTAGGACGCCCATCAGGCGGAGTGAACTCGGCCTTGGCGCCAGGCTTGAGGGTCGTGATCAGCGGCTCATAGTCCTCAGGCGTCACAAACGTGCCCTTGTTGTGGTGGATCACAAGCTCAGGAGTCTCGCCAAGTTCAAACCTGGTGTTGATCGCCTTGATGTCCGAGAGGATCGGCGTGTCAGCCTTGCCGGTGTTCCTGAAGTAGGCGGTCCACTCCACGGTTGGAGAGTCGCCGTAGGCAACTGAGACCATCTTGACCTCGAGCTTCGTCGCCGGGTCAACATAAGTGATCGTCTGCTGAGTGCGAGCCTTGCTCATCTGCTTGCTCGCGCGCTTCATCTTCCACGTCTTCAGCAGCTCGGCGGACGGTTTGCCGCCATAGTTGAAAGAGATCGGAGGGTCACTTGCATATGACCCCAGCGGGAGAGCGCCCGCCTGTGCAGAGACTAGCATAGAAACCATCCCAAGAGTTATTGGCAGTGCCAGTTTGATGTTCATAGTCACTTCCTTCGTCACTTGTTGTCGATTCGCCCTTGCTCACCCGTCATTTCGAACGCAGTGAGAAATCTGCTTTTCCGCATGCTTCTGGACTCCCCCAAAAGCAGATTTCTCGCCCTGCTCGAAATGACAGTTCGGTAAACTGAGCTCTTTCGTCACTTGGTCTTCGAGTACTCGATGATCTTCGCGGCCGGTTTGGCCTCAGACTTGACTACCACGCCCGTCTCCATAAGCTCCTTGCCAGAGTAAACGGCAGTCTCGCCCGTGTCGATGTCTTTCACGGTGTACTTGGTCTTGGGCCCGAGCCCCCTGAGCTTGAGCGTGATCGTGGCGTCCGGGTTGTCGTCTCGCCTGAACGCCTGGATCATGCCCTTGCCTTCGGAGGGCCTGTCGAACTGCCAAGCGATCCACGTGGCTTTGTCGAGGCTGTAGGGGGTCAACGGATAGTAGTCGCCGTAGAAATTCGGAGCATACTCCCGCCACTGTCCCACGATCTTTCTCAAGCCCGCATAGTCCAGGTTCGGGTCGCGGACGTCCCAGCAGGGGATGACGCCCATCAGCATGGTGCTGCGGGCATCGTAGGCGGATGTTGCCTTGAGTCCGGTGCTGAAGAACGGCAGCCAGTAAGCCAGGCCATAGGTGTGACCCTGCTGGCCGATTGGCTCGAAGATGTAGTCGCTTCTCAGCAGCGGGATCGCGCGACGCATCGTCTCGAGATCGTTACGATGTCCGCCCGAGGCGCAGGAGTCGATCAGCATGCCGCCGTTGCGCTCTCTGAGCGCATCCCAGTATGCCAGGTAGCCCTGCACATAAGCGTTCTCGGTGTAGCCCTGCCGGTCGGCCAGCTCCTCGAACTGCCAGTTCGCAAGCGGGGCGATGTTGTAGTCCTGCCGATAGAGATCGATGCCCTCGCTCTTGATCAGGCCATCCACACGGTTGATCAGCCAGTTCAGGCAGTCTTTGTTGCCGAGGTTGAGCAGCGATTGCTCGCCGCGCTTGCCAAGCATCCACTCGGGATGGTTCTCATACAGCCAGGTGCCTGGGTGCACGCGCTCGGGCTCGAACCATACGATGATTTTGACGTCCTTGGAGTGCGCATGGTCGCTGACCGCTCTCAGACCGTTGGGAAAGCGAGTCTTATCCACTTCCCACGTGCCGGTCCTTGGCCACTGGCCATCGCAGGGATACCAGCCCGCATCCATCCACCAGTAGTCCGGCTTGAGTCCCTCGCGGATGTACCCGTCTATGAACTCCTTCTGGTTCGCCTCGTTCGCGTTGATCATCTCGGCGAACTGGTGCGAGCTGCAGGGACTCATGTGCGGCGGAGGCAGTTTGCCGTCCTTGCGAGGCACATTGTAGGCACGCATCCACTTGCGCCAGGTGTTCTGCGCATCGATCCAGTCGCCCTTGTAGGACTGGATTACCATGAGCGGAGTGCGGATCTCCTCACCCGGCTGCAGCTTCATGTGTGTGAACTGCTGCCCGGCCTTGATCGCGACACCTGTGCCGGAGTCCCTCTCGAAGCTCGAGGTCCACTGGCCAGGCCATGCGACGACAACGATCGCGCCGCCGTCTCCCCACTGCAGGTTGTAGTAAGGCCAGACGGCTCCGGTCGAGCGTCCGCCGGGCGGTACGAACTCGGCCTTGGCGCCGGGGCCAAGGGTTGTAGTCAGTGGCTCGAAGTCATCGGCCCTGACGAACGTGCCCTTCTGATGATGCAAGATGAACTCGCTTGCGTTGCCTCGGTCGAAGCGGGTGTCGATCGCCTTGATACTCTCAAGAATAGGCGTGTCGGCGGTGCCGGCGTTCTTGAAGTAGCCGGTCCATTCGACAGTTGGGAAGTCCCCGTAGGCGACGGAGACAATCTTGACCTCAAGCTTGGTTGCCGGGTCGACATAGGTAACCGTTCGCTGAGTGCGGAACTTGTCGATCTTCTTCGTCGTGCGCTTCGCCTTCCACGTCTTCATCAGCTCGGCGGAAGACTTCCCGCCGTAGGTGAACGAGATGGGCGGATTAGCAGCGTAGTCGGCGAGCGGCAGAGCGCCCGCCTCTTGAGACATCAGCATAGAGGCCACCCCAACAATCGTACATAGTGCGCAGTCTATTCTCATTGTTCTCCTTTGTCCCAGCTGCCGCGCCCTCGCTAGCGTATACGACTCCGCACCGCGACAGCCACAGACTCTACCACTGTACTTGGACGCAGGCTTCCGGCAGTCCTTCCACCTTAGACCCGAACCTGCGGCAAAAGGTCTACCACTGGCCGGTCTCTCGGAGCCTGTCCGCGATGAGCCAAGACTTCGGGAAGGGATTCCCCGTCACGAAAGCACGACCGTTCGTGCTTTGACGGGCTCAGCATGGGCTCAGGATGGGAGAAGACACGAGTATGGGGGGTCTTCATTCCAGCTTTCTATCTTCTCCCGTTCGCGAGTATGGTCATGAGATCTCCGCCGCTATCGCCTGCGCCGCTGCCTTCGGGCTATCGGCCTTGATGATCGGTCGTCCGACCACCAGGTAATCCGCGCCCTTGGCGACAGCCTCACCCGGGGTCATCACCCGCTTCTGGTCGCCGACATCAGCGCCCGCAGGCCGAACCCCCGGTGTCACGATCAGGAAATCAGACCCGCAAGCCGCTCGAATCAGCTCGATCTCATGCGGCGATGCCACCACGCCATCCAGCCCCGCCTCTCGCGCCAGCTTGGCCATATGCACGACCTGGTCGGCGACTGTCCCAGCGACCCGCATATCTCCGTTCAGCGTGAGCTGATCGATCGAAGTCAGCACAGTGACGCCGATCACCACCGGAGGCTGGAGAGCGAGCTTTGCCGACTCCTCGACCGCCGCATCCTTCGCCGCCCTCATCATAGCAAGCCCGCCGGAGCAGTGGACGTTGAACATCCACACGCCCAGCTTCGCCGCCGCCCGCGATGCGCCCGCGACCGTGTTCGGGATATCGTGGAACTTGCAGTCGTAGAATATCTTGCTCGCGCCAGCCTCTTTGATCGCGTCAAACACGCAGAACCCGGCGGCGTTAATAAGCTCCAACCCGACCTTAAACGCCCCCACATCGTCCTTCAACTCCTCGACCAGCACCATCGCCTTGGCCAGGCTATCGAAGTCAAGTGGTAGGATTATCTTCTGTTTGCTCATACACCCTCGTTCCTGGCCTACTGGCCGACGTATCATTAGCCAGCCAGCCTAGCATTCCCTGTCTATGCGAGCTTGGCGCCCATCCCCAAACGCCCCACCGGAGGCCAGCGCCGATACCCTCCGCTCCAGGAATATCCTTCCCCCGCCGTCGGTGGTGCCGAGGCGATCATACCGCGAGACCGTCACCTCGGGCGCAAATGCCCCGGCCTCGATCGCCCGCTTGCGCGACCTGGCACGCGCGATCTCCACCGCCTTCTCCGTCGCGCGCTCAAGCTCGCTGAACTCGATCCGCTCATCCGAGCCGTGCAGGACATAGTTGGACGTGTCCCCAAGACGGATCAGAATCTCCTCGCGAACAACAATCTCGCTGCCTATCGCGCCTATAGCGTTCGCGACATCCGCGTCCTCAGGCACCAGTATCTCCGCCCGCAGGTGATCGCCAACACTCGGAACCAACGCCCCCGCGGGAGCCCCAATAGCCACGATCGGCCGCGTGAGCGAGAACTCGACTTGGAGCCCCCTCACCCCGGCCCTCTCCCGCGAGGGGAGAGGGGGACATGAGACCTCGCCCCGACCCTCTCCTGCGGGGTGAGGGGGATCAAACGCCTTCCGCATCAGGAACCGCCAATCGTCCGGTATCTCGTGAATCTTCCCGCTCTCGTGGGCGACCTCCCGCCGCACGACCTCCTCGAAGAGCCTCCGCGTCACGGCACGCATGGCCGACTCCAGCACCTCGTCCGCCGGGCGGCCATACATGATAGAAAACGCCTCCAGCGCCAGCCGAGCCGCATCGACGCTCCACCGCGAGAACACCCCGCTCACGTGCAGCAAGTCCGTGGGAGTCAGCCCGGCCTTCTTCACAGCCCCCCACTGCTCCAGCCGGGCAACCGGCAGCAGCCGCGCCGACGGCAGCCCCAACCGATCAGCCGCCTCCCGCGCAGGCAATGGCCCATCCTTGAGCAGATCGATCAGCGCCGCCTCCCGCTCACTCACATCTCCAGCACGCCCGCCGCTCAGCACCAGCACATCCATTGGCGAGGCGTCCACATACCGCTCGAACCTTCTCGCCTCGAACCCCGCCAGCCACTTAGCCACGGACTCGTACTGGCTCGCCAGATAGCAGAACGGCAGGTTTCGCATCGGCCCGACCGTCAAGCTCCGATCGCTCGCGATATCGATCCGGCTGTCCCCACCGAGCCCGACCGTCGATATCTCCACCGCGTCGACGCCCATCACCCAAGATCCGATCCGCGCCCCGTCCTCGCACACGGCCACGTGCCCCTTCGTAAGGATCGCGCAATCG
>CAZFYZ010000082.1:0-16452 GCA_964523735.1 uncultured bacterium | reverse complement strand
CGTTTGCTGAAGCAGGCGGGTGTTTCGCCGTCTGCAGCGCCGGACTCTTAGCCCCGGCAGTCGCACTCCGGCCGTGCGCATTGACGCGACAGAGACCTACACCCCCAACTGCATCTTCGTCTGCACCAGCCGGAACACTGCGTCGCGGCCGACGGTGCCTTTCAGGTGGCCCTGGTCAACTACCAGCAGTCGGCAGACTTTTTCGTCCGCAAGCTTGGATAGAGCGTCCCAGGCGTCGTCATCAGCCGTGATCTCGTAGGCGTCGTCGACCCGATGAGTAACCTGACCAACCGGAGTGCTGTCCCACTGCGCCGAAGGGACTGTCCGGACTTCCTCAGTGCCTATGACACCGATCACGTCATCAGACTCGCCGGTCACAGGATAGCAGGAGAACTCGTGCCGCAGGAGCTGGTTGTCCACGAACTCGCGGACGCTGGTCTGGGCCGGGACAACGGGGACATCCGTGGTCATTATCTGTTCCACACGCACGCCCGAGAGAGCCTGCCGGATCAACATCTGCTGGTAGCCCGAACGCGCCGCCCCCGTGAGGAACCAGCCGATGAAGATCAGCCACAACCCCCCGATGAACCGCCCGCCGAGGATATCAACGAACCCCACTGCCATCAGCGCGTAGCCGAAGAACTGCCCGGAGAGCGAAGCATAGCGAGTGGCCTTTGTCAGGTCGCCCGTCCAGCCCCATATCGCCGAGCGCAGCACCCGGCCGCCATCAAGCGGGAAGCCCGGCACCAGGTTGAACACGCCAAGGAGGAAGTTGATCAGAGAAAGATAGCCACTGATCGCTACGACCGACGTCGGCCAGTCGAGTATCAGCCCGATCCCGCCGATCAGGTAGAAGAGCAGCCCCAGCCCCACACTGGTTGCAGGCCCGACTATAGACATCCAGAACTCTTCGCGGGCAGACTTAGGCTCATCGGCAGTCTGCGACATCCCACCGAAGAGAAACAGCGTAATGCCCTTTACCTCCTGACCGTAGCTGCGCGCGACGATGCTGTGGCTCAGTTCGTGAATCAGCACGGAAGCAAACAGCAGTATCGCCGCGATCACGCCCAGCAGCCAACTGGTGGCGACATCCAGCCGGGGATAGACCGACGGGAAATACCCGTTAGCCAGCGTATACACGACCAGAAAGAAGATCAGAAGCCAGGACCAGTCAATCCTTATCTCGAAGCCAAGCAGCTTGCCCAGCCTTATTCCGCCCATCAGCACACCTCCGAGAAGGGTCTACACTAGGTTTACCCAAGTTGAGGCTCGCTTATCCAGCTCAGGCGGAAGGATCTGACTCCCGCAGGCGCTGAGGCTCGCGACTTGGAACGAAAGACAGGACGAACCGTCCAAGGCGATGAGGATCTCTCGCCAGAAGTTGAGCTGCATTGCCAGATCACTTTATGGGGTAGAATGGCAGAGTAGAGACGAGGGGACCGATTCCTGAAATGACAGCTAATGACTCTGACGCACAGCTAATGCTCGCGTTTCGGCGTGGAGACGAGAGCGCGTTCGAGGCTCTCTTCGAGAGACACCGCGATCGCGTGCTCAATACAGCCTTTCGCTTCCTGGGGGATGCCAACCTTGCACAAGACATCGCCCAGGAGGTCTTCGTTAGGGTCTACACTCACGGCAAGGACTACCAGCCGAGTGCGGAGTTCACCACCTGGCTCTACCGCATCACCGCCAACGCGTGCTTTGATGAGGCTCGCAAGCGCAAGCGGCTTAGGCACACCCCGCCCGATGAACTGCCCGAGACCACGGCCGACCCCTCACCGTCACCGGAAGCGCGCGCTCAGGACAGCGAACTAGCGCGAGAGGTCCGACGCGCGATAGCATCCCTGCCTGACAACCAGCGGCTGGCCGTCGTGCTGCAGCGCTACGATGGGCTCTCCTACCGGCAGATAGCCGAAGTGCTGAAGACAAGCGTCCCGGCTGTCGAGTCACTGCTGTTCCGGGCGAAGAACGCGCTGCGAACGATGCTCTCGCCTTATGTGAATGGCGAATACGAGGCTCGGACTGCGGCTCCGGCCGCCCCCGCGAAAGAAGAAGTCTGAATCCAGCGCAAGTTTGAGGAGCGATGATACGTTCAACAGATAGAAAGGCGCAATCATGGACTGCGAAGCCGCAAAGAAGCTAATACCGGCGTTCCTGGATGGTGAATTGGGAGCCGAGAGATCGGCGGCCCTGAAAGGCCACCTTGCGGGTTGCCAGGCATGCAGGCAAGAGACGGCCGCCTTGGAGCGCACGACGGAAATCCTGGAGGCGCCTGAGGCAATTTCCCCGGCATTCACGCTTGCCGACATTCGCCGGCGTGCCAGTCAGCGCGGATCGTTCTGGTTATTGTGGCTGCCTCCGCTGCCGCGCTTTGCATCAGCAGCAATGCTTCTGGCGGCTATGGCCATCGGCGGCATCTCCGGGGCCTTTCACGGCTCGCAGAGCAGAACCCCTGTAGATCCGCACCCTGCTGTGTCTGCGCAGGGGGTATCCGAATCACTCGGGTTGGACGCGTTTGATGACGGGCTTGCCGGAGCAATCTATGTAGCGGACGCCGCTACTGCTCCGATGACGGAGGTGGCGCGATGAAAGCTAGACGGTGGCTAGTGGCCGCTTTGGCGCTGATCCTGGTAGCCGGCGCATCCTTCGCGCTGTCTACGGCGATCTGCTCCAGAGAACGGGCAGGGCGAGCCGCGATGGGCCGCTGCGCATCGGTCGTGACCGCCTATCTCGGGCTGACCGAAGAGCAGGCACGGCGTGTTGAGCCAATCGATCAGGCATTCCAGACAGATCAGCAAGCCATCTGCCAGGAGATGCGGGCCGCTCGTGCCGGTCTGCTGTCCGTGCTTCAGGAGACGAAACCTGACCAGGCGGACATCAACAAGGCGCTGGATGATATTGCGGCAAGTCAGTCCAAGCTCCAGCGCCGTGCCGCACAGTATCTGTTGGAGCTTAAGCAGGTGCTGACGAAAGATCAGCAGGCGAAGCTCTTCGATCTTGTCGGGCAGAGGTTCTGCGAACAGGGCAAGTGCGGCGGCGGGATGTGTTCGGGAATGAGTGGGCCGGGGCGCGGCAAGCGACTCGGCTGGGGAAGGTAACCAATGCAACAAGGAGATCGTTACATGAAGAGAATGACTTTGGTTTACGTGCTGGTTGCTGCGATGGCGGCGATGGCCATCATGGCCGTTGCCCAGGGACCAGGCAATCGCCCTGGCGGCGGGCCGGGTATGTGCTCAGCGGAGTGCCAGAAGGCTCTGGGGCTGTCCCAGACACAGGTCGCTGACATGGCTAAGATCAGAAAGGCCTTTATGGACGACACGGCGACTTTGAGGGCTGATCTTCAGGCAAAGATGCAAGAGATAGCCGGCCTGTGGAAGGTCGCCAATCCTGACCTTGGCCTCATCAAACAGAGAGCGGCCGAGGCCGACCTGATCAGAGCCCAGATCCGCGACAAGGCCATCGACATGCGCGGCGCTGTTCTCGGTGTGTTAACGCCTGAGCAGCGCGCCAAGTGCCTCGAGCGATGCCAGAGCGGTCAGTGTGGTCAGTGTGGCTGCGGCGCATGCGGCATGGGAATGGGCATGTGCGGTATGGGCCCTGGCGGCATGGGCCAAGGCTGCATGGGCGGCGGATGTGGCATGATGGGGCCGGGCGCAGGCATGGGACCCAAGAAGTCGGGCGGACAGGGCATGGGCCCGGGTGCCGGACCAGGATCCTGCGGCGGCGGAGTTTGCCCCTTGCGGAGGTAGCTCCAATCGACTTATACAGACTGGGCCCGAGAGAACCTCGGGTCCAGTCTTGTGTACCATCTTATCCTGGCTAGCCTAATTGCATCAGTACGAATCCCTGAGCGAGTAGGCCGTGGCCTTGGCTAGCCCTGCCGGATCGATCTCCGACTCCACACGCACGATCGCTTTGCGCCCCGCCGGCAGGTCGAAGTAGTTGTCGGAGAAGATGACGTCCTGCCCCGGCACCGACAGGCATGCATAACGAGCCAGATGATCGGTGCTTGCCTCCAGGAAGCTGCCGGCCTGGTCATGCCCAACGATCAACTTGATCTCCGCCGCGGGCAGTTCCAGATGCTTTGAGGGCACGAAAGAGGTGACTGCGCGTCCCGCCTCGGCTCCGTCCGCCACCAGCTCGGTCACCAGCACCAAATGGCGTCTTGCATCTCCTGCCAGCTCCGCGACAAAGTCTAGCTGAGCGACAAGCGTATCGTACTCCGGAGCCGCTTGCACGGTGATGACTCCTTCGCGCACAGCAGTCCCATCCATCCGCTCCAGCGACCAACGGACCTCCGCCTGCACTGGCTTCAGCGTGTCATTGGTGATGTGGATCGCCGCCTGGGTGCCTTCCTCGCAGACCGAGAGCAGGACTGGCTTGTAGAACCGCCGCGCCGCGTAGTGCAGCGCTTTCCATCTACCGAAGTAGTCGATGCTCGACCAACTGGCAACCGGCCAGCAATCGTTGATCTGCCAGTATAGCGTGCCCATGCACCTGTTGTCGTTGCGGTTGCGGCGCCAGTGCTCGACGCCGTAGCGCATGGCCTCGGCCTGCAGGAGCTGACTTACGTAGCACATCTTCTCGAAGTCCTCGGGGAACCTGAACGTCTGTGCCAAGTAGTAGAGAATCAGCCCGTTGCCCCCGCCATTCTTCTGGTGACACTCCATGACGTAGCTGGTCATGTTGTGGTCCTCGGGGTTCGCGAACGACTTGACGGTTTCGATAGATGGCATGGATTCGAAGCCGAACTCGCTCATGAACCTGAAGTAGTGCGACCTGTATGCGGTAAACGGCTGGCGGTTGTGCCAGACGTCCCAGTAGTGGCCATCGCCCCTGTCTTCAGCGTTCGGCGCATCAAACGGCTCTTCACCACAGGAGGGCGAGCTTGGCCAGTAGGATCTGTCGGGGTCGAGCCGCGCAGCACATTCGGCGATCATCTCGTGGAAGATCAGCGTATGGTTGCGCTTGAACTCGGCATTTCGCTCCCCGCCCCAGCCGTCGGCAAGAAACCACTCCATCTCATTGTTGCCGCACCACAAGGCCAAACAGGCTCGGTTGCGGAGCCGCATTATGTTAGCCTCTATATCCTGCCGCGCACAACACAGGCAGTCCTGGTCCACCGGATACTGGGAGCAGGAGAACATGAAGTCCTGCCAGATGAGTATGCCATGCTCATCACACAGATCATAGAACCACTCGTGTTCATAGTAACCCCCGCCCCAAACGCGGAGCATGTTCATATTGGCTTTGGCAGCGCTGCTGATCAGGTGACGGTAGCGCTCGTGCGTCAAGCGACCAGGGAACTGATCAGCCGGAATCCAGTTCGCACCCTTGCAGAAGATAGGCACCCCATTCACGACAAACATGAAGCTGGTGCCGAACTTGTCTTTCTCGCGTCTCAGTTCGAGAGTCCGGAGGCCGATCTGACGCGAGAAGACGTGCAGTTCTTCTCCACCGCAAGTGAGTACCGCCTCGACTCGATAGAGAGGCTGCTTGCCATAGCCATTCGGCCACCAGAGATCCGGCTCAGTCAACCCTATCGAGCAGGAGGCGGACCCATCATCCATCTTCGTCCCGTGCTCCTCGACACGGCCACCGGGGTGGATCAGCCTGACATCTACCCGGCAATCTCTTCGTTCCAGGAGTTCCAGTGCAGTCTCGACTTGAAGCGTGACAGCCCCGCATTCATGCCTCTGCCGAATCCGCAGGTCCTCGATGCGGGCAGTGTCATAGCTTACCAGGCGGACCGGCTTCCATATCCCGATCGTCGGGATCTGTGGCCCCCAATCCCAACCCCATTGCGATGGCGACTTCCGCGTGTAGATCGCGCCGGGAATGGAGTGGCTGGGTGAGATGAGGGGGTCCTTGTCAACAAAGGGCTGAGTGAACGTTACCGGCGACGAGAACCTGACCTCGATCGCATTTGAGCCCGGCTTGAGCTTTCCCGTCACATCGAACCGGTGCTGGACGTACATGTTGTCCGCCTTGCCCAGCAGAGTGCCGTTGATGTAGACCTCGGCAATCGTGTCCAGACCATCGCACTCCAAGTACACGCGATCCGAGTCGAGGAGGCGTGGATCACACCTGAATTCGCGGGAATATGTCCAGTCTGCATTGTGGACCCACGCGTCGCGGACTTCGTTGTCCGCCCAGAAGGGGTCGCCAATCTTGCCCGCGCGGAAAAGATCGACATGAACGCACCCCGGGACCGTCGCCTCGCACACATCACGGCATCCTGTCCGGCAAAGCTGCCATTGCCCATCAAGAGACTGAACTATTGACACGAACTCACTCCACGAACATCCATTTAGGTCTGGGGATCAGTAGGCTGCCCGACCTCCATCGTCATCTGCATGAGGCAGGTACCAGAACCATCTACTGGCACGTCCTGTTCAGCAGTTCCCGGGGCCTCCACTCGATCAGCTTACGGATACTTCTGCCTCTCACTCTTCAGCCAACCCTGGCACTCCGCGGCCTGCGCCTGGAACAGCGAATCAGGCACTTCCACCTTGCCGAACGACGAACTGGCGTCGGGCTGACCTTCGCCGGCCATCCCAGGATCCAGTGCCCAGTTATCGTTCCGGTACTGGTCTCGCCCATTTCCCAGTTGACCTCTTAGCAGTCTACTCTTGCCCCACCTGTCAGCATGGCAAAAAACTTGGCTGCTATCCGATTTACAACGGCTATATGCTAGAATTACACTTGCCACTGGAACTGACCAACAGGAGACGAGCTACCATGTACGAAGACCTGAACGGCAAAGTCGCGGTGATAACGGGAGCGGGTGGGGCGCTGTGCGGAGCTATATCCGCAGCGCTGGCCAAACTCGGCGTCAAAGTGGCTATCCTGGATATATCGGCTGATGCGTGCAAAGCGAAAGCCAACGCGATCTGCGCCAGCGGCGGGCAAGCTTTCGCGGTCGAATGCAACGCCCTGGACAAGGCCCAGGTCCAATCAGCGGTCGATCAGGTCGTTGCTGCGTACGGCACCGTAGACATCCTCATCAATGGCGCGGGCGGCAGTCGCAAGGAGGCCACCACTTCACCTGACCAGCCGTTCTTCAGGATGTCTCCCGACGACATCAGCAGCGTTTTGGCGCTGAACTATATGAGCGCGGTGATCCCGTCGCAGGTCGTCGGTGAGATCTTCGCGCAGAAGAAATCCGGCGTTATCCTCAACATAACGTCCATAGCGGGCATCTCCCCGCTGACGAACGCAATCGGCTACTCAAACGGCAAAGCGGCCGCCAACAGCTTCACTCAGTGGCTATCCGTTCACATGGCAAAGAACTACTCGCCAGACATTCGGGTGAACGCCATCGCGCCGGGCTTTGTCCTGACCCAACAGAACCGCTTCCTCATGATCGACGAGAAGACGGGTGAATGGACAGCGCGAGCCAAGGCCGTGGTTGAGAACGTGCCAATGGCGAGATTCGGCAAGCCCGAGGAGATCGCCGGCGCGGTCCTGTGGCTGGTGTCCGACAGCGCGAGTTTCGTCACTGGCGCTGTAGTCCCGGTCGACGGGGGTTACAGTGCTTATTCCGGTGTCTGAGACTGCCGCTGACAACCTTACGAGGAGTACAATATGAAGCATTACACAGGTCCTGCACAGGCCGTTCCATCAGCCGAGGAGCTTTCTGGCATTCCCGCAGCGTGTCGCGTGAAGGCGCTTGGCGCCGTCCCGAGGCTCGGTCTGGGCTCGCGCACCACAACGCTGAGTTGGCCCACGGTCTTCCGCTTCCTCTCTGAGAAGCGACTCTGCGCCAACGCGATCCAGAACTCAGTCGCCCGTGAACTCATGCCGCTGGAGATGCTCCACGATCCCACGGCCAAACCAACCACGCTTCAGCCCGGACTCGGGCAAGTGCCGGTCGGTCACACGGGCTCCACAATAGAGGGACTGCTCGAGTGGGGGATGCTCTCCGCCGCCAACTCAGGCTACGACGGCCCCGGCTTCGGCGCTGACGCTGACCATCTCCCGGTCTTTGCGCCCGGCAGCAGCGAATGGGCGAAGACCGTCAGTCTCATCAAGTGCTCCCGAGGCTACTCGCACTTCACGCTCGATGTCGGCGCTCTCACTGAGTGGGCAGAAGGTCCAGTGGCCCGCCTGGCTAACGTGCCCGCCGCGATAGCCGCCGCCATGGAGTGCATAGAAGAAGTGCGCAGCGAGCCGTTCGACCTGGAGATCAGCCTCGACGAGAGTCCGGGCGACATAGCCCCTGAAGCGGCAGCAACCACACCGGACGAGGCAAGCTGGCTTCTCACCAGCCTCTCCGCCATCGGCATCAAGGCGCATTATATCGCGCCGCACTTCGGCTTCACGAAGGGCAGCGACGTTGCCGACCTGTCCAAGCTGAACACCGTCGCCGGTGCCCTCCACAGCATCGCCTGCGAACACGGCGCTCTGCTTAGCATCCACTCGGGCGACAACCTGTCATCCACGACGCGACAGACCCTCGGTAGAGCGTGCAGCGGCAAGCTGCTTTTCAAAGTAGCTCCCGCCATACAGGACCTTTTCATCGAGACAGTGCTTAAGCACGAGCCAGAAATCGCCAAGCGATGGAAGGCGTGGACCCTGAACTATGTCCGCCACATCGGCGCGCAGTTCCCCTCGGACGAGGTGGCATTCCACAAGTACGCATTCGCCGCGTTCGGCGTCCGGAACAACGACGGCGATTTCGAGATGCGGGATCTGCTCTACGGCGTCGAGACTGCCGCCAGGAATGCGTTCGAAGTCGATCTTAGCAGGTACCTGCAGGTGCTCGCGACCGACCTGATGCTTGAGCAAACATAGGAGATAGACGAAGCTTGGGCGAACTGGCCTCCGCCATCGGTACATAAGCATGGGCCTGGGATCACCCAGGCCCACACTCTGCCAGATGTCCTCCACGCCCAGGCGCCATTGACTGGTCGCGTATGGATGCCTCCGACACGTCTTACGATTCCGTTGTTTCGGCGTCACCCTGACCCGAAACCACTGGGAGCGAAGCCCCTCCAGCATTGGAGTTTCGGGTCAAGGTGACCCGAAACAACGCACCCGCTGTTGTAGCCGGCGTCTCCGACGCCCTAGTCCTTCAGCCCGTAGGCCTTCACCGCTTTCGCCGGGGCAACGCCTCTCTTCACAACATCTGCCAGCGCCCTCTGGAACGCCGCGGGGTCCTTCACCTGAATGGCGTTGCGACCGAACACTACGCCCTTGCCGCCGCCCTTGATGATATTCGCCGCAAGCTCCAGCGCCTGTATCTGCTTCGGCGTCTTCTCCGCCCCGAGGCCCAGGATCGGGATCGGGCAAGCCTCGGTGACCTCGCTGAACTTGTTGGTGTAGAAAGTCTTGATCAGGTCGGCGCCAAGTTCAGCGATAATCCTGCAGCCCTTGAATACCTCGTCGTGCAAATCGTCAGGGGTGAGCCTGTCCGGTCTCGCTGGGAAGTACTCGCCGAGGACCGGGATCCCGAGCTTCTTTGCCTCGTAAGCCATCTTGCACCAGACTTCGACATTCGAGGCGTCCCGCCGCTCGCTTCCGGTCTGGAGCGTCAGACACACCAGCACGATATCCGCGCCCGCGGCGACTGCATCGGCCGGGCTCATCGCGGGGACGGAGATGCCTTCATCGTAATCCCAATGGAAGCAGAAATGGCTGCTCCAGTTGAGGCGCACCATCGGCATCGGGGCGCCCTTGTAGCTGAACGCGCGGCCGCAGTGCTTCATCATTCCGGGAGCCAGCAGAACTGCGTCCACACAGGGATCGATCTTCTTTACCACGTTCGGCAGGTCGATCATCCCGGGCAGCGGGCCATCGAACTCGCCGTGGTCAACAGCTACAACAACGGCATTCTCCCCGTTCGCGAATAGCTTCGAGAGTCGGATATCATTACCAGTCATTGATAATGCCTTTCTGATCAGTAGTAAGCTTCGTATACCTCCACCAGCGCCTGGTAGAACGCCAGGTAACGCCGGTAGTTGCGCTCTTCGTCTTTCACCGACTGAGCATCCGGCTCGAATCTCTTCAGGCCGAACACCCCTTCCCACGTTCTTGATACCTCACCCGCAGCCAGCTTCGCGGCACCGTAGCACGCGGACTCGATGCATTCCGAGACCTCAACAGGCCTATCCAACAGGTTGGCGATGATCTGCGGCCAAGTCTCGCTCTTGCCCGCGCCGCCGACCAGCCTTACCGATTCCATCCGCCCGCAGAGGGGCTCAGCGGCCTCGAAGTTGCGCCTGGTCTCGCAGCCGAGGCCTCGCATAATGGCCTCACGGATGTCGGCAGCCGTGTGCGAGAGCGTAAGCCCCAGGAGGCTGCCCTTGGACTTGGCTCTGAAGTCCGGCGATATCCCGCCATATAGGTGCGGTATGAACACCAGCGGCTCCGCGCCGGATGCGGCATCCCCCGCTTCGAGCCGCACGGTCCTGCCGACCCAGTCATAAGCCGTTCCGCCGGAGAACGGCAGCACAGCGCCCCACTCGGACTCCGACGTGTGACAGCATGTGCAGAGCTGCCGCTTCGGGTCATCGACAGGGCGGGAGGCGATCGTGTAGAGCACCCATGCGGTCCCGCACGACAGCACTCCTCTTCCCCCGGCTCCGTGCGCAGCCGCGGCCTGATCGAACGCGCCCGCTACAAGCTTCACTCCCGGGGCCAGACCGAGTTCCTCAGCAGCCTCCGCAGTCAGCTCCCCAAGGACGCTGCCCGATTCCTTGATCTCCGGAAGTGTCGCCGGATCGATCCCGAGGATGTCCAGGACCGGCTTGCCCCAGGCACGCTTGCGCGTGTCGAAGAACGGGCACCAGGAAGCGCTTGGCACGTCCGTCGCGAACGACCCGATCAGCCTCTTCGCCAGGTAATCCGGGATGTAGCAGTACACTGGCCCCGCGGATATGACATCCGGCCGGTGGTTCTGGATCCACTTGATCGAGCACGCCGAGGAAAGACTCGAGAAGGACAGCCCGGTCTCCCGATACCAGAACTCGGCATCGGCTTCTGCAAGAAGCTGCGCGTGCTCCTCTGAGCCTCTGGCGTCCATCCAGCTTATCGCCGGCAGGAGAGGCTTCCCGGAGCTGTCGGTGACAACCAGTGTGTCGCCCTGAGTACTCATGGCAAGTGAGGCCACCGAATCAGGCGCGTAGCCTTTGCGCCCCAGCTCGTCCACGCACTCCCGGACGGTTGTCACCAACGCCCGCCAGTAGTCCTCCGGGTCCTGCTCTGCCCAGCCTGGCTGAGGGTGAGCCATCGGATAGCCCTGCTGCGCGAATGCAGCAATGCGCCCATCCTCCCCCACGGCAAGACATTTGGCCGAGGTGGTCCCGATATCGATCCCCAGGAATATCCGCGCCATCGTCTACCCCAGTATCGCCACGTCCCAGCCCATCAACTCGCCAAACCGGGACAGGTCATCCAACACATCACCGTAGACCATTGCCGCGTGGTGGGTCCCACCGAGGCAGCTATAGGCCTCCAGGAAATCCGAAACCGGCATCGGAGGCTTGAACCAACCCCGAATAGTACCCGGCATATCGTCCTTGCCGTCACCGGTCACCTCGATCGGCGCCAGGATGAACGTGAACGTGTCATCAGGTCCCGGCGCCAAGTTGACGAACACTGCGCTGCCAGGCTTGAACCTGCCGGTCACCAGCGCGGGCGAATCCGTGTTGATGAACGACATCTCTTTCTTGACCAGCTCTGCCTTGCCCACAACGAGGTCAGGGTTCAGCTCGCCCATGTGAGAGAGAAACACCCTGTCACCGGCCCAATCCGCGCAGAACATCTCGGTGAATGTGGTCTCCGGGAACACTGAGGCCATCGCGCCGACAAGCGCGGCGGTGAGCACATCACCCTCGCCCGCATAGCCCTTGCCCCGAGCCATAGCCTTGCTCGCCTCGAGGAAAGGCAGCACCCTGATCCCCGTCGATCGATCGATCAGGTCAAAGTTCATCGTGAACGCCGTCAGCTTCTCCTGCTCCATCCACTTGCGTACTGCAAGCGAGGATTGAGTAGTACCAACGTGTGTGTCATTGTCGATCCCGGCGCACTCGAACCTCTCCAGGTCCGACTTCATCTCCGCGATCACCTCAGGCGCATCCGGTGCGGGCGTCAGGGACTTGAGAACGGCGTAATCCGCCCGCACGACCTCCATGCCGATGGTCTTCTTGAGCACATCCGCCGGCACGGAGAAGTCTCCCATGCCGACGAAAGGCTCAGCTATACGGCCAACGCGGGCACTGCGCATGCGCGATGCAAGATGCGCCGCCCGCGTCCAGCCGAATATCCGGTCGAGGACGTCAGAATGGTCCCAGCTTCCTGCCTCGATCCGAAAAGGTTTGCCAAGCCGAATCAGCAGGTTGCACAGGTCCTGAACGCCGTGGATGCCATGGTTGAACATGATCTCGCTGTCACGTTGCTCAGGCCCGAACTCGAAAGTCGGCGTCGTGTCCAACACCAACACCGGCAAGTCTGTGCCCGCGATCACCTCCGCCGACTCCAGCGATGGCGAATAAGCCGTATGCAGTGTTACCAGCGCATCCACCCTGGCATTCTCAAACGATGCCACCGCCTGGGCGAACTCATCCTTGAGCCTGCAGACCGGCGCCAGCTCGACCCCGACGCCTCGTTTTTCGAACTCGTTCGCGATAGTGCGCGCGAACCCGTCGATTCTGGGCCGAGCTTCCGGGGCCACCCGGTCATACAACGCAAGATACAACGGGAGCAGCCCAATCCTGGGCCTAACCTGCTCAGACATCGCTCTTCCTGCCCTTCATTCAGTCAGCGTCCGAGAATCCCTCGCTAGTATCCCAGCTTCTTCTGCACCTCGGCGATCGACTCCTCGATGATATCCATCGCCTTCGATGCGACCTCGTTGGGCATAATGATCGGCGGGCTCATCCTGAGGATATGTCCTGCGGGAATCCACGCCAGGCCCTTCTTGAACGCAGTCTGGTAAACCAATTTGCCGGCCTCATCGAATGGCTCCTTGGTCTTCTTGTCCTTGACAAGTTCGACGCCCATCAGGCAGCCCTTCACCCGGCAATCGCCGACGATGTTGTACTTCGTGGTCCAACTGGCCATCTTCGCGCGGAATAGGTCCTCGAGTTCCTTCGCGTGCTCCAGGAGCCCCTCTTCCTCGATCACTTCGATCGAAGCCAGAGCCGCTGCGCAAGCCATTGGGTTGCCGCCATAGCTCGTCGATGCGCTGATCTTATCCACTGCGTCGGCATATTCGGCCTTGACCGCCATCGCTGTCACGGGGAACCCGTTGCCGAAGCCCTTGCCAAGGGTCACAACATCCGGGGTCACATCCCAGTGCTCCATGCACAGGTACTTGCCCGTGCGGCCCCAACTTGTCAGGACCTCGTCGGCGAACAGCAGGATCCCGCGCTCCTTGCAGTAAGCGTGCAGCTTGGGGAAGAAATCGTCCGGGGGCATAACCGACCCGCCCCAGCCCTGGATCGGCTCCAGCACGAACGCCGCAACCTGGTTCGTCGTGGCATTGGTGATGAACGAATCATAGAACTCCAGGTACTTCTCGGTATCCAGCGATCCATCGGTCCGGGTCCACCAGGGTCGATAAGTATCGGGCCTGGGGACCATATAGAACCCCTGCGCTCGACCAGCGCCGCTCAGCTTGGTCATGTTCGCCAGGCTGATCGCGTGCCCAGACTTGCCGTGGAAATCCCTGAAGCAGGAGATGAACTCATACTTGCCCGTCGCCGCGCGGCAGGTGCGAAGTCCGGCCTCGACCGCAGTGGTCCCGGAGTCATAGAGCTGGACCCCGCCGTATCCCTTGGGCAGGACCTCGATCATCTTCTCCAGCAGCTTGACCTTGACCGGCGAGGTGAAATCGTGCGCGTTCATAAGGCTGTTCGCGGCCTTAGCAACGGCCTCACTGACCTTCGGGTGGCAGTGCCCCAGCGTGGTCACATAGATACCGGACGAGAAGTCGATATACTGGTTCCCGTCTATATCCTGCATTGTGCAGCCGCGGCCGCTCTCGAACACCACCGGGAACAACTTGACCTGGCCGGAGAGGCCCTTCATAATCTTGCTTGCGCGCGCGTGCTGCTCCTGGCTCTTTGGCCCCGGCAGCTCGCTCGTGATCACGTTCGGCCACTTGTTGAGATCGAGCTGGTAGGGCGCGGGATTATACTTTCCCATTTGTAGTACCTCCGTAAGCCTATATAGGCTGATGTGCATATGTGTGCAGATGTGCGTGCATATCAGTTGTCATTCTACCACAAACCAGCGGCTTGTCAAGGCCCGTTGATCTGTGTTTCCTTTCGCGCTCGCGATTAGGTTCTGCCCCTTGACAAACAATCCGCGCATAGGATACTATGCATGTGCAAAACGCACATCGGGCATATATGGACAAACGCAAAGCACAGATAATCGATCTACTGGGAACTGGCGAACAGGCGAATGTCAAAGACCTCGCCCAGCGCTTCGGCGTCTCCGGAATGACCATCCGCCGCGACCTCGACGAGCTGCAGAGACAGGGCCTCGTGGTCCGCACCCACGGCGGCGCGGTATCCAGCGGCAAACTGCGTTTCATCCACGGCGCCCTGCCTGATTTCGAGGTCTCCCCGACCAAGGCCGCCATAGGCAAACGCGCCGCCGAACTAGTGCAGCCCGGTCAGACTGTCATGGTCGATACCGGCACCACCGCGCTCGAGGTCGCCCGCCACCTGCCGCACGATTCCGGCATCACGGTTGTGACCACGTCGCTCGGGGCGGCACAGGAGCTCTACAGGTCGGGGCTCTCAATCATCATGCTTGGCGGATTTCTCCGCGAGGAATTCCCCAGCGTCTACGGGCCGACGACCGAGAAGATGCTCGGCGAGATCCGCGTGGACACCCTCTTCATCGGCTGCGACGGCGCATCCAGCGACGACGGATTCTACTCCAACGACCTCCACATTTCGAGCCTAGAACAGGCTATGACCCGCATCGCGAGCCATGTTATCGTGGTCACCGAGAGCGCTAAGTTCGGCCGCCGCGCATTTTCCCGCTATGCCACAGTGCAGGAAGTCCGCACTGTAGTAACCGACCCCGGCATCTCTCCCCAGGACCGCCGAAACCTCGAAGACCGCGGCGTCCAGATCCTCTTCGCCGGCGACTAGCATCAGCACCACTGGTTGTAGTCGGGGTCTCTGACCCCAGGGCGTCGGAGACCCCTACTACAACGCCTCGCAACATTGTGTGAAGCTTCGCCTCCACCCACGGGTCAGAAATACTGTAGGGGCGAGAGGATTTCGGGGACACGAGGCTAACTCGAGGCATAAAGCCCGGCGCCCAAAATCCTTCGCCCGCATCTTGGAGGTATCAGGCGATGACATGCAAGCTCTCTCTCACAATCCTGGCGATTCTCATGCTGGCATCCGGCGTCCTGGCCGACGGCATGCTCTTCCCGGTCGAGCGGCCGCACTCGGGCATCCTGGTCCCGGACCAGCTCTTCACAGTGAAGTATCACTACGTGGACGTCACCATCAAGGACCAACTCTGCACGACCAAAGTGGACCAGATCTTCCACAACGACACCGGCGTAGATCGCGAGGGGATGTATGTCTTCCCCATGCCCACGGGCTCCGCGATCACCAAGTTCTCGATGTATGCAGGCGAGCAGGAGATCAAGGCGCAGATCTTCGATCGCAAGGAAGCCCGCGCGATCTATGAGTCCATCGTCAGGCAGCGCAAGGACCCGGCTCTGCTCGAGTATATCGACCGCAACACCGTCAAGGCCAGCGTCTACCCGATCCCGGCCAACGGCGACAAGCGGATCAAGCTGAGCTACGCGGAAGTCGCGAGCAAGGTAGGCAGCGTCTACCGCTACGTCTATCCTCTCAGCACCGAGCGCTTCTCCGCCAAGCCGCTTGAGAGCTGCAAAGTGACCATCAAGATCAAGTGCAAGAGGCCGATCACAAACGTCTACTCGCCCACTCACGCGGTGGACGTCGAGCGGCCCTCTGAGACCGAGGCCGTCGTCACCTGGTCTGAGAAGAACACCAAGCCCGACACCGACATGACCATCTACTACTCAGTCTCCGATGACGATGTCGGCCTCGATCTCGTCGCTCACAAACAGCCCGGCGAGCCCGGCTACTATCTGCTTCTCGCCAGCCCGCGCGTGGAGACTGATAGGACCAAGGTCCAGCCGAAGAACGTGCTGTTTGTTCTCGACCGTACCGGCAGCATGGCAGGCGAGAAGATGGACCAGGCAAAAGAAGCCCTCAAGTTCTGTCTCAACTCGCTCAAGGCGCAGGACACGTTCAACGTGATCACCTTCAACGAGACGCCGACTCCTCTCTTCAAGAAGCTGCACGCGGTCACACCAGAGGCCCGCAAGAGGGCCCTGGGCGCGGTGGATGACCTCGACGCGACCGGCGGCACCGACATCAACTACGCGCTCAAAGAGGCCCGCAAGCTCTTTGTAGGCACCAACTCCTCCCGCAACTATATCGT
>CAZFYZ010000081.1:5826-16806 GCA_964523735.1 uncultured bacterium | reverse complement strand
TGAGCGAGCAAGGGCCGCGCTGGAAGGGATGATCGCAGTATGATAGCACTGACCCCAATGACCCTGGGGCCGATAGTCAAGGCAGCGCTTGCCGAGGACATTGGCACCGGCGACGTAACGACGCTGCTGACTGTACCAACGATCTCGAGGGTAGACTCCGCTGTGACCGCCAAAGCAGAGGGCGTTCTCGCAGGTATGCCTGTAGCCCGCGCCGTCTTCGCTGCCGTTGATCCGCGGCTTGTCTATGAGGCCGAACTGGAGGACGGAGCCGAACTCAAGCGAGGCACCCTGATCGCGCGGGTCCAAGGCGGCTCCCGCGAAGTCCTTGAGGGCGAACGAACAGCTCTCAATTTCCTTCAGCGGATGTCCGGCATTGCCACTCTGGCAGCGAAGTACGTTCGGCTTGTTTCGCACACGAATGCGAGAATCGTGGATACTCGCAAGACCGCGCCGGGCTTGCGTCTATTGGACAAATACGCCGTCACTGTCGGTGGCGGGTGCAACCACCGCTTCGCGCTTTACGACGGCATACTGATTAAAGACAACCACATTGTCGCGGCAGGAGGTCTTGGCGCGGCGATCAGAGCGGCCAAGACGGGCGCTCCGCACCTGGCCAAGATCGAAGTCGAGGTAGTCGATCTGGACCAGCTTCGCGAGGCTATCGAGCTTGGGGCCGATGCCGTGCTTCTTGACAACATGTCGCTGGAGATGATGCGGGAAGCAGTCAAGATTGCTGATGGCCGAGTGGTTCTGGAAGCTTCCGGCGGGGTCAATGAAAGCACTGTCGCGGCGATAGCGGAGACGGGAGTGGACTTGATCTCCGTCGGCGCTCTCACCCATTCGGTCAAGGCGCTTGATATCAGCCTCGATTTCGGCGGCAGATCCGGGCAATGATCGCCCCTGTCATCCACAGGTTCGAGTCAGTCACCTCAACCAATGATATCGCGCTGGACATGGCCGCCCGTGGGGAACCGGCAGGCACCGTTGTCGTTGCACGATCCCAAGCGGCAGGGCGAGGCAGACGAGGACGGTCATGGCTTGATGACCCCGGCAAATCGCTTACAATGAGCGTGATTCTGCGTCCGCAGTTGCCCGCAAACAGGCTTAGCGAGCTGGCGTTTGTCGCGTCGCTGGCGGTAGCCGACTATCTAGTCTCCGAGCACGCCATTACCCCGCAACTAAAATGGCCAAATGATGTGCTTGTGCACGGCAGGAAGATCGCGGGCATTCTAATAGAGGCTGCCCCCCCGGCTGTGATCTGCGGGATCGGCATCAACGTCAACCAGACCAGCTTTGCCGACGAAATCGGAGCCGTCGCCACATCTCTACGGCTTGAGGCTGGGTCCACCTGCGATGTGGCGGCTATGGCTGAGTACCTCGCCTCGTCACTCATCGAAGTTTCCGAGGCACATGTCGGCCTGGGATTCGAGGAGATTCTTGGTCGGTGGCGGAAGTATATGTGGGGCATCGGCAGGGAGGCTGCCATTGAGACGGGTGAGGGTTGCATTCGTGGCATCATCACGAATGTTGACTCAGACGGGGCGCTCGTGCTCACAGATGATGCCGGACGGGTCCACTCGGCCCACGCCGGAGACCTGGTTACCATCGGTCCCTGAGCTAGCAGCGAACGGGCAGAGTCGTTGTAGTCGGGGTCTCGGACCGCCAGGAGGTGTGTGTCACGCTCAAGGAGGGCGTCGGAGACGCCTGCTACAACCCATTGTCCGATGACTGCTAGACCCTTTTCTTCCGGGAGGATTATATGAAAGCTGTTCTTCTGATCGCCGACGGGCTTGGCGATAGACCGATCAAGTCGCTTGGCGACCGAACACCGCTCGAGGCCGCAACTAAGCCGAATCTGGACAAGCTCGCTTCCGAGGGCGAGTGCGGGCTGATGGACCCTATCGCGCCTGGCGTTCGGGCGGGCAGCGATACCTCACACCTGGCGATCCTGGGATACGACCCTTACAAGTACTACACGGGTCGCGGCCCGTTTGAAGCCGCCGGAATCGGGATGGACGTCATAAAGGGCGACATCGCCTTCCGCTGCAACTTCTCGACAGTTGACAGCAATATGGTGATCACGGACCGGCGTGCCGGGCGTATCACGACCGGCACGGACCAGCTCGCGGCAGCGGTCAATGGGCTCGACCTTGATGGGGTGCAGGTGATATTCAAGGAATCAGTCGCTCACAGAGGAGCGTTGATCCTGCGCGCGCCCAATCTCAGCGCGGAGATCACGGACACAGATCCTCATCACGAGGGCGCCGCTGTACTCACCAGTCAAGCGATAGACTCTGCGAATGCTGCCGCGGCAAAGACTGCGGCTGCCGTCAACGCGTTCGTGAAGAAATCCTACGAGTTGCTCAACGACCATCCGGTCAACAAAGAGCGCGTAGCCCAAGGCCTGAACCCGGCCAACATCATCCTGCCCAGAGGCGGCGGGATCGGGCCGTCCATTGAGAGTTTCCAAGTCGAGCACAACCTCAAGGCCTCCTGCGTGGCTGAGACCGGCCTGATCAATGGTGTCGCCAGGTACGTTGGAATGGACATTACCGAAGTCCCCGGCGCGACAGGTGGACCCGACTCCAACGTCATGAACATGGCCAAGGCGATCATCGAGCACCTCGCAGACCATGACTTCGTGCTGTGCAATGTTAAGGGGCCTGATCTTGGCGGCCACGATGACAACCCACAGATCAAGCTCGATATGATCGCGAAGCTTGACGAGATGGTCGGCTACCTGATGGGTGGTTTGCCTGCGGGCTCCTACCTGGTTGTCACTGCCGATCACTCCACGCCGTGCGCGATCAAGGACCACTCGGGCGATCCCGTGCCGATCGTGTTCTGGGGCGAGGGTGTTCGCACGGACAAATGCCAGCACTACGATGAGCGCTCGGTCACAGGCGGCGGGATCGGAAGGATCCGCGGCATCGACGTGATGAAGATCATAACTCAGCTCATGAATGTTCAGCAGAAGTTCGGGGCGTAGTTCGGCATAGATAGCAGGTGAGGGGAATGGCAAAGGATTCAACGTTTCTTGCTTTCGACTTTGGGGCGGAGAGCGGGCGCGCGCTCCTTGGTGAGATAAGAGACAACCGGCTGACACTCCGGGAGGCACATCGGTTTCCGAACGGACCGGTGAGTGTTTTCGGACACATCCACTGGGACGTGCTGCGGCAGTTTGCCGACATCAAGCACGGCCTGCGCATCGCGATGCAAGAGACCGGCGGGCGAATCGACGGCATCGGCGTTGATACGTGGGGTGTCGACTTCGGTCTTCTCGGCGAGGACGGCGACTTGATGATGCTGCCGTTCCATTACCGCGACAGCCGCACCAACGGCATTCCCGACAAGCTCTACGAAACTGTCCCGGCACGCGAGGTCTACGAGCGCACCGGGATCCAGTTCATGCAGCTGAACACCCTCTTCCAGCTATACGCGATGGCCACAGGCGGATCAACAGCCCTGAAGCACGCATCAACGTTTCTGATGATGCCTGACCTGTTCCACTACTGGCTTACCGGCGAGAAGGCCTGCGAGTTCTCGATTGCGACTACGTCCATGTGCTACGATCCACGCACGGGCGATTGGGCGCGCGAAATGCTGACTAAGCTCGGCATTCCCGCGCACATGTTCCCGAGGATCGTGCCGCCCGGCACCACGGTTGGAACGCTTCACCCGAGCCTTGTCGAGGAGATGGGCGGCGGAGAGGGCATCCCGGTTATCACTCCGGGCTCCCACGACACCGCAAGCGCGGTGGCTTCCGTTCCCGCGACTGGCGACAACTGGGCGTACTTAAGTTCGGGGACCTGGTCTCTAATGGGGGCGGAGATCCGCGAACCCATGATCACTGATCTGTCATTCACACGCAGCTTCACAAACGAGGGCGGCATCGATGGCACATTCAGGTTCCTGCACAACATTATGGGCCTGTGGATCGTGCAGGAGTGCCGGCGCACCTGGCTTGCCGCAGGTGAGGAGTTCTCTTACGCAGAGCTTACGCAGATGGCGGCGGAGGCTGAGGGCTTCGTGTCCATCATAGACCCCAACGCACCGGTCTTTCTGCCTCCAGGGGATATGCCTCAGAGAATCCGTGAGTTCTGCCGGGATACAGACCAGCCAGTTCCCACCTCAACGGGGGAGGTCGTTCGCTGCGCCCTCGACAGCCTTGCGCTCTGTTACAGGCAGACCATTGAGCATCTCGACGAGATGCTCGGGAAGCGCCATGATCCACTGCACATAGTCGGCGGCGGGACTCAGAACCGGCTCCTCTCTCAGTTGACAGCGGATGTGACCGGCCGCAAGGTGATCGCCGGACCCATTGAGGCCACTGCCACAGGAAATGTTCTTGTGCAGGCGATGGGCCGGGGCTTCGTTTCGTCACTGGACGAGGTTCGCGAGATAGTGCGCAATTCGTTTGAGCTGGAAACCTACCTGCCGCGCGACGATGCAAAGGTCGAGAAGACGTATGCATTGTTCAGGCAGATCGCGGGCTGACACGGCATAACGCAGGGGCCCATGGGACCTATGACACGCATAGGACTCGTGGGTCCCTTGGAGCACCCTACCCCCAACTTCCACCCCCCTTTCCCCGCCGGGCATTCCAAGGTTTAGGACTGTTTCCCTAACTGGTATATGTGGGTATCTCTCAGGCGGATGTAACAGTATCTGTGACAAGTTGCGTTTAGCTCTGCGAATATCAACAGACGCGCCGAGCGCACAAGTGCAACAACCTTTTGGGAGGGGGTGACCTCATGGCCGAACAGAAGCCTGGGCCTAGAAGAGGGTCAGCCGGGGCTCGGAAAATAGCCGAAGCCCACAGAGGAGGACATGAGCATGATGCTCAGGGTGGATTCGCCGCCAACCCGCAACTGGCCAAGGAGGCCGGACGGAAGGGTGGAGAAGCCGTAAAGAAGAAATACGGCCCCCAGTTCTACCGTGACATCGGCAAGAAGGGCGGAGAGACCGTGAAACAGGAACGGGGCTCCGAGTTCTATGCCGAGATCGGTCGGCGCGGCGGAGAGATGCGCAGCACCCGAATGAAAGAGCGTATGGCGAAAGAGCAGAAGAAGAAATAGCTCACGTCCGGCCTGATCCAGGCCGGCGCCAGTCGGTATGGAGAGCGAACGGCATTGCCGCAAGCTCTCCATACCGTTTGTCTCAAGCCCTGCACTATGGCCTCGTCCCCGTCCCCTCAACGGATAATCGATCGTACCGTCGCATTCCAGCAAGTATCACCAACACACCGACCAGAGTCAGCGCCATTCCCAGGAGAAAGATGCTTCGCTGCGGGAGAAGCTTCGACTCAAGCAGAGCCGCGCCCATTAGCGGTGCCAGTATTCCTCGCAGTCCAAATAGACTCAGGTAAATGCCCTGATACTGTGTTATCCGGTCCTTCGGAGCAAAGTAGAGCACGCTGGCAAAGGCGGAGAGCTCTCCTCCCGCATTCACTATTCCACCAACTACAGTAGATGGGATCAGCATCCAAGGAGATGTCGCAACACAGTAGTTCAGCGGTACCAGAGTCTGGAGGGAAGCCTGGATGGCGATACACCTTTCGGGTCGCACCCGGTCGACATACCCTCCCCAGTAGAAGAAGCCGACGCTCATCACCAAGGCACCGATGATCGAGTAGACTCCAGCCCAATCCGTATTGACGCCGATCTCGACCTGCCTTATCGTGTAGACCGGCAACACGAGGAACCCGCCCCACCCCCAGAGGAACACCCCCAGACAGAGCCAGCGGAAACCCGGATCCTCTTTGAGAATCATGACACCGTCGGCTACGAACTGAGGCAGTGACACTCTGGCATCTCCGTCCGTAAGCTTCGTCGGGATCTTGCCAAAAGCCAAGGCAGAGGCAATGCCGAATACCCCACCGATCGGAAACACCCAGCGGTAGTTGTAGTCCTTCAGCAGGGGCGCGGCGATCGCTGTGACAACAACGAATGTGGCCAACGAGCAGACGCGGACATAGCCCATGATCCTCGCGCGGTCGCCATCGGGGTAAACTTCCTTCATGATCGCGGAATACGCCGGACCCGCCATCGAGCCGATGAAAGACATTGCCGATAGCACCGCAACGAAGCTGATCGAGCCAGTGCAGAACGCCATCGGAAACAAAAGGGACCTGGAGACGATCCACGACCACAGCGCGAAGGGCATCTTTGGCTTGCCTTCGGTGACATTGGCCCAGACAAGCGAAAGCAGACACGCAGCGCAAGGCGCCATGGTGAGAACGGCGATCTCAAAAGCGCTCGCGTGAAGCGTCTTTCGAGCGATGACGCCAGCGAAAGGCCCGGTCAGCCCGCTCATCACTGCGACGAATATCCCGCTTATTGCGTCCAGCCTATACGCGAGGCGAGCGTGAGGCGGAACCTTATTGGCGAATACGAAGGACATATCCCACAGCAACATGGGCCCGCCTCTATTCCGGCGAGCCCGTTTCTAATCACACTACACTATAACCGTACGGAGCCGGGCTCGAAGAGCCCTTCTACAATCTCACCTGTCTTACCCGCTCCATGCCCGATACCTGCGTCAGCTTATCCAACACAGACTCCGGCACCTCGGAATCCACATTCAGGATCAACAGCGCTTTCTTACCGGGCACCTCGCGCCCAAGGTGCATGCTGGCGATGTTGATACCGTCGTCGCCGAGGATCGTCCCAATGTGACCTATGACGCCCGGTTTGTCGACGTGCCAGGACACAAGCATGATTCCTTCCAACGAGATATCAACGGGGAAGCCGCCCATCCGAACCACTCGCAAATCCTTCGAGCCGAATAGAGTGCCGCTGATCTCATTGACACCCCTGTCAGTCGTAACGCTGATGGTAAGCAGCGAGCTGTAGTCGCCGCCGTCCGGGGTCTTGCTCTCAATCACTTCAATGCCGCGCGATTTGGCGAGCAGTGGAGCATTCACCGGGTTAACCGTCTCCCCAAGGGCAGGTCTCAGCAAGCCCACTATCACCGATCGGCCAATCGGGCCCGTCTCGATCTCCGACAGCTCGCCACCATACCGAATCTCGATCTTCTGAGGACGACCCTCCGTGGTCTGAGCCACAAGAGAGGCCATTCTTTCCGCCAGCGGCAGATAGGGCTGGACAGCAGCGAGGACCTCCGGCGACAGCGCGGGCATGTTCACCGCGCTTCGTGCAGATCGACCCTCGAAGACATCCACAATCTGCTCAGCTACATCTATCGCGACGTTCGTCTGGGCTTCTTCGGTGGAGGCTCCAAGATGAGGCGTCGTAACAACGTTGGGCAGGCTGAAAAGCTCTCCTGAGAAGTCCGGGGGCTCACTCACGTAGACGTCCAGCCCTGCTCCCGCAACCTTACCGCTCTTCAAGGCCTCGGCGAGGGCAGCATCGTCAATGATCCCACCGCGCGCGCAGTTGACTATCCGCACGCCGTCTTTCATCATCGCGAACTGCTTGGTCCCTATCATCCCAAGTGTTTCCTTGTTCTTGGGAAGGTGCAGACTGATGTAGTCTCCGCGCTTGAGACACTCATCCAGGTCAGCCAGTTTGACGCCGATCTTCTCGGCAGCCTGCTGACTGATAAACGGATCATACGCTACCACGGTCATCCCAAACGAGAGCATTCGCTTCGCTACTTCCTGTCCGATCTTGCCGAGACCCAGGATCGAAAGAGTCTTGCCGTAGACCTCGTTGCCAACATACTTGCTGCGGTTCCACTCCTTGGCCTGCATAGAGCAGTAAGCCTGCGGTATGTTGCGTGAGAGTGCCAGCAGCATGGCCACGGTGAGTTCCGCGGCGGCCACAGTGTTCCCGCCGGGGCTATTCACTACGATCACGCCGCGCTCCGTAGCGACGGGGACATCAACGTTGTCGACGCCAACGCCAGCGCGGCCGATTATCCTGAGGTTCTTTGCGGCTTCCAAGACCTTTGCAGTGACTTGGGTACCACTGCGAATGACGAGAGCGTCGTATGCGCCGATGATCTTACAGAGTTCTTCCTCGGGCAGACCGGTCTTGACATCTACTTCGGCGACTTTCTTGAGTATCTCGACACCCTCGGCAGCCAGCTTGTCACTCACTAGTACTTTTGGCATTGGTAGGCTCCCCGCGCAGCGATAACGCGCGCTATTAGAATAGCTTTACCCTTAGACATTTTCCAGCCGAATACCTGCAGCAATGTGGCAGAGATAGCGAGGCTTGAGACTAGCGGGAAACTGCACCGACCGACCGCGCGATCGCGTCACGTTTGGGAGTCGTATTGAAAGAGAACAGCATGAAGCCATGAAGGCCAGACTTGCGGGCAGCCTGGATCTGCCTTACTGTCTGCGGCACCTGGTTTGTGTGAATGTCGATACCGACGTAGACAGGTACATCACCCGCCCACTTGCTATAGCCCAACAGCCACTTCCTGAACTCCGCCGCCGACTTGCTCTTGGAGTCGTCCTTGTAAACCATAGGGCAAGCGCCGTCAATAAGCCCCTCGTTCGTCCACCTGCGCCAATCCTGGCAGAGGGAGGCGTAGGAACTACAGCGCGTATAATCCTCTGGGCAATCGCCCCATGCCACAGTTGCCGCAGAGAACAGCGCGGCAGGCTTGATGGACTTCACGGATTGGCGGATGAGGCTGACAAGCTCAGTTACCTGATCGCGCTTCCAGCCAAGCCACCTGTGATCATCCGCCTCCGGCCGCACAGCGCATTCCAGTGGCGGTCGGTAGCTGTTGAGGGCCAGTTCGGAGTAACCCCAGTTCTTGCCAGGGTAACGGATATAGTCAAGGTGGATTCCGTCAACGTTGTACTTCCACGCGATCTCCTGAACGACGGACGACAGATACTCTCTAACCTCCGGTATGCCCGGATCGAGGTAGAGCCCTTCGGATGCGCGACTGGCACCGTCACAGGTCTTGTTCACCCATTCCGGATGTCTGGTGAACACGTGCAGTGGGTTTGTAGGCACTCCTTTTGAGCCCCAGATCCTGAGAGTGTTAATCCAGGCGTGCACTTGGATTCCGTGCGCGTGGGCTTTCTGGATCACGTCCGCGAGGGGGTCGAAGTCCGGGGCAATGTTGTCGCCTCTGGGTTCGGTGGCGGAAGTGTAGTAGGCGTCGCCATTCTTGCGGACCTGGATGAAGAGAGCATTGAGCTTCGCCTTCTTGGCGGCCGCGATGGTGGCATCGACTTCAGCAGGTGTCAGGTACCCCGAACTCCAGGCAGTGATCCACGCCCCCCTGAACTCAGCAGGCTCCGCGGCGGCGCAGTTGGCGGCCAACAAAGATACGAGCACGCACACAAACACAAAGATCGGGAACGACCGTTTCAGCTTGTAGATCACAGGTTGATTACGCTCTAACTACCTTCACGGGTGTCCCGACTTTGACATTGAGATCGGATTCCGCATTTCCCTGATTGATGGCGATCTCAAGATGACCCAGGCTGTTGATGACAGCAAGCGGCTCAGCCAGGGGAACATCCGAGTAGGAGGCTCGCAGCGGCCCGAGATTCTGGCCGCCTACGGCAACTGTCATAGCGCCACCCATTCCCTCGATGTCGGCCGCTTCGATGTTCGAGACACAGTTTCCGAAGTGGTCGATGTAGACGACCTTGCCATCGATCGTGTGCTCGTTGATCCGCGGCAGAGGGATCTGCAGGGTCACCATATCAGTGATGGCGGGTCCCAGATCAGACAGGCTCGCGCCACACGCCAATCGGGCAGCAGCCGGAGCAAAGACATCGCGCCCCTCGAATGTCACACCACGCACGCCGCGATCGGGCTCATCTACTACTATCTCGACAGCTTCGCAGCTACCCGCGCTCTTGATCGCGTAGCTGAAAACGCCGTTATCGGGGCCTACGAAGTAGTGTTCGCCACAGCGGAGCGCGATACGTCGCCTCACCGAGCCCACGCCCGGGTCGACTACCGCCAGATGCACGGTGCCATCAGGGAAGTAGTGGTAAGCGGTCTGCAGGACAAAGGCCGCCTCGAGCACATCGTGGGGACTGATGTTATGGGCCAGATCCACTAGTATTACTTCCCGGGAAACTGAGAGTATAGCGCCTTTCATGACTCCGACGTAGGAGTCAGCGGTCGAGAAGTCGGTGGTGAGAGTTATGATTCCGTTCAAAACACGCTCCTGGGTGATGGCTGGTGATTCTGTTATGCCGTGCTTCCACCCGCCCTTTCATACCCTTTTGTGCGACTGCAGTATGCCAGACTATTATACCACGGGGAACACGCTACTGCGAAGAGCCCTGGCTCGGCTGAAAGGGGATGTCGGAATGCGGGATCGGCTGTGCCGTGGGCTGGGGTGCAGGCGGAGTCCCCTGCGCGGGACCGCTGCTCTGCACGATCGCTCTAAGTCGCTCGCTTCTATCGCGAGCGGCAGGGCCGTAACCTGCCTGGTCGTTGCCGGCAAGCTGGGAAGTCAAATCATACTCCTCGACGGCCTTGCGGGTGTCGCCGCGAAGCTCGTTAGCAAAGGCCCTGTAGAAGTGGCCCTCGGGATTCTTGGGACGCATCCCGACCATTCTGTCGCCCAACTCTCCAGCCGACGCCGCGTTCTGCATAGTCATCGCCCGATGCGCGTCGTAAGTGAGTATTATGAAGATCTGATCTTTCGCCTTCTCGGCTGTCTTTGATCGCGGTGCGACGTCTATCGCGCGTTGGAACTGCTCCTCCGCCGCCTCAATATTTCCCTTGCCCATGATCTTCACGCCCTGGTTGTAGTACCTCGCCGCTGAGCCTTCGTTCTGACTTGTGACGTAGCTCTGATAGGCTGCGTTGAGTGACCAGATGGCGAAGATCACGAGCCCGGCTACGGCAACCACGATGAAGAGAATACCCAGGAAGTTGCGGGTCTCCGCCTTGACTATGGGCTGCGGAGGACCCGGCGGGGCAGTTGAGGGAGGCGGCCCAGCCTGCGCGAATGGATCAGGGACACTGGCAGGGGGAGCCCCCGAGCCTGGCGACGGGATCGGAGTGCCATATGGCGTTATCGGCA
>CAZFYZ010000081.1:0-5807 GCA_964523735.1 uncultured bacterium | reverse complement strand
GACGGCTGCTGCTGCTGAGGCGGGGGCTGCTGGTATGGCTGATAAGGCTGATAGGGCTGGCCGTAGGGCGAGGGATACTGGTTCTGCAGGCCGTAGTCCGGCTGAAATGGGTCGCGCGAGGACTCGTTTCTGAGGTCCTCCGCCACCTCCTCTACGGTCTGATAGCGCATGTTCGCATCTTTCGCCATTGCCTTGCGGATGATGCCGACCAGATATGGCGGCGCGCCGGGCGGAGGGGGCGCCTCCATGTTCATGATGTTGTAAGTGATCGTGACGACACTGTCGCCGGCGAAGGGCTTCTTGCCGGCCGTCATCTCGTAGAGCAGCACACCGAGCGAGAATATGTCGGATCGGGTGTCGATCGACTTGCCCGCGACCTGTTCCGGAGACATGTAGCTCGGCGTGCCGAAGACCTGCCCGTCCTGGGTGATCGACGCCTCCCCCATCAGGCGGGCGATGCCGAAGTCGGTCAGCTTGACATGCCCGCCGGGCAGGATTTGGACGTTCTCAGGCTTGATGTCCCGGTGGACCACCCCGTTCTGATGTGCGTAGGCAAGTGCGCTGCAGAGCTGGAGTGCGTAGTCCTTGACTGTCGGCAGAGGCATCGGACCGCCCGCCTGGATGGTGTCGCGGAGGGTCTGCCCCTCGAGATACTCCATGGCGATGAAGTGCCTGTCGCCCTCCTTGCCGACCTCGAAGATCGTGACGATGTTCGGGTGGCTGAGGCGTCCGGCAGCCTTGCCCTCCCGCCAGAAACGCTCGATCCGCTCGCGTTTCTGCGCGCCCTGGAGGTTGGGGGGCATCCAAAGCTCCTTGAGGGCGATGCGGCGGTTGATCGTCGGGTCGAGCGCCTCATAGACGACATCATTCGACCGGGCGATCTCCCGGATGATCTGGTACTTGCCTAGTGTGTTAGTGGAAGAATTGGACAAAACCTATACCGAAGCTCTCTGCGAGAGCATTGTGAAGCTAGTAAGTCTCACTGATGACCCAGCGCCAGTCGGGGGGTGCTTCATAGTCGTCACCGCCCCAGAGGTGACCCATGAGCTTCCGGTTCTCTATGTGTTCCTGAGTCACTTCGATCGGTGGAACGGGCCAATGTGACCTGCACAGCTGCTCTACACGCTTCAGCGAAGCACTGGACCTGATCTTTCCAAGAAGCTCCTCGTAGGTCCAAGGCCACAGATAGCCACTCCCGCCGACCGAAACAGACATCCAGCCAACCATGAATGGAGGCCCATCGGATTGAGGATCACCCACAACCACCGGTTCGATGGACACGAACAGGCCATCGAGGAACAGGCCACCCACATCATTGGCCTCGTCGTTGTCACGTGAGAACTCCCACAGGACATCGTCCCTCAATCCGCCGAGGTCAACGACAGCTCTGTATATGATTGGGTTGTCAATCCTACGACGGAACACTCTGCCCCGATGGAACGGGCCGCTCATCCACTCAACCAGTTCAGATGGTGAACTCGTGCTGACCTGTGCATCCCAATCAATGTCTCGCAGGGTACATATCGCTGCGTTCACTTCTTCTCTTACGGTCGTTGACTTGTCGTCTTGGTCGATGGATCGGCCAAACTTCAGCTTGGAGCCCATCGGGTAAGGGTCTTGGATTATCTGCAAGTCCGCCAGATCCCCAGTGAACGCCGCCAATGATTGGGGAGTAACAAGAGGCGGCGGTCCCGGGCGAAAGAGCTTTACAGAGGTCCAAGCGCTCATAGTCTACTCCCTCGCAAGCAAACCCGCCAAGCCTTTGCGCTTGCGGCTTTTCATGATGTCGCGGATGGCGACGACGAGGACGGTGACGTTGTCCCGCCCGCCGTGCTCGATAGCGCGGTTCACGAGGTCCCAGGCAGCTTGCGACACAGAGGCGTTGTCAACTGCCTCTAGAATCTCCTCGTCCGAGACCTCGCCGGTCAGGCCGTCGGAGCAGAGAACGAAGACATCGTCCTCTTCGATCTCCTCCGTGAATACGTCCACGTCCACGTTGGGGGCGTTCCCGAGAGAGCGGGTTATTACGTTCCTGAACGGCGAGTAGGCGGCTTCCTCCGGACTCATGCCTCCGCGTCTGACCTGCTCGCTGACCCAGGAGTGATCCTCGGTAAGCTGCATGATGCCGCCATTGCGGACGCGATAGCAGCGGCTGTCGCCGACCTGCGCGATGAATGCCTCCTCGCCGCGAATCACCAGTGCAGTTATCGTTGTCCCCATGCCGGATCGTTCGGCGATGGCGCGAGCGGCGTCATAGATTAGCGCGTTGCCCTGCTGTATCGCCTGCCTGAGCGACTCCTCGATGATCGGGCTTCGGTCGGCATAGTAACTGCCGATGGCGGTCTTAAGGGCGAGTTCGCTCGCAATCTGGCCCGCGGCGTGGCCCCCCATCCCATCGGCGACCGCATAGAACGAGCCCTTGAGCGCGAGCACATCCGGGTCCTCCGGCTCGAAGAACTCGAACTTGTCCTCGTTGTTCTCGCGCACGCGCCCCAAGTCGGTCTTTGCGCCGACTGCCGTGACAACGGTAATGCCCTTGGCTTTCTCTGCGCGTTCCTCCCATGCCTTGACAAGCTCAGCGGTGTTGAACTTCGCGGTAATCTCGCGGTCACCGTTCTCTGTCATGCAACTGCCTCGATCCTGAAGACGGTCTGTCCGAACGTGATCTCATCGCCGATCTGGACCTCTCGCGGTGCGTTCGGCTCCAGCTTGACGCCGTTGACCATTGTGCCATTTGTGCTGCCGAGGTCCGTGACCGTGAAACCGTCGTCTTTGACTGATATCTCAGCGTGACGACCCGAGGCGTAGGGGTCGGGGATCACGATGTCGTTGCCGTCGCGGCGGCCGACGGACAGTGTGCCAGGACAGAGGTCGAAGCGGAGATCACCGGCGGTGCCGACAAGAACGGCGGCCGGGGCTGCTTTGGGCTCGTCGGGCTCCTGAGCGTCAGAGGAAGGCTCTGGCGATTGCTCGGCCTCCGCGTCCCCCTCACCCCAACCCTCTCCCGCGAGGGGAGAGGGAGTCGCCTCCTCCTCGTTTGGCTCAGGCACAGCGCCCTCACCCCAGCCCTCTGCCCCAGGAGAGGGGGCTATTGACGCAGCGTCCTCTGGCTCATGCGGAGTCTCGTCCTCACTCGATTGACTCTCGCCATCACCCGACACCTGACACCCAATACCCTGCAGCCTGAGCGCCTGGCTGCCAAAGACCACTTCTCTGCCGTCAGACAACTCCACACGCTCGTTTGGCTCGAGCTTGCGGCCGTCAACTGTCGTGCCGTTGGTGCTTCCGAGGTCTTCGACAAAGACCTTGCCATCTTCCACTGTGACAACTGCATGCCTGCGCGAGACCGTGCTGTGCATCAGCAGGATGTCGGCGTCCTGGCGGCCGACGGCGTTTTGACCGGGCTTGAGCGGGAACTCACGAGTGCCATCCGCTGTCACAAGCGTACCGAGCGACGGTGTCTCCTCGACCTCACCCGCCGCCACGGGATCAGACGCGAGCAGGAACCCGCAGTCGATGCAATAGGTCTCCGATGGCGGGTTCGGCGTGTGGCAGACCGGGCACTCGACGTTGGCCGCGTACTGCGTGGCCTCGGCCCCCGGCGCAGTCATCATCTGGGTGGATTCGATCGTCCCGATCGCGGTCTTCTCCATGTCTTCCATCATCGCGTCTTCTCCCGGTCGAGGGTGATGCCGATCAGAGTCTTCTCCGCGCCGGCCCCCTGCCTGATCTCCTGGATCGCGTTTGCAATGTCCTGAGCCTGCAGAGTCTTGCCCTGCTGGATCAGCAGTGACTGTGTCTTCTCAAGCTCACGAATCGCATCTCCAGGCGCGATCTGTTGGGTTCGCATGCCCATGACAGTGCGCTCGAGGTTGCGCGAGGCCTCGGCGACTTCGATCTCACGCTGAACGTCAGGATTGAAGCCGGCCGCTATCAGGGCGGCATCGGTAGTGAACTCGACGACGATATCGGCAGTGGCAGTCTCTGTGCGGCCGGTGCAGGAGTCGTCGTAGATGCACTCGACCTTGGCCACGCGGTACTTCCCGCCCGGCCTCGCGGCGAGTTCAAGCTCGAGGATAGCCGTTTGGACTTCGCCGCGCTCGAGGTCGGCAAGCGTGACCTCGGCGGATCGATGGCCAAACACGGGGAGCTTGTTGTAGATCTGCCTGACCTGGGTCCAACGGGAGAGCTGGGTGCGGAGCTTGACGTTGCGCGCGACGGTCATCATCATCGTCTCAAGCTCGCGGCGGAAGATCTCCGGGATAAGCTCAGGGCGGGTGATGTAGTAGTAGTTCCCGCCGCTGCGTTTGGCGATTGCGGCAAGAAGCTCCTCGTTATACTCGCTGCCGAAGCCTAGAGCAGTGAACGTAATCCCACGGCTCTTCTGCTCAGTCACCTGGCCGACGATCGAGTTGAAGTCCTTGTTGCCGGCAGTCGGTTCGCCATCGGTGAAGAGCAATGCACGGTTCACGAAGCCCTGCGAGGCGACAGAAGCGACCTGGCTCGCGCCCATCGCGATGCCGCCATAGAGATCGGTCGTGTTGCCGACTTCAAGCCGGTTGATGTGCTCCTTGATGAGCTGTCTGTTCACAACGCGGCGCGCCGGCATGATCAGTTCAGCCTGGTCGGTGAAGGCAACTATCGACAGGACATCGTTCGGTTCCAGCAGATCGACCACATATCCGCAAGCCCGCTTCATGTAGTCCATCGGCGGGCCTTCCATCGAGCCGCTGCGGTCGAGGATCAGGCACAGATTGAGTGGCATCCGCGTCCCCATCGCTGTGCCGCTCCCGGTAACCTTCACAAGCACGTGCTCGCGCGTGGACTGCGTCGACAGCGCGCAGCTGTTCTCGACAGCGCAATCCAGCGTAATCGCGCGCATGCTCCCGGCCATCGAAGTGCGGTTCATGTCGGGGGCCATCGGCTGGCCTAGCTGAGTCGCGTTCGGGTCAAACCCGCCGATCTGCGTCCTGTTCGGATCGTTCGGCGGGATCATTTGAGTTCTATCATCCATCACGTTCGGACCTCGGATCTCTGACTTCAGAGTTCAACTCTGAACTTGCTGCTGCCTACCTGCACCACGTCCGCATTGGCAAGCTCTCTTCGGGTGATGCGTGTGCCGTTGACGAAGCTGCCGTTCGTGCTGCCGTCGTCGTACAAGACGTATATCCCCGACTCAACGACGATCCGCGCATGATCGCGGGAGACCGTGTTGTCCATCGAGAGTGGAACGTCTTTGGTTGCGTCTCGGCCTATCGAAGTCTCTCCAGGCATCAGCGAGAAGGCCTGACCTGCGTAAGGACCTGATGCAGCGATTAACTGCGGACCTCGAGACGCAACCTGCGCTGACGGCATCTGGGCTGTAACGTCAGCCGCGGGCATCTGCGCGGTAGCATTGCCACTGACTGGCGGCTGCGCAACGGGTGTCCCTACTGCACACTGGCAGTTGCCGCTCGCATCCTTGGTAGCGCCGCAAAACGGGCAGACGTTTTGTGCAGTCGGGATCGAGACGCCGGCGTCATAGGATGTCTGCGGCGCTCGGCTTGATCGAGTCGCTTTGTCCCGGAACAGGAACCTGGTCTTGCCAATCGTGATCGTGTCGCCGTCCGCGAGATACTCCTTCTTGACCGCGACGCCGTTGACGTGCGTGCCGGAGAATGAGCCCATGTCCTCGATCATATGCCGGCGGTTGATGGCCAGAATGGCCGCGTGCTTCTCGGCGACATCCGGGTCAGTAAACACAGGCACGTCCACGAACTCGCTTCGGCCCAGGACCGTCACAGGCTTGAAGATCGCGTACTCCTGCC
>CAZFYZ010000080.1:11796-17066 GCA_964523735.1 uncultured bacterium | reverse complement strand
TCTGTTCGATGGAGAACTTCGATCCGATGGGCGTCCACACCGGCGACTCGATAGTCGTCGCGCCGATCCAGACGCTCACGGACAAAGAGTATCAGATGCTTCGCTCGGCCTCGCTCAAGATCATTCGGGCGCTCAAGATCGAGGGCGGCTGCAACGTCCAGCTCGCGTTGAACCCCAAGAGCTTCGAGTACTATGTGATAGAGGTCAATCCCAGGGTCAGCCGCTCATCGGCGCTCGCATCCAAGGCCACCGGCTACCCGATCGCGCGCGTCGCTGCCAAGATCGCCGTCGGGCTCGATCTCGACGATATCCCCAACGCGGTCACCGGCAAGACCAAGGCCGCTTTCGAGCCGACCATCGACTACATCGTCGCCAAGATACCTCGCTGGCCCTTCGACAAGTTCTATCAGGCGGATCGCACCGTGGGCACGCAGATGAAAGCCACCGGCGAGGTCATGTCCATCGACCGCACCTTTGAGGCCGCGATCATGAAGGCCGTGCGCTCGCTCGAGATCGGCCTCCACTGGCTCAGGCTCAAGAACGCGGACGAAGTGACCGACGCTGAGATCGAATCCGGCCTGGCGAAAGCCACCGACGAGCGCCTCTTCCTGATCGCAGAAGCGCTGCGCCGTGGCTGGACCGTCGAGCGCATCTGTGAGCTATCGAACGTGGACCTCTGGTTCGTCTCCAAGATCGCTAACATTGTGCGGATGGAGAACGAGCTTCGTGAGAGCTCGGCTGATATCAGGGCCCTGACATCGGGCCGGATCGCGACCAAGCCACGTGCAATCGAGCTTCTCAAGCGCGCGAAGTCGATGCGCTTCCCAGACAAGGTGATTGCGCATCTGACCGGCGCGCTCGAAACCCAGCTCCGCTACATCCAGCTCAAGCTCGGAATCCTGCCGACCTACAAGATGGTCGACACCTGCGCTGCCGAGTTCGAGGCCGAAACGCCTTACTTCTACTCGTGCCATGAGAGAGAAGATGAGACGGGATGCGGGTCTCAGGTGTCAGGTTTCAGGTGTCAGGTGACGGACCCAGAAGACCCGACACCCGACACCCAACACCCGGCACCAAAGCCGAAGGCCATCGTCATCGGTTCCGGTCCCATCCGCATCGGCCAGGGCGTCGAATTCGACTACTGCAGCGTGCATTCGGCGTGGGCCTTGCGCGAGGCGGGCTACGAGTCGATCATCGTCAACAACAACCCCGAGACTGTCTCGACCGATTTCGACACATCCGACAGGCTCTACTTCGAACCGCTGACACTCGAAGACGTTCTGAATATCATCGAGTACGAGAAGCCGGATGGCGTGATCCTCCAGTTCGGCGGGCAGACTGCGATCAACCTCGCCAAGCCCCTGAACGCGATGGGTATTCCGATCTTCGGCAGCGACTTCAAGTCGATCGACATCGCCGAGGACCGTGACCAGTTCGAACGCATCCTGCGCGAGCTTGATATCCCCAAGCCTCCGGGCCGGGCGATCAAGGGCACCGAGGCGGCGCTCGAGGTAGCGCGTGAGATCGGGTTCCCCGTGCTCGTGCGACCCAGCTACGTGCTCGGCGGCCGCGCGATGGAGATCGTCTATACGGAGCCCGAGCTAGAGACCTATATGAAGTACGCCAAGGATGTGAGCCCCGACCCCGACGCGCCGATTCTCGTGGACAAGTATGTGATGGGCAAAGAGGTCGAGGTCGATGTCATCTCCGACGGCGTCGATTGTCTGATCCCGGGAATCATGGAGCACATCGAGCGGGCGGGGGTCCACTCCGGCGACAGCATGGCCGTGTGCCCACCGCAGACGCTTTCGCAGGGGATCATCGATCAGATTGTCTCGCACGCGATCAAGCTCGCCAAAGCGCTCGAAGTCCGCGGCCTCATGAACATCCAGTTCGTGATCGACGACGATGAGGTCCAGGTGATCGAGGTCAACCCCCGGGCCAGCCGAACGGTGCCGTATCTGTCCAAGATTACGGGTGTACCTATGATAAAGGTAGCCACCGATGTGGTCCTCGGGAAGACCCTCAAGGAGATGGGCTACTCCTCTGGCCTCCATAGACAGCAGCCGAGCCTGGCGGTCAAGGCCCCTGTCTTCAGCTTCCAGAAACTGACCGAAGTCGATGTCTCGCTGGGGCCAGAGATGAAGTCGACGGGCGAGATCATGGGTATCGACCGCGATTTCTCTCGCGCGCTCTATAAGGCTATGGTAGCATGCAACCTGGACGCGCCCGTCGGTGGGAAGATGATCGCAACGATCGCCGACCAGGACAAAGAGGAGGCGGTCCCGATCATCCGCGAGTTCATCGACCTCGGTTATCAGGTATACGCGACCGAGGGCACCTCTCGGTACTTCGCGCGATTCGGCCTGCCGACGACCGTCGTCAGCAAGATCAATGATGCGGCAGAGGGCAACCTGATGGGGCTGGTTGTTCGCAACGAGGTGGACTTGCTGATCAATACAGCCTCCAAGGACAAGAAGATCGAGATGGAGGCGGCGGCAATCCGCAAGGCCAGCGTGCAGCGCTCTATCCCGTGCCTCACGTCTCTCGATACCGCCAAGGCCCTGCTCACCGCCCTCAGAAGCAAGCAGCGCGGCGAAATGCCGGATTGCTTGCCTGTGGACGAGTATCTGAGGATTTAGTATCTGATATTGATTATCGAGTATTGGCACTCGCCCAGGAGCCGAGCCAATACTCAATACTCAGTAACCAGTGATCAAGATGAAATTGCTTCTCTCAGGTTACTACGGTTTCGGCAACACCGGCGATGAGGCGGTGCTGGCGGGGATTCTTGCCACGTTCAAGCGAGTGGGGATCGGTGCCAGTGTCACCGTCCTCTCCGCTGACCCCGAGCGCACCAAGCGGGAGCACTCGGGAGCTGACGCCGTCCATCGGATGCGCCTTGGGCCGCTCGTCAAGGCAATCCGCTCAGTCGATCTCGTCATCAGCGGCGGTGGCAGCCTACTACAGGACGTGACGAGCTCGATGTCGCTGCGTTACTACCTGTTCGTGCTGCGTTTGGCCCGCATGTTCGGCAAGAAGACGATGGTCTATGCGCAAGGCGCCGGGCCGCTCAAGGGCGACGGCGCGCGAAAGTCCGTCGCCCGCGCAATGAACCGCACGGACCTCATCACGGTCCGCGACGCTGACTCCAAGGCCCTGCTCGAATCGATCGGCGTAACCCAACCTATCCATCTCAGCGCGGACGCGTCGTTCCTGTTGGAGCCTGATCTCGCTGCGGCGGATGCCATTCTGAGCGCGAAAGGCCTTGTCGGGCGCGAATTCATCGGGGTCTCACTCAGAGTTTGGCCGGGGTCCGGCTGGCCAGAGCCAGTAGGGCGGGCGATCAGGTCTGCGGCCGAAGAGTTGAATGTCCCTCTGGTCTACATCCCGATGCAGGATCCCGAGGACCTGGCCCTGCTGTCAGCGCTGGGCCACAATGCTATTGGGCTCAGTGGTCTTGGTGGGCCAGCCGTTGTCAAAGGGCTTACTGCGCGATGTGGGCTGGTCGTTGGGATGCGGCTCCACTCACTCATCTTCGCCGCGGGCGTGGGAACTCCGTTCGTGCCGCTCGTGTATGATCCCAAAGTGGCCTCATTTGCCGCATCGGTGGGGCAGGGGCCCGGCGCGGACTTAGCGACCCTGGACGCCGACGCCCTCCACCGTTCGATAGTCGAGACCTGGCAGCGCCGCGAGGAGATCGCGTCAGACCTGTTGGACAGGGCCGATGACCTAACACAGCTTGCCTTACAATCCGGCCATCTGGCTCGAACGTTGTTGTAGACGGGTTCTCCGAACACTGGGCGTCAGAGACGCCTTCTACAGCCCCTGCGTTCTGGCGTCAGCCTTGTAGACGGGTTCTCCGAACCCGGGGCGTCGGAGACGCCTTCTACAGCCCCTGCGTTCTGGCGTCAGCCTTGTAGACTGGTTCTCCGAACCCCTGGGCGTCGTAGACGCCTTCTACAGCGTCTTTGCAGGAACATAAGGCCCGGCATGGCAGTCAAATCCAATTGAGCCGGCCTCGCAACTTGCTCTTGCGGCGCTTCCCGTTCTATAATAGCGGAGCTAGGGTCGATGCCGTGCCTGTCCGGTTCGGACCTCCGACCTCGGACTTCTGACATCGATGCGCAAAGGGAGAGGATAACGTTGAGCGGACTTCGCATAGCAGCGTTCATTACAGTGATTCTTGCGCTGGCGCTTATTGCCGGCTGCGGCGGTGGTGGCGGCGGGAACGGCACTCCGCCTCCGGTCAAGGATACCGAAGGGGTCATAGCGGGTACCGTAATAGGTTCCGTCAACAAGATTGGTGTGGCCAATGTGATGGTCTGGCTCGCGAACGACTACTGGGCCGTAACGGACAGCAAGGGCAAGTTCGAGATCCAGATCGGTCAGAAGACTAATCTACCGGATCATTTTGAGGTGCAGACGAGCAGCGCCGGGAGCAACTACCCAACGAGCGGGTTCGTGACCTACAATGGCCAGACCTACTTCCCTGACTGGGTTGACATGCCGATCAGCGTTCTGAACGGGGAAACCACGAGCCTTGGCACGATCACGATCTATGAAGATATCGATGGGTCATCGGTGCCTCAGCCGCCGTATCCCTCAAAGGACACCGTTATCGTCGGCCGCGTTGTGGCTCAGAGCAAGGTTGGCAACGCGAGCGTTCTGAATCCCGGGATTGCGAATGTTAGTGTCAGCTTCGGAACACCCGCCGTCAACACTGTTACCGGCAAGTATGGCTACTTTGCCATCAACCTGGGCCGCGATGTGGATGTCATCGAGAGATTCCCGATGAGTTCGTGGGTGATGATCGGGAGCAGCCTCGTGCCGGTGTTCAGCATAAGCACGAGCACGGCGACGGGGTACGCAAGTACGCTTGAGGTTTCCTTCAACAATGTAACCGGCTCACAGGGTGCAATCATATTGCCAAGTGAGGTGCTTACTGGCGGGACAACCAGCCTTGGCACGATCATGGTTCTTGATGGAGGCAGTAACGGTGGTGGCGGTGATGGACCTCCGCCTCCTCCAACGTTCTAATGTCGATTGCTGCAATTCGGGGCCGCAACGGCCCCGAATGCGTTTTGTTTACAAATGTCGCTTCAGTCAATGAAGAGGCCTTCACATCTAGTCCTCCTGCTCATTGCGGTCGTCGTGCTCTCGCTTGGCCTGATTGCACTGCGGCAGCGTCTCCCGTACGCCGCAAGCGGCCTTGCCTCCAGACAGGCCCCTCCTGTTGTCCTCTCGATGGAGAACGCCTACCTGGTTGG
>CAZFYZ010000080.1:5618-11786 GCA_964523735.1 uncultured bacterium | reverse complement strand
AACCGTCGAGATGGCCCAGAACCGGTACAGCGTCGAGCTCAGAAACATTCAAGACGGCGAAGTGATCGACAAGGGCAAGACGGTGCTTAAGCTCAGGGCTGGCAGGGCAGACTACAACCTCTACGCCCGCGATCTGCGGCTTTCTGACGGGGTACTAGTAGAGGGAAATGAGGGGCAGTCGGTCAAGGCGCCGGGCGCGAGTTGGAACTGGTCTACGGGGATCCTGCGTAGCAACGGTGGGGTTACCTACAAGTCCAACTGGGGCAGCGCCGGTGCGGAAGCGCTCGAAGTGGATCTGAGGAATCATAGAATGCGGATGTGGAACGGTGAGATACGGGCTCATGTCGAGCCGCTGCTTTCTGAAGCGGAGGATGCGTCACATGGGCGCTAGAACAGCTCTAATCGCGATAATGCTGGTGCTGGTCTGTGCGGGTGTGCTGGTTGCGCTCGAACCCGTCAAGCCGCAGATCCCCAAAACCCCCAAGAAGACCGAAGACGTCGCGTTCAAGTATGACTTGTTCGACGGCGAGTGGGGCCAGAGAAATGGCAAGAAGAACACGGTCAAGCTGATCGGCAACGTCAAGGTCACCCATGAGGACACCGTGCTGACTTGCGATGAGCTTCTCTGGGACCGGGACGCGCAGACTGTTACGTCACAAGGGCACGACCTACCTCAAGAAGCGAATCGGCGTGGTAGAGGGTAACGTAACGATGCTCGTGAAGCCCAAGCCGAGCCCCGAGCCAGCCAACGCGCCCAAAGAGAGCAATGAGTCCATTCGCGGCAAGTTCTCTAAACTCACAACCGTCTCCTGTCCGAAGCTGGAGTACAACTACCGCAAGAAGATCGCCAGCGCGACCGGCGGCGTCCAGATGGCCCAGGAGAAGCGTCAGGCCACTGCAAATAAGCTGATCTATGAAAGCAGGACGGAACTTATCACTCTGCTTGGCAACATCAAGGGCGTCGATGAAGACGGACAGACCCTTTCTGCTCCCGAGAAGATCGAGATCTGTGCTAAGAAGGGCGCCGAGTGGATCAAAGTCTACAATGGTCAGTCGACTATTAGAGTCGAGCTGGAAGAGGAAGAATAACGGGCTGACAAGTTGAAGCTTGGTCAGTCCTCATCGGTCTAACCCTCCAGAAGCAATCATCTGGAGGTGACCAAGATGCTCTCAAGAAGTATCCCCTTTCTCCTCTTTGCTATGGCTGTGGCCGTGGCGGCGATTCCAAGCGACGCAGCAAAAACCCCCTCCGAACGCGGCGATGTCGTAGAGAGAGTCGAATCTGTCTCCGTCGGTGCGCCGCAGACCTACAGTGGGTTGACAATCTACCCCCTCACGTCTCGCTCCAGCAGCGGACCGGACTACCTGACCCTTGACCAGGCAACGCGGCAAAAGGCCGTAGAGATTGCAGAGAAGGAAGGGGGACAGGTGGACCAGGTTACGATTCGCAACAACTCCCGCAGGCCGGTATTCATTATGGATGGCGAGGAGATCATCGGCGCCAAGCAGAACCGGATCTTGAACTCCTCGGTGCCGATCCCTGGACGCAAGAGCGCGGCTCTTCCCGTGAGTTGTGTCGAGCAGGGCAGGTGGACGGGCTCGACGGATCGCTTCACGTCCGGCGGCACGCAGCTATTCGCGAAGGCGAGGCAGTCAAAGGTTGCTGATGTGAACCGCAACTACGCGGCGGAGCCATCGGCTGGCGCGCGATCCGACCAGCAGAAAGTATGGGCACATGTGGCGGCTAAGCGAACCTCGATGCGCCTTGGGAATGAAGCGGGGCCGATGCACGAGGCATACACGAAGAACGCGGTTAAGATCGATGACTACGTGAAGCATTTCCATGTGGTCAAAGGCCAGGTCGGCGCGCTGTTCGTGATTCGAGGGGAAATCGTTGGGGCGGACATCTTCGATCAGAACGAGACTCTTAGGAGCCTGCTCCCGAAGATGGTCAAGTCCTATGCTCTTGACGCGATGGAGACCCCGCGCCTCAAGCAGACGTCAGGCAAGCTGGGCGTGCCGACCGTCGCGGACGCCCGGAAGTTTCTTGAGCTGATCGGGCGGAGGGGTGTTTCGTTCAAGACCTATCCCAGTCCTGGTGATGGCTCCGACGTGCGCATTAGCTCGCCCGATCTTCAGGGTTCTGCGCTGGTGGTGGACGGGGAAGCCATGCACATCGCCCTCTTCGCACCCGAGCGGCCGAAGACGATGCCGGTCAACTCCGGCAACATCAGACCGCCGAGCCAGCGAAGGTAGTGGGATTGTGTTAGCAGGCGTCTTTGACGCCTCTGCCACTCACGCCATCGCTATAGCCGGCGTCTCTGGCACCACGGCGTCGGAGACGCTGGCTACAGGTCCAGCCTGTAACGGCACTTCTCGCGCTCGCCGCGCTCGTACATGCTGGTATTGCAGGGTAGCTCGACGATCTCGACAAGCTCAGCCCCCAGCCGTTCGCAGGTCCGGCGCGATGGCCAGTTGTCGGGGTTGCAGGTGATCCAGAGGGGGTTGAGGTCGTGGGCCTTGGCTAGAGGCAGCACGAGCCTGCAGGCGCGTTCGGCATAGTGGTGTCCACGATACTCAGGCTCGACCCCATAGCCGATGTGCCCGGCGTATAGCACGATCATCGGGGTATCGCCGATCCGCAGGTTCAGGCTGCCCGCTTTCTCTCCGCGGACGCGCATTTCGAAGACGTAGTACGGGAGGAGGCCACGATAGTCATCGGCTGGCTTCGTGGCGACGCACACCAACTCGAGATCGCCGTCCACGAGCTTGCCAGGATCAAGAAACTCAGACTCCCTCTCCTTCGCCATGATTCACCTCTACTTGCACTTCTCTTGCCTGTCAGACGTTAGCCGCCGGTACACCGTGATAAGAACCACCGCGCACACCAGTGTCACTAGCACGCTCGCCACCTGCGCCTCTGTAAGCCCCGCCACCAGGACCTTCGCCGAGTAGCCAGCCCTCAGGAACTCGATCAAGAACCGGTAGATGGAGTAGAGCCCGAGATAGCTCACGAACACGAATCCCGCAGAGCGATGCTGCTTCTCAAGGCGGGTAAGCAGGAAGAAGATCAGCAAGTTTGCAGCAGCGGCATAGAGCTGTGTCGGATGGGAGGGTGGGGTAGACAGGCCCTGCTCATGGAAGTTGACACCCCAAGGAAGACTCGTTGGCGAGCCATAGCAGCAGCCGTTAAGGAAGCATCCGATGCGAGTGATCGCGTAGCCAATCGCTATAGACGGCGCGGCCAGGTCTGCGGCAGCCAGGAACGGTATCTTCGTTCGTCTCGTGTAGAGCCACCCACAGAACAGTGCGAGTATTATCCCGCCGTGAAAGCTCAGCCCGCCGTTCCAGACCTGGATGAACTCGCTCCACTTCTCTGTCTCAGGATTGATGAGGATGTAGACCGCCCTCGCCCCGATAACCCCGCTCAGGAGGCTGACCAGTCCGAGGTCGTAGACACGATCAGGCTCGATGCCACGACGCTTGGCAGCGCGCACCATCCGTGCGAGCCCCAGACCGAAGCCGATCACCAGCATCAGCCCATAGGCCCTTATAGGGAGTCCGAATATGGTGAAGAGGGTCGAGTACACTGACGGTCCTTAACGTGCTCTGTACGAACGGATCAGAAGTGCGGCGACGGTTGGTAGCATAACCGCGAGTGTTACGGGCACGAACCACGCGCCGATGTCCGTCGCCTGTCCCAGCGCGACCTGAATCGTTGCCCACGCGCCGTAAGATAGCAGGACGACAAATTCAGCCTTGAGCCAGCGCATCGCGCTGATTGCGAGTGCGTACTGGCGCTCCGCGTTCTCCGTCGTGATCGAGACCGGGTAGTTGAACGTGTGCGGAAACCGGCAGACGATCGTCAGCACTACATACAGAAGGAGAAGCGAGCCCGGAAGTACCCAAAGAACCTCTTTCGGCCCCCATCCATCCGGCCTGCCGAAAAAGTCGAAATGTGTTGCCACGCGGTCGGGCATATGGGGCATCGCCCAGAGCGTGATCCCAAGCGTGAACAGAGCGCCGACCGCCGACACTACCTCCAGCGCACGGTCTGTTGGTGTCATTGCGATCTCAAGTCTTGGACGATCTGCAACTCTCATATGGGGCTATTCGCCGTCGGGCTCGCGCGTCCTCTTCTCCACCACATATACGTAGTAGACTACTAGCAGCGCTCCACCGACAATGCCGATATCGGCCACGTTGAAGGTCGGCCACGCGTAGGTCTTGCCGGAGGCAGCGATGTGCAGACTTAGGAAGTCTGTCACTTCCCTTGTGGGCGATAGGAGTCGGTCGATCAGGTTGCCGACTGCCCCGCCGAGCAACCCCCCGAGCCCTATCGCGAGAAGCTTCGACTGAAGGCCTGACCTGCCAAGGCGAACGACCGCGTAGACCGTGACCAGAGCGACCAGAATGAACAATGGCGCCCAGCCCGGCAGCCTGCCGAATGCGCCTCCGCTGTTGAAGCCAAGGTCAAGATCAAGGAAGCCCGGGATCACCCTGACTGGCTGCCCGAGGACCAGAAGCCGTCGCGCCAGCAGCTTGGTGATTTGATCGAGCAGCACTACGACGGCCGCCGTGCCATACAGCCACGTCAACTGCCGTCCTGAGCCTGTCGAAGGGCGCTGGCTATCGTCTCTCAATGGTCTCCTGGCAATCTATGCACATCGTAGCGTAGGGGATCGCCTTGAGGCGCTCGGGGTTGATCTGCTCCCCGCAGCGATCACAGAGGCCATAGCTGCCGCCCTCGATCTTGCGCAGAGCTTCGTCGATACTGTCGATGATCTCGCGGAAGTTCTCGTCGAGGGCGTGGTTCTTTGTCCGCTCGAACGTGTCCGAAGCCGCGTCCGCCGGATGATTGTCGTAATCAGCCAGCTCCGACCCAGTGTCAACGTCTTCCACGGCAGCGCGACGTTCCTTGATCAGCCGTTCCCGCTCGCTGATCAGCAGCTTCCTGAACTTCTCCACATCCAACTTCTTTGTCATACCAGACCCTCCTGAGGGAAGGGATCAAGAGATCAGCTAATAGCTTCAGCGCATCTGTCGCACAGCGTCGGGTGATCAGCGTTACTGCCAACAGATTCCAGCACGAGCCAGCAGCGATCGCACTTCGTTCCGACCGGCGGCTCGACCGTGATCAGCTCCTGCGCGCCCTCGCTAAGCTCCACCTGCGACACGATGAATACCGATGGCAGCAGGCTCCTGTACTGCTCAAAGAAGCCGAAATCAGCATTCTCAAGCACCAGGGCGACCCTCGACTCCAACGGCTTGCCGATCTTGCCGGACTGCCTGGCTTCCTCGAGCTTCAGGAGCACTCTGTCCCTAAGTTCAAGTATCTTAGCCCAACGCGATGCCAACTCCTCGTTTGTCCACACCTCAGGCGCTTGAGGATACGCGGCCAGATGGATCGATTCGGCCTTCTCTCCGGGCAGGTGCCGCCAAACCTCTTCCGCCGTGTGAACAAGCACCGGCGCGAGCATCAGCGATAGCACCCGCGAGATCTCATAGAGCGCTGTCTGAGCCGACCGCCTGGCCTTCGAGTCTCGCGCCGAAGCGTACAACCGGTCTTTCAGTATATCCAGATAAAACGCGCTTAAGTCAACGGCGCAGAAATCATGTGCCGAGTGATAGACCTTGTGGAACTCGTAAGACTCATAAGCAGCCGTGATCGACTTCACCAGCCCGCCGAGCTTGTGCAGCGCGAACTTGTCAAGTTCCTCCATGTCTTCATACGGGATGGAGTCCGTTGCGGGTTCGAAGTCCGCGATGTTGCCTAGTATGAACCGGAACGTGTTCCTGATGCGACGGTATGCATCCGTCACGCGCGTAAGGATCTCATCCCCAATCCGCACGTCTTCGAAGTAATCGGAACTCGAGAGGAACAGCCGCAGCACGTCTGCGCCCACGTCCTTGATGATCTGCTGTGGCGCGACGACGTTGCCGATCGACTTGCTCATCGCGCGGCCTTCGGAGTCGAGCATGAAACCATGGCTGACGAGCTGTCTGAACGGCGATTCGCCCTTCGTCGCCATCCCGACGACCATGGACTTGTTGAACCAGCCTCGGTGTTGGTCTGAGCCCTCGAGATACATATCCGCGGGGTACGTGTTCTCGCGCAGTTCGACGACCGCGCGGCTGCTGGAGCCGGAATCGAACCACACGTCCAGG
>CAZFYZ010000080.1:2389-5608 GCA_964523735.1 uncultured bacterium | reverse complement strand
TGGGGCACTTGGTGCCTGTGGGCAGGAGTTCATCAGCGCTCTTGGCATACCAGGAGTCCGACCCGTTGACCTTGGCGTCTTCGTAGACCGCGCCGATAGACTCAGGCGTCATCAATGGCTCACTGCAGTCCGCGCAGAAGAACACGGGGATTCCGACGCCCCATGATCTCTGTCGCGAGAGGCACCAGTCTGGTGAGTTCTCGAGCATCGCCTGCAGTCGATTGCGCGCCTCGGCGGGGAAGAACTTGATGTCGTCCAGCGCCTTGAGCATCCGACCGCGCAGATCCTTGTGATCGAGCTTGAGGAACCATTGCACCGTGGTCCGGAACACCAGCGGGTTGTGGCACCGCCAGCAGTGCGGGTAGCTGTGCGCGATCTCGCTGGAAGCCATAAGGTTCCCAGCCTCTGTAAGCGCCTCAAGCACAGCCTCATTCCCCTGCCGTGTGATGTGCAGCCCCTCGAACTGGCCGGCTTCTTTCGTGAAGTAGCCGCCCTCATTGACGGGGCAGAGCGCAGGCAGGCCATAACGCTGGCCTGTCTCGAAGTCCTCGCGGCCGTGGCCGGGAGCAGTGTGAACAACACCCGTGCCATCTTCGAGTGTCACGTAGTTGGCGTGGACGAGCACGGATTCTCGGTCATAGATCGGGTGCTTGAAGACCACGCCTTCGAGTTCGCTGCCCTTGATCGTCTTAGCCACACAATACTTCTCGATGCCCATCGCCTGCATCGTGCGGGGGGCAAGTTCAGCGGCCACCAGATACCGCTTGCCCTCGGCATCAACGAATGCGTACTCGTAATCAGGATGCACCGCCACGGCCAGATTCGCAGGGATCGTCCAAGGCGTAGTCGTCCAGATGATCGTGTAGCAGTTGTCTGCCGACACGCCGGAAAACAGCCCCTTGGGGTCCTTGACGAGCGGGAAGCGCACGAAGATCGAAGGCGACTTGTGATCTGCGTATTCGATCTCAGCCTCGGCTAGAGCCGTCTCATCGGAGATGCACCAGTGGATCGGCTTTAGCCCGCGGTAGATGTAGCCCTCGGCCGCGAGTTCGCCGAACACCTTGATGATCGCCGCCTCATACTCAAGGCTCATCGTCAGATAGGGGTTATCCCAATCGGCGACCACGCCCAGACGCTTGAACTGTTCGCGCTGCTTGTCCACCCACTTGGCCGCATATGATCGACAGGCTTTGCGGATGATGAGCTTCTCAGGCGACTCGTGCTTCTTCCGGAACTCCTCCATCACCTTGTTCTCGATGGGCATTCCGTGGTTGTCCCAGCCCGGCACGAACGGCGTGCGATAGCCGTTCATCGCGTTGTATCGGACCACGAAGTCCTTCAGGACCTTGTTCAGCGCATGTCCGATGTGGATGTCGCCGTTAGAGTATGGTGGCCCGTCGTGCAGAATGAAGTCGCCGTTAGCCGTCTCACGACTTGAGATCTGTCCATATATGTCCAACTCCGCCCAGAATTTCTGAAACTCCGGCTCCCGGTGTGGCAGGTCCGCCTTCATCGGGAAGGGCGTCTTTGGGAGGTTTACTGTCTTGCTGTAGTCCATTCCGTCACAAACTCCGTAACTGCGTCTTGCCAGGGCCGCGCATTGTCGCGTCCGAGAAGCTCCATTCGGTAGTGCCTCAGAACCGAGTTCTTCGGCCTCTTAGTTGGCGTCGGCCATTCCTCGGACTTGATCGGGACCACCTTCACATCGGTCCTGCCGGCGGTCTCCAGTATCTTGGATGCAAACTCGTGCCACGAGCAACTGCCCGAGTTGGTGTAGTGGTAGATCCCGTATAGGGGCGACCCCACCAGTGAGCACAAGAATTCGGCCAGATCTTTGGCATATGTGGGCGACCCGAACTGGTCTGCTACCACCCGCAACTCAGGTCTTGTCTCCGCGGCCTTGAGCATCGAGATCGCGAAGTTCTTCCCGTGCGGCGCGAAAACCCACGATGTCCGCACGATGTAGTGCTTCGGGCAAAGCTCGATCACTGCCCGCTCGCCGGCGAGCTTGCTTGCGCCATAAGCACTCATCGGGTTCGGCTGATCAAACTCTGTGTAGGCCGATTCCTTCTCGCCGTCGAACACATAGTCCGTGCTGATGTAGGCGATCGCCGCCCCAACCGATGCACACGCGCAAGCAACGTTCCACGTCCCGACAGCATTTAGCTTATGGGCCATATCGGGGTCGCGCTCGCAGCCGTCAACGTCGGTCATCGCAGCGCAGTGGATCACCAGCTCGGGCCGGAACCTGTTGATCGTGTCGAACACCGCGCCTGGGTCGGCGATGTCCATCGCCTCGCATCCATCGATGACGTCAGTCGGAATCACCTGATGCTTCTCCGCCAACGCCGAGTCCACCAGTCGACCGAGCATGCCGCACGCGCCTGTAACCAGCACTCTCACGGATCAACAACCTCCGGTACATGTCGCAAAGCCCCTGTGGTAAAGCAGGGGCTCGGGTCTCCATCCTCAACGGAGTAATTATACAGCGGGGGAGGGGGAAGGTCAAGGCGAATCACAGCCGTTGACATGGCGCCTCTAGGGGGGTAAGATTGGCCCTGAACACTGCGTGCTATAATGCTAGTAGCATCGAAGCACCATTGCCGTTTCGGCGCTGGCGGCGCGTGACCTGTATGGGAAGGAGAGCGGCGAATGAAGCGATTCCGAACGCACTGCGCACTGATCACACTGGTGGGCGCTCTTGCCCTGTGCATTCTGTTTAGCGCGGCTTCTGCTGGGGACTTTCAGTGTACGTTCAACAGTCGCCTCACTTGCGAGTATTCATCTTGGCACGAAGGTGAGGTGATCGCTGTTACCGGTAAGGAGGTAACAGTCCATCTGGTGCGCGATCTGCTCAGGCATTACAGCAAGAAGACTATCAAGCTACGCAAGTATGGCCGCGAAATGGAGAAGCTCTCAAAAGGCGATCTCGTCCTTGTCAACTGCTGGACGAAGCCAAAACGGATAGATTGGACCCAGTTTCCGAACTCATTCTACCCGTTCAGACCACACTTCATGGGCAGGATCGAGAGACGTGTAGTTCTCCACGCCGGATACGGTGGCGAGAGTGGTTCCAGAATAGTCACGTGGTTCTACCGCACAGGTAGGTGGGACGCACGCCTCAAGGTTTTCCAAACGGGCAAGGGCAAGCACCCAGCCGTGTACGCGGCTCTTCCTAACGGCAGCAAGTATCTGGTATATGATGAGGGGAACCGGCAG
>CAZFYZ010000080.1:0-2379 GCA_964523735.1 uncultured bacterium | reverse complement strand
GGTCCACTGATCTTCCTGAATGCGGCACTCGGGAGGGCCCTCATTGCTACTCTGGCGCGAGTCGGACATTCTCGCCAGTCACCTGTCAGTCCTGGCGCAACCGGCCGAGTAGACCAGGCTCGTCGTGCGGAGCCGTGGCGGACCCTGCGAAGCACCGCTTGAGGATATCCCACCAGTCATACTTCCGTACATAGACCAGATCGAATATCATGCATCCCTGCGTGCTCTTGAGGCACTGGCGGACGGAGGCCTCAAAGTCCTGCGGCTTGCCGTGGTACTGGAATAGATAGAGGCCGCCGTAGGTGAACGTCGCGTCCTCAATCGCGTTGATGGACTCGTCAGCCGCCGCCTCCACGCTTGCCCACTCCTCAGCTCCGCGTGCCATTGCATCGGCGCGAGTTGCGTTCTCATAGTAACAGCCGGTGCAGACATAGTCCGCAAGATCAGCGTAGCCGGTTTCCTCATAGCCTTCCGGCCACCAGTCGTAGTCAGCGGTGTGGCTGGGGCTGGCCCAGTTGACGCCTACGTCGTAGTAGAGTGGATACCATGAGCCGACATAGATGCCGACCTTGATCGATGGCCGCGCTGTTCTCGCTACCGAGTGGGCTTCACCGAGAAAGCTCTTGATAACGCCCGCGCGGAACTTCAGCCAGTCCTTGAATAGAGTGCCGCGCGTTACCGGGTCCTGCGGAGACGCGCCTCGCTGCAACACATCTTGGGGCCAGTGGGCGACATTACGACCTATCTGCTGCTCAAATGCGGAGCGCGACAGGTCGCTGAAATCCGAGTACAGGTTCGGGTAACGCATCCTGTCGAAGACGATGCCGTCGATCGCGTAGTTCTCGCATATCTCACGCACGATGCTCAGCGCGTAATCGCGCGCCTCGGGGTTAAGCGGGTTCACGAAGATGGCGTTATGCTCAGCCTCGCTGTCGGCGACCCGTCGCAGTGTGTTGTCGGGCGCAACCTCCACACACTGCCATTCAGGATACTCGAGCGCCCTGCCGCCACCTAGTTTCTGGGATCCCTCGGAGAAGACGTTGATAGCCGCGTGGACCGGGATCCCGGCCTTGTGGCCCTCGTCAATAACTGTGGCCAGGAGATCGTAGTCGGCGGGGTAGTCCTTGCCATTGGACCGGGTGAGGCGAGGCGCGATCTTGCTCTTGTAGAGGACCAGCCCGGAGAGTGGCTTGACATCAACGATGATCGTGTTGATCCCGGCATCTTTGCACTTCGCGACTGTCTCGGCGACGCCCTCCCTGGTGGAGAGTTCCCACAGGTTGGCCTCGGCGTCAAACCACATCACCCGCGCCTGCAGATCTAGTTCCTTGCACAGCTTGTTGGCACGGCTATCACCAGCCGCACCAGATGCCACCCACATAAGCCCCATCCCCAGTATCAGCACGATCCGTACAATGCTTGCCAACACTCCCTGACCCTGGCCTCTGACCCCGAACCTCTGACCTCTAGCTTCGAGCGTTAGCTTCTCACGATGACAGTGGCCGGGTAGTTCGATCCCGCAACCGGAAGCGTCTGTATTCGCACCATCTTGGTTTGGCCGGGCCTGAGCTTGAACGACTTGAGCTTCACCTCGTGCGGCGGCCTTGCGTACTTGGTCGACACAAACTGCCCGTCTACTATAAAGACTCCTGATGCCAGTCCGGCGCTAGGCTCGAAGAGGACCAATATCTTCTTTTCCGTATCAGTGGGGTTGTCCACATTGACGCTGATGTCGTAGGTGACGCCGTAGTTGCCGTCGAGCTTCCTCTGGGCGTCATTGGAGCCGATAGCGTGCCTGCCGATCGGGATGAACGCCCACCGCTGTCCGACCGTATAGGCGGCGTCGATGGCCTTGACGGGCTTGGTATAGATGTGATCCGATGCGGCGAACTCGCCGGTTGGCGGGGCAGGGGTTATCTGTCCGACACGGGCACTGTCGAGGCCGGGGGGGAGCGCCGCGACGCGCATGTAGGCTCCCGATCCATTGGTCTGCTTGACCTGGATTATCCCGCTGCCAGTCTCCATGTTGGAGAGCGTATCCGAGACTAATACTAGCCTGGACTGCGGCGGCAGGTGCTCGATCACACTGGCGTTGTAGAACATGCTCTTGAGGAACGACGAACTCGCGATATAACCGACCAGGACTGTGTCCACCAGAGGCGCGGCGACAGCCCGGGTAATCCGAAAGACAGCGTGCTGATCCGTGGGATTGACGAGTTCGACGAGCAGATGCGCTCGCTTGCCTATCGCGTTCTGATGGTGGTACAGGAGCCGCGCCGGCTGATCGCCATCGATGTTGGCTGCAAAGAGAGTCTGGTACTTCAGCAGCCGCTCCGGGTTGTTGCTGTAGAAGAGTTGGGCGGCATTGTCGGCGGGCAT
>CAZFYZ010000079.1:5290-17212 GCA_964523735.1 uncultured bacterium | reverse complement strand
GAAACCGGGCGAAGTGGGCTTCGGGACAGGGTGTCCCGAAGCAACGCTCGGGCTGATGTGCAGCTCGATATACCTCCCCGCAAACCGCAAGAAGTAATGCGTGAACTGCTGCCTGCCCTCTCGGCACACGTAGCGGCAGGCGAAGTTGCGACCGCCGACCCAAGCGCGCACGTGGCCATCATCCAGGTGCTCACCCCATGCGACATCCACAACTGTCCCTGCCGAGGCCTCGAGTTCCAGATCGAGCAGCCCCGCCTCTTCCCTGCCAAGGTCCAGGATCACGTAGACGCCGTTGGCTCCATCGGCTGCGTTGGGCTTGACTGTCAGCGCTCCCTCATTGCCCTCCAGGACCGCAGAGGGACTCAGCCGATCGTCCTGCATCAACCTGGCAACAGTCGCTCCCTCAACCGCCTCGCGAGTGAACGTGCCCTGCGCGACGATCTTGGGTTCCAGTCTGGGGCCGATGATGAGCTTCGGGATCGGCCTGGCGCTTTTGACCGGCCGAGCCTCTGCCGGCGTGATGTCGGCATCCCCGATCCTGCTCCACGCAAAGCCTGTCTGATAGTCCAGCGACCGCCAGTCGTCCTCACCAGACGCATCGTAGCAGAACGTGTTGCCCAACTGACCGGTGACTTTGGCAATCGGCCCGGCGGTGTAGCACGGGTCAACTCGATAGAGCGTGTCCTTACCGCTTGATATGACCGAATCCCCAGCGCTAAGCTCGTAGATCAGACCTGGTGCGCCCTTCTTGTACTGAGAGCTCGCCTCGCCCTGGTAGTAGACCACGAACGCAAGGACGTTCTTCCCTGCCCGCAGGCCCGTGAGAGAGAGCACATCGCAGGTCTTCTGATCTGGGTAGTCGTGGTACTGCCCGAAGTCCACGAACTGGCCGTTGACCCACAACGCGTAGTTGGAGTCACAACTGACGCGGATGCATCCGCGTTCGGCGCCCTCCGGGAGCGTGAACTCATGTCTGAAATGAACGTACTGGTTTGGAGTGTCTCCGAATTGCGTGGGCCATATCCACGCGGTCGCCGGGTTCTGAATCACTGGTTGGATCCTCCGGAGAGCTCCTCTCTCCACCTTGCCATCTTCGCAGGTGCATCCGGCGCCGTCCAATCCTCTTGGAAGTAGGTGATCCCTTCGCTCTGCACGACGCCGTCGAGTTGATCAAGCAGCTTCACATACTCCGCCTTCGTCTCGGGGCTCAGGGGTCTGGCGACAGATCCATTGACAAAGCTGCCTCCGCTCAGGTACCCGATTTCCTGACACATTCTCGTATAGAGCAGCGGGACCTTTGCCAACTTCACCCGCCGGAGCGTCTCCGGGTCATCTGCCAGCCTCTCCGCCCTGTCGAACAGCTCGGTCGCTTTCGTCACGAAGTCCCCTCCGAGCAGGGGATCAGTTGGCGCATACCTGATGCTGCTCGGCAGTTCCTTGCCCGGCTGGTTGCGATCCGCGTGATGCCGCTCCCATATCTGCCAGAGCATCTGGTTGTACTGCCACATCGGCTCCGCGGCGTCTCCGTAATAGCCGTAGATGAAGTCGTGCATCAAGGGCAGGGTGGGGCGGTCGATATCCCAGAGCTGCTTGGCCCACACCCACGAGCGCATGATACCGTTCTCCCCGCCCGGGCTCTGGTATGCCCCCTGCAGCAGCACACCCGCCGCGCCATGGTCGACGTAGTACTTGATGTTGGGAGTGACTACTGGCAGGTTCGGCATCGGCAGCGAGTAGTGACTGAAGTTGACGACGTAGTCCCAGATGTGCATCTTGGCCCCGGCGGCTTGCCATGCGTTCATTGCCGTGCGAAACTTCTCAGTCTCTGTGACCTGCAGGAAAGGGCTGCCCCAGGCATGACCATCGGTGCAGAGCTGGATCGCCACGTTATGTCTGGGCTTGATCGTCTTTGGCGGGACGATCGTGCCCAGGTACGCAAGAGTGGTGATCTTCGCATCGGGAATCTCTTTCTCAACCGCCTCCGCGACCTTGTTGACGAATGCGATCAGACTGCCCGCCTGTGTGCCCTCGGCATCGTCGATTGCCTTGCAGTTCGCGCACTCGCAGTATCTGGTCCAGTCGTTCGGCGAGACGCTGATATACTCACTCCCCGGGTCCTCCCTGAAGAGCTGGATAACCCTCTCCGTGACCAGTCGCAGGACATCGGGGTTGGTCAGGCAGAGCTGCGACCTCTCACGCTTTCCGCCGATCTCTGAGTAGTACTCGGGGTGCTCCGCGAAGTACTGGTCAGGCGGAAGCAGCGCATTATAGGTGTGGCAGTACAATCCAGCCGCGTGCTTGTTGGTGCCGCCCCACTCCTGGGGAATGCAATCCATCCACGTGAAGCTGGCGCGGTTCGCGATCGCCCAGTCGCCGTCGAAAGCATCCCAGTAGAACGGGTCGCGGATGTTCAGGCGCGGCACGAAGCTGCGAGCGACAGGCCTGATCTTGAGGTTCGGGATGCGCGGCAGCATCGGCTCGGACTTGCGATCGTACCAACGGCAGCCGAGGTCCTCTTCAAGGAGTGCATAGACCGCGTAGATCGGTCCGCGCTTGGTCCCGCCGGCCAGAAACAACGTGTCACCCTGGACAGAGATTGCATAGCCCTCTTTGCCGAGATCGGCTTCACATTCCGGAGGGCCTGCCTGCTTGAGAAGCTGCGTCTGACCAACGCTTATCTCGCGCCCCGTGGCTCTGAAGTAGCCGCCCTCGCGAAGAACCGTGAACTCCGCCCCGGTGATCATCCCCAGATACTTCGCGAGATCGGAGGCGGCCTTCTCCTCCTGAGTGGTCGGTTCAGCGGGAAGCACTATAGTGTAGAGCGCCTTCCCGCCTTCCGCCAGCAGCAAGACTGGCCCAAGCTTGCCCTTGGGTCTAAGTGTGTTCTTCCAACCTTTGCCTGGTGCAACTGCCGTCGCTCCACTCGGGAACAGCAGCACAACCAACATCACAGCGCACAACAAGTATTTGCAGTTCAACTTGCAGCCCCTCCAGTCGGCTAATGGTTCAGTGATCGTATAGCCGGCTTCCTCGCATAGTATAGCACGGTAATGCCGGAGCGTCCGCAACAGAATCGCGCCTTAAGTGCTCAGCTAATGAATGATAGGCCGCATTCCCGTCTACGCGAGGGTCGGCACCTTCAACTGCACGCCACCGTTGAGAGCGGACTGATGCGCGATAATCCCCGGCACGGTGTAAGCAAGCGCTTCGGCGATATCCACTGCGGGCTTGCGATCGTTCACCAAGGCATCTATGAACTCGTGCGTCAAGAACGGCTCGGCCCCTTCGTGTCCGCCGCCTACTCGCAGCGACTCGGGTAGCTCGGTCATGGCCCAGTTCGGTTGCTCGTACTTCTCGAACTCAGCCTCTGCCCGAGCGAACCCCGCGCTGTCCTGCCCCATCTTCTGGGAAGCACGGCGGATGACGGAGTCCAGGCCATTCGGGTGCGGCTCAAACAAGCTCATCTTGCTGCCATACCACTGAGCCCGCTCCGTCCCTCCGAAAGCGCCGCGCCAGTTGATCGAAACCCTGAATGCATTGCCCTTGTCGGTCTTGAAGAACGCGGTCTCGTTCCAGAACTTGTTGTTGTAGGTGTTGCCTTCCATGATGGGATCGCCATCGCCCCATCCCAGGCAGCTTACCTCAACAAGTCGCTCGCCGGTCAACCCGACCAGGAACGCGGTGCAGTGGGTGGGGTAGAGCATCGGCGGAAGGCCCCAGCGCCAAGTGTGCTTGCCCTGCTCGTCCTTCCAGAGGCTGTACTCCATTCCGGCGTGATGATATTCCGCTTCGGTGTAGTAGATGTCTCCGAACTTGTCTTCAGCGAGGAACTTTCGTGCTGAGATAAGCGCGGGATGGTAGTAGCTCGTTTCCGCCATCATATAGGTCATTCCGGTCTTCTTCTGGGCTGCGAGCAACTCCTCGGCCTGCTCAATCGAGACGCAGGCAGGCACGGCCGATATGACATGCTTGCCGGCCTTCATGCATGCGACAGAGTGCCGCACGTGATTGGGGGCTCCGGAGAACACCGCAACTGCGTCAACATTCTTGTCATTGATCAACTCCTCTAATGAGTTGTAAGACTTGTTGCACTTGTAGACGTCCACAAGATGCTTGCGTCTGTCTTCTCTCAGGTCGCTGACAGCCTCTACGATACAGTTGGGCTCACGGTGCCAATGGAACGTGGCCCCGAACTCCCCACCTACTACTCCGATTCTGATCTTCTTGGACACGTTCTGCTCCTCTGCTGTGACGATAACGCCGGTCCGGAAATGCCGCGCGCGTTCCTGCAGGATGATTCCTTCTCCACCGCGGGTCTTCCTTTCGGGAATTGCGGACGTCCTAGACCTTCGAGTTGCCGATCGGCTTGCCCAACAGCTTCGCTGCGTTGTGATAGAGGATCTTGTGAAATGCCGGTTTGTCGAGACCCGCGTTCTTGGCCGCCTTGATCAGGGCACGCAGTTGCTCATAGACATAGTAGGTATAACGGGCTTCCTCCTCTGGGCTCTTGCGGTTTGTGTTCCAGGAGTAGGGGCCGTTGGTGTAGTTCACATAGTCCGCGCCCAGGTGGTCCCTGCAGCCTCTCATCATCATCAGGGGCAAATCAGTGCCGAAAAGCATTCGATCCGGGCCCATTGTTTCCATTGTAAGCTGGAAGACATCGGCGTTGAGATTTGCTGCGGTGTCGAAGAAGATTCCTTGCATGTCCGCGAAGCGCGGCAGGCTTTCCTGAGCGGCTGGCAGGCAGTATGCACGTCCTATGTGCGCCACTATCAGGCGAATGGATGGATAGCGTTCGGCTATCTCGAGCAGTTCGCGAATATTGTCGGGGTCGCCGAGCCGTCCGGCGCGTGGGAGGGGCAGCATCAGGACTCCATTCAGCTGGTTCAGAGCTGTCAGGTGCGAGTGAGGCAGGAAGTCATAGATGCTGACTTCCAGGCTCTCTTGTGCCGCCAGATCGGGGTAGGGCTTGATTCCCAAGAACCCCTTGGCCATGGCGTCCTCGATCACCGCGGCGTCCCATTCGGGCCTCGTCACCAGAAGTCCATCAGCTCGGTTCAGGGGGTTCCGGATGCCTGAAAGCACATAGTCATTCCCACTCCGCGAGTCCTGCTCTCGATACACCCCGCCAAAGACCAGTGAGTCAACGTCCCTCCCAGGAAAGAGCAGGCGGTGATTAGCTCTCATCTCCTCCCACGTCTGGAACACGCCCACTTCCATAGTCCAGAACTGGTTCCGGCGCTCCTGGGAAAAATGGCCACAATTCTTTGGTATGCTGATGTGAACGTGGCAATCATATATCCTCTCCGGCAGCCACGGGCTTAGTTCCTCTTCATAGATCCGTCTGTCGCCTGATCCATCTATGCTCAGGTTCATCGTTATGCTATCCCTCCAGTAGGGCACATCCCCACTTAGTGTGCCGCCGTTTGATCTCCGAGAGGCGCCAGGCTAATTGCGGGACATCCCCTTCTCCGCGTCATTACGATCCGAACCTATGGTGACAACTTCTACTACCTGTGCCCTGATCTCCTTGCCGAACGTAGATGAATCAGGTGTTTCCGAAGGCCTTTCCGGAGTCTGAAGTACGGGAGGCACTAGACACGGCGGAGTGCTGGGCGGGGAAGAACGAAATACCGGGCTAGTGACTGGAGGCAAGCTCGGCAGGCTGAAGACAGAACATTGCTCGGAAGTAGTCCACAGTCTTCGCCAGACCCACCTCAAGCGAGATCGCGGGCTCCCAACCGAGGTGTTCACGAGCCCGGCTGATATCAGGCTGCCGGCGGTGTGGATCATCTGTCGGAAGCGGGCGAAACACTATCTTGTTGTCCGTATCAGTCAACTGGCGCACCATCTCGGCAAACTCCAGGATAGTGCTCTCTCGCGGGCTGCCTATATTGACCGGGTCCTCAACCCCAGATTCGTACAGACGGTGTAGCCCTTCGATTTCATCCGAAACATAGCAGAAGCTCCTGGTCTGTGAACCGTCGCCATACACGGTTATGGGCTCGCCGCTGAGGCCCTGCATGATCATCTCTGGCACTACACGCCCATCATGACAGCGCATCCGCGGGCCGTAGGTGTTGAATATGCGGGCGATGCGCGTCTGTACGCCGCAGTGGACCCGATAGGCTGTCGTCATTGCCTCCGCGAAGCGCTTGGCCTCATCGTAGACAGCCCTGGGACCGGTCGGATTCACATTGCCCCAGTAGCCCTCATCCTGAGGATGGACAAGCGGATCGCCGTAGACCTCCGAAGTCGAGGCGAGCACAAATGCCGCATCGTGCTCCTCTGCGAGATCCAGGGCCCGCCGCGTCCCGGACGAGCCGGCGTCTAAGGTCTGCAGCGGCAGTCTCTGGTAATCAACCGGGCTGGCGGGAGAGGCCAGATGGAAGATCACGTCTATGGGGTCTGCCGAGTGCTCATATGTAGCGATGTCGCTCTGTACGAACGAGAAGTCCGGGCTTTGGAGGTTGTGGGCTATGTTGTCGCGGCTGCCAGTGATTAGGTTGTCTACGCAGGTCACGCGATACCCTCTATCGAGCAGCAGGTCGCACAGGTGAGAGCCTAGAAACCCCGCCCCGCCTGCCACGACGGCGTGCTTGGTCGCTGAATAGGTGCTCATGAATCTACTCGCCTCAAGTCAGTTCTTCTTCAACTGCTACCCGGGCGAAAGTAGATGCTAAACGATTGTGAGCTCGGTAGCCGTATCCAGCAGCTCGAGCGTATAGCCCTCGAGTTGTCTGGCTCTATGCGCGGCCGTGTGCTCGGAGAGGACTCGAGATCGCGCGCGCCTGCCGATCTCTTGCGATGAGTCTTTGGGCAGACTGTATAGAATGTTCAGGACTTCTCTCGACGACGCAGCCGTCAGAATCTCGCTTTCGGGCGTGAATATCGTGTCAAGCCCTTCCCATCGATCGCTGATGATCGGGCTGCCGCAAGCCGCAGCCTCAAAGAGCCTGACGCTTGGGCAATACCCCGCCGTACGCATGTCTTCTCGGGTGAGGTTGAGCGTGAAACGTTGGGAGCAGTAGAACTCCCTATGCTCCGATGGTGGCAGGTGCTGGATGTGCGTCACGTTCGGCGGCCAGGATATGCTGTCCGGATATTGCGGGCCGGCTACCACAAATCTGCCTTCGGGCCATTCTCGCGCCGGCTGCAGCAGAAGCTCTTCCAACGCCGGCTGCCTGTCCTGGCTAAATGTCCCCAGATACCCCAGATCCCAGTGTTGCTCCTGTTCCTCTGGATAGTATAGCTGCGGGTCGAATGAGCAGTAGAGCGGCCGAGCCATTGGGGAGCCAAACTCGCGCTCGAGCCGCTCAAGCACAGGCCCACCTGTGAATGACAGATAGAGCTGATATAGCGGGATCTGCTCCCGTGAAATGTAGTGGCACTCATCGTTATCGACATTCGCCAGCGTAACGGGTGTATCTATGTCATAGAACGCCACTGCCCCCTGCGCAGTCCGGAGGACCCACTCGCCGACGGCGATCCCCTCAGGCACATATGATCCCACCACAGCAATGTCCGCCGATTCCACTTGGGCTCGAAAGCGCTTCCGTAAATTCGGCAGGCTATCATACAGCTCTGTCCGTGCGTAGGGAGGATTAGGCAAATCTCTATTCTGTGCGTACCACGGTACATCCCGCTCCAGAAAGAGCACCTCGTGGCCCAGTGCGGCGAGTTCCCGCAGTAGCCCCCGATACGTCGTGGCGTGGCCGTTCCCCCAGGAAGACGTAATCGAGAGCCCCAGGAAGACAAACCTCAACCTTTCAGCCATCCAGCAGTCCCTCCACCTGAGCGGCTCTGTGCGCATAGGTATGCTCTTCTACTACCCTGCTGTAGGCTGCAAGTCCGATCTCCTTGGAGCGCTCGGTCGTCAAGCTCTCCAGATGCGCCGCTACTTCTGTGCCATTTGCAGCTACCAGCACCTCTTTCTCGGGTTCCAGGAACAGCTCGATTCCGGCCCAGTCGTCGGTGATGATGCAAGCCGCTGCGCCTGCGGCCTCAAACACTCGCGTGGCAGGGGAGTACCCGAAACGAGCCATGCTGTCACGGGCGATGTTGAGAATTGCCTTGGGAGAACAGTTGAATGCGTTGTGATCGGCTGTGTAGACGTGGCCGGCGTAAGTCACATTCACCGGTATGCGCTTGTCGCTCCACCCCTCGCCGCCCAGCAGAAAGTGCCGCCAGGGAAGCTCAGAGGCGGCGCTCAGAAAGAACTCCTCTACGCGCGCCTCACGATCGGGCAGTCGGTTGCCCAGGAAGCTCAGCTCAGCTGCAAAGCGTGCGTCGGGCTGTACCGGATGGTGGGTCGCGGGGTCCAAAGCGTTGTAGACAGGCGTACAGCTCTTTGCCCCAAGGGCCAGATAGCCATCAACTACAGGCTGCCCGCCGCCATAGGTCAAAACGATGTCGTATCGTGGGATCAGCGCCGCGAATGGATCATCCGGGTCGTCCCGAAGCCGCTCGAGTGTTGCCGGCGCATCAACGTCCCAGTACACGACCTTGTTGGATGGTCGCTTCATCGCGGGAACGGCTTCTTCGAGTAGTCTATCGAACACGCCTACTCCGCTGGCCTTCACGATCACATCCGCGCTTCGCGTCTGCTCGATCGCGGCCATCACCCCATCCTCGCCTTCACCAGGGTAGACGACAACTTTCGCCCACTCGGGATCCGGGATGTCTCTATGCTCCTGCCGGCCATAGGCGTCAGGCTCATAGAACGTGATCGTATGGCCACGATGATACATCGCGTGGATGATGCCTCGATAGTATGTTGCTGCGCCATTCCAGTAGGCTGACACAAGACTCGATCCAAAGAACGCGATCTTCATTACGTTCCCTCCAGATCGTTGTAGATCGATAGCAGCTCATCGACTCGGTGCGCGCAGGTGTGACGACCGAGTATCGTCTCCCGCCCGTCTTGAGCAACCCGCTCGGCAAGCGCCGGATCCTCAAGAAGCCTTTTGATCTGCCGCTTCATATCGCCGCAATCCGCTGCTGTCAGAAAGTCTCGTCCCGGCGAGAACAAGCGCTCACGGTCCTCCCATAGTGCCGAAACCATGGGAACCCCGCACGCCAGTGCCTCAAAGACCCGAATAGTCGGGATTCCCGGCAGTGCCTTCACATAGGGCTTGCGCGGTATGTGTACCGTCAGCTTGAACCGCGGAAATACCTGAGGAACCTCGAAGTTAGGGAGCCACCCCCGATAGCTGATCCCGGCATTCTTGAGCTTCCGCAGTGCGTGCTCAGGGTACCTCACTCCGTATACGGAGGCCTTAAGCCTCAGATCGACCACAGGCTTTACCAGAAACTCCTCGATCTCAGCCGCGCGCTCATCATCACCCCAGTTGCCGATCCACACGATGTCCCCATCGTTCGGCGTGGTCTTGAGCGGACGGAAGACCCGAACATCTGCCCCCTCGTGCCAAGTCCACGCATTCCTGGCCCAACCGTGCTCGATGTACAGGTCTCTTATCACACGTCCAAAGGCCAGCACCCCATCGTATCCCGACAAGTCATAGTGGGACATGTTGTCCCTGTCAGTGACGCTGCGATGGTGCGTGTCGTGGAACAGCAGTCTGTAGCCGGAGTGATGGGCACGATGCTCGCCAACACGCTGCACCAGTTCGTGCTCATTCCATTCGTGCACTATGACCAAGTCCGCCCCTGCAAGTGCGGCGTCCAGATCGAGGTCTTTGGGGTCATAGAACGTGCTTGAGATGAGCGGGTAAGCCTCGTGGAACCGGTGGATCGGCTCGAGGCCATGCTCGGCGATCAGATTGCTGCGACTCCACGCATTCTCAGGCTCATAGATCGCCACTTCGTGACCACGCGTGATCAGTTCGGTGGCGACGCCGCGCAGGAAGTGGGCATTGCCGTGGTTCCAGTCGGACACAAGCGAATGGTAGAACATCACAATGCGCAATGCTGTTGCCTCACGCCACTGGGACCCCAACCGCTAAGCTCTGGTAGACTTGAAGATACCTCTCGGCCATCGCCTGTGGGGAGTAGGCCAAGGCTCTTGATCTTGCCCTGGTCGCAAGGTCGCCGCGCCAGTCCTCGCTGCCAATAAGAGCATTGAGCGTGACCACGAGCCCTTCCGAGTCATCGGGAGGCACGTACACCGCGGCATCGTCCCACACTTCTCGCAAGCTCGGTATGTCGCCTAACACAAGCGCACACCCAGACAGCGCCGCCTCTAGCGCGGACAGGCCGAACGGCTCATACCTGGCCGGCAGGGCGTAAATGGGCGAGCGGGCATACCAGAAGGGCATCACCGCGGGGGAGAGCTTGCCAAGCAGCTTCAGGTGCCTGCGCTCAGCAGCGCCTCCCTCCGGATGTTCTTCTTCGCCTGCCAGGTATACCGGCCATGCCAGTTCCGGGGCTGCGCGCTCCATGGCGGAGACGTTCTTCGCCTCATCCCAGACGCGCCCGGCAGTGAATACGAACTCCTTCTTCTCCGCCGTCCTGAACAGCTGTGGGCTCCGCCCGTTCGGGACCACAACAGTCTTTCCCAAGCTGCCGTAGTGCCGCTCCAGGGAGTTCATCATAGTCGAGCTGGGAGCGATCACTACGTCTGCCGCCTGCAATCCCAGAGTGACTTCAGCCTTGTACCGCTCCCACGAGTCCGGTGCGGGCTCGCCCTTCACTGCCTCCCACCACGACAGCACGCATGAGTGCCCGGCGACCACAACCGGTGCCTCCCAGGGCAAGGCTCCCAGAGCATACCCATTGAGGTGAACAACATCCGGCCGCAGTGTCTTCTCCAACCGGAGCAGCCACTCACCGGCCCGCTGGACATCCTCCCACGGCTCTGACATCCACTCGAGCTTGTAGCTGCTCGGATAGAGCCGCACGTTTTCAAGCGACGCGGCCTCCTCGTGCTGTTCGGAGGTCGGAGGCGAACCCATCGTAGCCAGCGCCACTTCCACTCCGTGAGGCTGCAAAGCGCCGGCCAGTTCCATGCAGTACGTCCACACGCCGCCTATTGTGTCTGTGGTCATCAGAACTCGCATCACCCGCGCCACCCTTTGAGCCTGATCAAGGCTTTCACGAATCCGTCCGGCCGATCGCGCGTCATGTTGAGCGCTTCATCCAATTGCTCGAGCGGGAAGCAGTGTGTGTAGAGCGGCGTGGGGTCGAGTGTGCCATCGCCCACCGCGTCCACAGCGGCACGTATGCCATCCACATAGACGCTTGTCTCTCGCTCGTGCGCGTTTATGACATCCAACCCCCGCCAGTTCCAGAGCTGCATGTTCACCTGGCGCGTGCCGTCCTGATGGTATCCCGCGACAATCATTCTCCCGCGCTCTCGAGTCAGTTCCGCAGCGAGATCCAGTGGCCACTGTTGCCCGACTGCCTCGATCGTGACATCGCACATCCTCCCCCCTGTCAGAGAACGCACGTGGTCGATGATCCTCCAATGGTCATCGAGCGCCGTCGCGTCCGCCGCTCCCAGCGATTTCGCTAGCCACAGAGAATAGCCCCTGCGAGAGATCGCGATCACGCTCGCGCCGCGCTTCCAGGCCAGGCTTGTAAGAAGCGCCCCAAGAAAGCCAATACCTATGATTGCCACACAGTCCCCCGAGTTGATCTCGCTCCTGCGCAGGATGTTCATCGCGCAGCCGAGTGGCTCCCCTGGGAACGGGATGTCCGAAACCGATTGCGGCAACCTCACCAGCGCGTCCGCCGTAGCTACGTCATACTCAGCGTATGCCTTTTGGGAAAGCACCGCCACACGATCCCCCTGTTTCCAGTCCGTTACCTCCGGCCCGACCGCATCCACTACCCCCCAGCCTTCATGGCCCAGCCAGCCCGGCTGCATTGGGTAGCTGAACCAGGGCTTGCCTTCCCAAGGGGGTAGATTGGAGGCACAGACACCGCAGCCCTCGAGCTGAACCCGCACCTCTACAGGTCCCG
>CAZFYZ010000079.1:1423-5280 GCA_964523735.1 uncultured bacterium | reverse complement strand
GGAATGTCGACTTCCTCGACGCTAACGGCACCCGGGCAAGTGACAACTGCTGCGCGCATTTTTGTTGGTCTATCCCTTGAGCTTGATCGTCTCTCCTCTACCATAAGGTTCCTCCCCTGAGGTTCCGCTCTCCGCCAATGCGCCCCGGCAATCAAGCAGCCACCTGTGCAGTCTCGCCACTCCGTCGTTCACACTCACGTGAGGCTGCCAGCCGGTCGCCTCCTGGAATCTAGTCGTATCAGAAACGTAGTACTTCTGATCGCCAGGCCGCCACGTATCAGAGCGAGTGGTTGGTCTGTTGCCTTCAAGTGTCTCTATCAGACCCAGCAGTTCAAGTATGCTGAGCGTGTTGTCCGCGCCGCCGCCGATGTTGAACGCCTGCCCGGATAGCTGGGCCACGTGTTCCTGTGCCAGCATAAGTGCGTTGATCAAGTCATCAACATACAGCACGTCCCTGACCTGCATTCCGTCCCCATAGAGCCTGATCGGCTGGCCGTCGAGGGCGCGGATCAGGAAGTGCGCGACCCAACCCTGGTCCTCTGTCCCGAACTGGTGGGGGCCATAGATGCAGCTCATTCTGAACACGACCGTGGGGAGACCGTAGATTCGCGCGTAATCGATCACATACTGGTCCGCCGCGCCTTTGGAGCATCCGTAGGGGCTGTGGAAGTCAAGGTTCCTGATCTCGCTGATTCCCCTCACTCGTATGTCGGCGTCTTGCGGTTCATACCTGGTGGTGTCCTTGGCCAAAGCGATGTCCTCGAGAGCTCCATAGACCTTGTTTGTAGAGGTGAAGACAAGCGGCGGGGGAACATCAAGCGCTCGCAGCGCCTCCAGAAGGTTGAGGGTGCCACGCAGGTTCACTTCGAAGTCGTAGACAGGTCCAGTCAGACTCGTGGTGACTGCTACCTGCGCGGCCAGGTGAAACACCTGCGATGCCCGTTCTACCACACGCCGAACCGCGAACGGGTCACGGACGTCTGCAATCTCCACCTGCAGCCGATCCTTGTGCGTCTCCCGCAGCCAATGCAGGTTCCGCTCAACGCCAGGTCGCGACAGACTGTCGAAGACGATCACCTGCCTGCCGGAAGCCATTAACCTGTGCGCCAGGTTGGTTCCGATGAATCCCGCCCCGCCGGTGATCAGCACCGGCCGCTTGTTGTTGCGCGTCGGACGCGGCGGCTCGTGCATCCAGACTGCGTTCTTGACTGCAGTTACTCCACCGTTGACCCACAGCCGATGCAATAGCTTCGATGCGCCATCGGTCCGTTTCAGGCCGAAGTGATAGTCGCGCTCGTCCAGGTGGAATCCATCTACAGTCGGCAGGTCGGGGTCGAGATCATATGCTGCGTACCAATAGACCCTCTCAACATCCGCCTCGGCTGCTTTCACGAACTCCCGAAGCTGCTGTCGTTCATCGTGTCTGCGCGTGGAGAACCCGGTCTCGGTAATCCAGACTTCAGCGAACGATCCATGAGCGCCAATCGTCTCCCGGATCCGTGCAACGTTGTGCCCCCAGCCCTCCCAGGAGTAGTCGAACGTTCCGGGGAAGCCGTGTATCCCGACGGCATCTATGTACTGCATCACGCCACGCTCGAACATGAGCCTCACGAAGTTGGGGTCGATGGGGCTGATGCCTCCCAGCAGCGTCCTCTTCCCCCGCTGCTTCGCCCAGTACGCCGCCCCGCCGACCATCTCGCTGAACATTCGCCATTCCGGGTCCAGCGTGACGTCCCACTCGCGCAGGTTGTTGGGCTCATTCCAGAACTCGACCCACTCGAAGTGCTCGCCGAACAGGGTTATCATCTGGTCGATGAAGTCAGTATAGTCCTTCGGCACACGCGGCGGCGAAGACGTCTTGGGGGCAAGACCCAATGAGGGTGGGGTATAGAGGAAGCATGGAAGCACCTCGACCTGCGCCGCCAGCCTCGGCAGCAGCCAGTGATACCACCGCTCACCTGCAGAGGTGTTCCAGTCGGCCCACGATACGCCGGTCCTAAGATGCCTGACCCCAAGCTCCCTCAGGTCCGCGAGCACCTGATCGACTCGGTCCCGCTCTCCAGGCCGAAACCATTCAAGCAAACCGATCTCTGGCCTTTCAACGCTGCTCAAGATAGGCTTCATACCACAAGCCCTCGCGACACGAGTTCCGCTCTGGCTATGTCGCAATGATCCTCCGCCTGCTGCGCGGCCAGCCAATCGGCAAGCTCGATGATGCCATCCACAAGTTTGACAGATGGCTGGTACCCCAGTACCCGCTGCGCGAGCGAGATATCGGCGAAGCAGTGCCTGACATCTCCTACCCGGTAGCTCGCCGTGACTTCAGGCTCAAGATCAGGCTTGCCGAGAGCGGACGCCATCGCTTCGGCCACCGCACGTACTGTCACGCGCTGACCGCTCGCGATGTTGATCGTGCACCGCGGCGCATCTTTCGATTCCATTGCCAGCCTGCAGGCTCGCGCCACGTCCAGAACGCTCACAAGGTCTCTCTGCTGAAGGCCATCTTCGAAGATCATCGGGGGGTTGTTGTTCAGCAGGCGCGAGGCGAAAATAGCCAGCACACCGGTGTAGGGGTTGGAGAGGGCCTGACGGGTACCGTAGACGTTGAAGAACCTGAGGGCGACAGTCGGGATGCCGTAGGCGCCTCCGATCATCAGGCACATTCGCTCCTGGTCGAATTTGGAGAGCGCATAGATAGACGTGACATTGGGCAGCTTCGTCTCAGGGGTGGGGATTGGCGTCAGCGCCTCACCGTCCGCGCCTCTTACCTCCCAGTCAGAGTGCCGAAGCTGCTCCACTGGCCGGTCCGCCCCGTGTAGCAGCCGACCATCCGAGGCGCGATACATCCCCTCTCCGTAGAGGCTCATGCTCGACGCCAGCACCAGCCTCTCGACAGGCCTGTCGATCAGAGCCTCGAGCAGAACTGCAGTGCCTAGGTTGTTAACATGGGTGTAGCGGGCGATGTCATACATGCTCTGCCCGACACCTACTGCCGACGCGAAGTGGAAGACCACATCCACGCCCGACAGTGCCCGCCGAACCCCCTCCGGATCGCGCACATCGCCAACTACCAGCTCAACTTCCGGGTCAAGATATCCAGGTCTAGATGCCTCTGGTCCGTGAACTTGCGGATCGAGATTGTCGTAGGCACGAACGCGATAGCCGCAGGCAAGCAGATGATCGGCCAGGTGCGAACCGATGAAACCGGCGCCGCCGGTAATGAGGACAAGCTTGGACATGACTCCCCCAGTCGGCCATCGCTTGATTGCAACCGCTGCCCGATCTTATCCAACCTGCTGCGATGGCGGCGGGGCGCGGGGCCGAAACAAGAGCCGTCGCCCACGGCCCGCGCCCGCCAAACGCATGATTGCCAGGGAGCATGTTCTTCTAAACTCGCGTGTTTCGGACCACGTGCCCCCTCCCGCTTCAGGGGAGGGTTGGGGAGGGGTCCTCCCTTCTCCCTCTCCTGTGCGAGAGGCCGGTGTGAGAGGAGTCCTTCCCCCCATCCTAGGGGAGAGGGCCGGCGCGAGGGGAGTCCTTCCCCCTCCCGCTTCAGGGGAGGGTTGGGGAGGGGTCCTCCCTTCCCCCCCTCCTTGCAGGAGAGGGGCTGGGGGTGAGGTCTTCCTTCTCCCTCTCCCCTCGCGGGAGAGGGCTGGGGTGAGGGGGAGTCTAGAACGTAAACACGCCCTTAATGTAATCCTTCGGCCTTCGATGCGCCACCGTGTCCAGCGCCGTCTGGGGATCATCTGCCGGGAAAAGGTGCGTGATCAGCGGCTTGAGGTCGAAGACCCCATCGCGAATGTACTGCACAGCCTCGTGGAAATCTCGATTCCAGTCACGAGATGCTGCCGGGGTCG
>CAZFYZ010000079.1:0-1413 GCA_964523735.1 uncultured bacterium | reverse complement strand
GCACATCCAGCCCCTTCATATGCCAGGTGTTGGTGTTGCAGACGCGGGTCGGCAGATGATGCGCGAATAGGCACAGGATCCCGCCGTTGCTCAGGAAGTACTCGCTCGAGGTCAGCCCCTGCTCTGTGCCGGAGCACTCGATCGCAACGTCTTGGGAGTTCGGGTCACCAGGCTCGGTGCTTGCGCCATAGGACTGCGCCAGCGCCAGCCTCTCGGGGTTGATGTCTCGCGCGATCACGTTCATTCCCCGCTTTACTGCAAGCTGGATCAGCATCATTCCCATGAAGCCGCAGCCGATGACTGTGACCTTCTCACCGGGGTTGCGCTCTTCGATCAAGCGAATCCCGTTGACGCAGCAGGCCGTCGGCTCCCCAAGCCAGAGGTGATAGCTGCTTTCATCGTCCGGAACCTTCGACGCCTGCCCTTCCCAGATCGGGTAGTAGTCCCGATAGTTGCTGAAGCCGAGAGTCGAGACTTTGTCCCCAACTTTGAACTGCGTGACATCCTTGCCAACATCGACCACTACCCCCACGGCCTCGTGTCCCATTACGGCGGGGAACCAGTCACACGGATACTCGCCCGTGAAAGTGTGGAGGTCGAAAGCGCAGATGCCGTTGACCTTGGTGTTGACAAGAATCTCCCAAGGCTGCAGGGGTGCGACTTCGTCTTCCTGAACCTCGGCTTTGCCTATCTGCGTGAATACGATCGTTCTACTCTTCATGCCGGTATTGCCTCTACAGCAGCGGGAACGAGCATCAAGAGCCGCGCATCCCGCGCATCGATGTCCAACGTAACCCGCCGACCAGTCGCCGGCAGAGTCTCTTTCGATATTAGATCGACTGCTCCGCCCGTGGGCTTACTCAGGTCGATCTTCACCTCGCGTCGATCCCACGACATGTTGATCACAAACGCGAGCGTGCCCTTACCGCAGGTGTGTAGCCTGACCCAGACGTCCGGGTCCGAGCTCTGCGCCATTGGAGCGAACCCTGTGCGCTGCACTAGATCCGCGATGAGCCCTCCGGCGGCTTCACATCCCCACTCGTGACTGATCCCGGCGTAGGTGCCGATCCAGATCGCTTCTCCAAGACCAAACGAGTTCTCCGTGATCGCCGGCCCTCCATCGGAGAAGTGTGCTACTGGACGAGCCGTCGTGATCTCCACGTGTTGCCTATGGACGACGCAGGGGATGCTCTCGTCCCCCCACAGAATGCTCGGCTCACCATCACACACCGTCTCCGGCCCATCTTTGGCCCGCACCCCAAACACTTCGTCCAAGCCAAACCCCGGCGTCCTGATTTGCACATAGCCGTGGTCGCCAAACTGCGCAGGGCAGGCCTCCGAGATCAGCTTCCCGCCATTCCGAACATACTGGACCAGGGCAGCAGCGCTGGTTTCCTCGATCATCAGCGGGAA
>CAZFYZ010000078.1:7005-17250 GCA_964523735.1 uncultured bacterium | reverse complement strand
CTTCATACCTTGCGGTATATGCCCGCTCCAGTTCCGCGTATGTCGCCTCTCCGTGGTCGATGGAGAGATTGTTCGTCAGAGATACGACGGCGCCTGTGATCAGCTCGGTCAGCGTCTCACCGGCGATAGCGGTCAAGGGCGACCCGATCACCGTTACGGTCAGCGCGACGGACAACTTGGGCATCAAGTCCGTGACTGCTGATGGCATTGCGCTTACTCTGGCGGGAGGAGAGTCCTGGACCGGCAGCATCCCGGCATCTTCGGCTGTGGGATCGCACGTCGTCAACGTCGTTGCGACTGATCTCGCGGGGTTAACCGCCGCCAATTCTGCGGGGAGCTACACAACCCTGCAGTTGGTGGGGACGAACTCGGGGAACCTGTTCAGCGACATCATGACAGAGGCCTCGGGACGGTATATGTTCCGCGTGTGGGGACGAGTCACAGAGGACGGCAAGTATTACTTCACCGTCAATAGCGGCGCGGGCTCCCCAATCCGGGTCCACGCAGTTGGCTATCTGAGCAAGACGCACAACGGCGACTTGGTCTCCGTACGTGGAAGACTGGTAGTCAGCGGCGACGGATCGAGGGTATTGGAGAGCTCGGTTGACAAGATAACAGTGCTTGACTAGCGGCAGGTCCAGGCGTCCGGCCGAACATGAATCGCTCCAAATGTGCGACTCAGGCAGCAATGGCCCTTCAGCCCAGCCGATGAACGTTCAATAATATCAATGAGTCGTGCTTGACTCCAGGAGTGGGCATGTCAGACAACCGGTGCCGGCTGGCGCTGAAGTACCGCCTAATGTTCTACGTGGGCGGAGCGATCTTTGCTGCGGCCTCATATATACTTGGGCTATGCGCGTTCGGCGCTGAATCTGCCAGTTGGGGACAGGCTGATGTCCGCCAGAAACTGATAGGCAACCTCGTCAATGCTTTCCAGAGTCATCAGCTCACGTTCTTCGCCTGGGAGCTTATATGCATCGGGCTCTTCGTAACGATGGGCATTCTATTCGATCGCGAGGTGTACTACCGCCGCAGGGCAGAGGCTCGCGCGAATGTGGATGGCTTGACCGGCATCTACAACCACCGCTATCTACAAGAGAGGCTTGCGGAGGAGGTCGAGCGTTCGAGCCGCTATGACCGTGGTTTCTCGGTTGTTCTGTTCGATATCGACAACTTCAAGGCCTACAACGACACCCACGGCCACCACGAGGGAGACAAGCTCCTCAAGATGTTCGCTGACCTCTGCGGGCAGTGTATTCGCAGCATCGACATCCTGGCCCGCTACGGCGGCGAGGAGTTCATGGTGGTGCTTCCTGAGGCCAGCGTCGAGGAAGCCGCAGCTGTGGCAGAGCGCATCCGACTGGTGACGGCCAGGGAGACCGCAACGGCTTTCGGCAAGGGCAAGGGAGCAACCGTCAGCGGCGGAATCGCAGGGTACCCCCAACACGGGACAACCCGCCGAGACCTGGTCGTGAACGCCGACGCCGCGCTTTACTCGGCCAAACATGCAGGACGCAACAGGTGCCTCGTATACGACCCCACAAGTCACGAGCCTTACAGAGACGCCTCCGGCCACATCCAGTCACTGCAGCGTCTTGAGGACCAGTGCGCCCCGACTGGGCCGGAGAGACATTCCCCTCATTCACTTGCAGAGGACAGAAGCAAAGCTGCATAACTCTGCGGGTAGCGCATATCGGTAGCCTCCGGGAACGCTGTTGAAGGGAGTATCTCCTCCTGATCCCCCTCCAATCCTGCCTCGCAGACAAACGGACAAGTCATTGGAACCAGCGCAAAGATTGCCCGTCTAATTCCTTGGGCAAAATGCGTGAGGATATTGCGCCCGAAGCAGTCTAAGATCATGAGAGATGAAGAGCGGCCTCGTCCGGCGGTATTGGATGCTCCGCTAAGCACTCTTGGCAGTTGGCGATCGACTTCAAGGAGGCTTGTGTAATGATTAGACAGCTTGTAGTTGTTCTGGTACTTGTGCTCTGCGGTGTTCCCGTCCTCGCTCAAACGAATGGTGACACGACCGGAGCAACACAGATTCAGCGCACGGTAAACCTGGAACTGAAGGACGTGAGCGTTCGGGATGCCGTCGAGGCCCTGTTCAGGCACTCGGGGAAGAACTTCGCTGTTGACTCGAACGTGCAGGGCAATATCCCGGCTCTCTCGCTCAAGGATGTGGCGTTTGACACTGCCCTTAAGAGCCTCACGAAGAGCGCGGGGCTTGTGTACCGTGTGGATGGCTCCAGCGGCAACCAGGTTTACATCATCAGCCCGAAGCCACCACGGGACACTACTCCCGTAATCAATCACGGAGACACGTTCATCCCTGAGTCTGTTGATCCACCCACCGAGCGTGAAGTGCGGATCGAGAAGATCCCGCTCCAGAACACTGGCGCCAGCGAAATGCTTCAAATGCTGGGGGGCGGCGGCGGCCGTGACTTTGCCAGCTACGGCGGCGGCATGGGCGGCTATGGCGGCCCGGGTGGCTACGGTGGCATGGGCGGCTATGGCGGAATGGGTGGCTACCCCGGCATGGGTGGCTACGGCGGCGGCATGGGCGGATATGGTGGAGGCTACAACAGCGGCTACGGCAACCGCGGGGGCTACGGTGGCTACGGCGGCTACGGCAGCCCTGGCGGATATGGCGGATATGGTGGAGGCTACAACAGTGGCTACGGCAACCGCGGTGGCTACGGCGGCTACGGCGGCTACAGAGGCTGGTAGTCTCATTCTTTGACGAGACGAGTTGTTACCCGGCGCGGGACTGGACCAATGGCAGGTCGCCCGCGCCGGTCTGCGTACCCTCACTAAAGCATCTTTCGAATGCAGTTCTTCCCTCGATCCGTAGTTGTAGCAGGCGTCTCCGACGCCTCCCAGGGGCGTCAGAGACGCCCTCTACAGCTCTGTCGCAACAACCGCCCTGCTCCTCTGCTTGCACTTGGGCAAACCCCTGCTATAATGGGAATAGCACACCGCAACCCACGGCAACGCACATCCAATCGTTGACCCCGGAACGGTAGTATTCTGGAGTTCAAAGATGACCCGAAGATGGCCCTTGGCCACATCTTTTTGCGTTTTGCTGAGCCTGTTGATCGCGCAGGCGTTCGCTGGCGAGAAGCTCCCCCGGTCAGCCAAGATCGAGAACATCTCGAGGATAAAGCAGATCACCAATTACTGCGGGCCCGCCTGCGTCGCCTCGGTTCTGAACCACCTGGGACGCGAGGACACACAGGAGACGGTCGGCAAGGTCATCTACGACGCCGGCAGCGGGGCCACGAGCGGCGCCGATATGCTTCTGTACGCGCGCGACAAGGGCTTCAGCGCCTATTCGTGGAACTCCAACACCAGGGATCTCAAGGCCAAACTGGCGGCGGGATTCCCGGTGATCGTGCTTCAGCAAAACAGCATCATCGACACTTCAGGCCACTATCGTGTCGTGACCGGCTACGACGACGCCACGAGCACTTTCCGTGTGATGGACCCCTACTACGACGAGATAACGAGCCTGACTTACTCCAGGTTCGACCAACTCTGGCGGACAAAGGGCTGCTGGTCGCTCGTGGTGGTACCGCCTGACAAGGACACGTTCAAAGCCGATCTGGACACCCGCAACCCAGTCGTCCACATGGACCTCTCATACGCCCTCTACAAGCGCCAGGATTACGATAAGGCAATGGAGGAGGCAAAGACGGCTCTCGCCCTGGCGCCCGGAAACTCCTACACTGTCTCCATGGTGAACAAGATAAAGGTGGCCATGGGCGCGGGCAAGTAGCCAGAGTCGTAACTGTCTTTCTCTCGGCCGCGTATCATAGCCCGGTAGAAGGCTAGGCCTTCCAGATCGCCAAGAAACTACCCCTTGCGTTCCAGACAAAACTGGGCTACATTACCGGTACACCCGTGCCTGCCGGCGTGGGGCGCTGATTCGCGCTCCAAGTGCTCGGGTAAAGATAGAGGACTAGACTACGGGCAGGCCATACAGGCCACTGCTTTTCGATTGCTTTCCGATTAACTCATTTCGGAGGTGCCGATCGTGGAGCGTGTGTTCAGGGACAAGCCGGGCAAGAGGCTCGGTGGCGGAACGAAAGACAGACCTACCTGTGAGCGCTGCGGAAGACCCATCAAGATCGACAGCGCCGATTACGAGCGTGACGAACTCCTCTGCATAACGTGTGCGGCAGAGCTCAGAACGCCGGAGACGGACCTAGACTACGAACTATTGGGCCGGGGCTAGTCTGCCCCGGCCTTGCCACATCTGCGTTCCCCAATAAGACATTGAAGCATGGATGCGCCTATGGGGTCAAAACCTTTCGGCGCGCCCGTCAGGCGCATCGAGAGGAGAAAGACCACGATGAAGACTGCACTTCGGATCGCGTTCGTCAGCATCGTCTTGTGTGGGATTGCGGCTGGGCTTGCCATGAGCCAGGGACCCGCGGCAACCCCTGCGCCAGTCGTCCAGGAAGTGCCGAAGGGCGCTCTTGACGACATCCCTGCAACGCCCGGCGAGCTCGTTATCAGGGGCAAGAACGGCCAGCCAGCAGGTGTCTGCCCGCTGAAGCACACCGACGTCAAGGCCGAGATCGCCGGGTTCATCGCCCGAGTGACCGTAACTCAGGAGTTCTCCAACCCCACAGCCAAAAAGATCGAGGCGGTCTACACATTCCCACTTGCGGAGGACTCGGCTGTCGACAAGATGGAGATGACGATCGGCAAGCGCACGATCGAGGGCGAAGTTCACCGCAGGGAAGAAGCTCGCGAGATATATGAGGCCGCGAGAGAGGCCGGGCACGTTGCGAGCCTGCTTGACCAGGAGCGGCCCAATATCTTCACTCAGGCTATCGCCAACATCTTGCCCGGCGAGAAAGTCAAGATCACCATCAGCTACACTCAGCTTCTTAAGTATGAGGCAGGGGTCTATGACTTCGCGTTCCCGATGGTCATCGGCCCGCGGTTCATCCCCGGAGAGCCCACAGGCGCAGTGGCCACAGGAACCGGAATGGCCTCTGATACCACGGCCGTCCCTGATGCCTCCAAAATCACTCCTCCTGTGGCGAAGAACACTCGGGCGGGGAATGATGTCTCTATCCGAGTCGAGATCGAGGCCGGGGTGCCGATGAACTGGGTCAACTGCCCGACGCATGACATCGACTGCGACTATCCTACCGGCAACTCGGCAGTGGTCACGCTAAAGAACCAGGCGGCGATTCCCAACAAGGACTTCCTGATCAAGTATGAAGTGGCAAGCGATCAGATACGGAGCGGGCTCATCACTTCGGCTCCCGGTGGCCAGGGCGGCTTCTTCACGCTGATCATGCAGCCGCCGAAGGCGGTCAACCAGGCGATGGTCACGCCGAAGGAGATGATCTTCGTCATAGACCGATCCGGCAGTCAACAGGGCGAGCCGATCAAGAAGTCTGTCGATACGATGCTCCACTGCATCCGCAACGTCAACCCCGGCGACACCTTCAACATGATCTCGTTCGCCAATGATATGACTACCCTCTTCGATGCGCCCAAGGAGTTCAGCGCGGAGACTGAGGCCGCGGCGGTGAAGTTCCTGAGCGAGATCAAGGCCGATGGCGGCACGGTGCTGATGCCCGCGTTGGAGGCTGCGCTGAAGCCTCCCGCCGATCCCAAGAGGCTGCGGATCGTCGTCTTCTTCACCGACGGTCAGATCGGCAACGACTTCGAGGCGCTTCAGGCGCTCCAGAAGAACCTTGGGAGCGCGCGGCTGTTCTCGTTCGGGATTGGCTCCAGCCCGAACAGGTTTCTGATAGAGAAGATGGCGGAAGAGGGGCGAGGCGCCTCAGAGATAGTGCTACTGGAGGCCGACAGCAAGCTCGTCGCTGAGCGTTTCTACAACCGTATCCGCAACCCGATCCTGACTGATATCAGCGTAGACTGGGGCGGGCTGTCCATAGCCAAGGACGAGGTCTACCCGAAGCTTGTCCCCGACCTCTTCAGCTCGCAGCCGCTCGTTCTGAAGGGCTGTTACGACAAGGCCGCAACCGGCAAGATCACTATCCACGGCAAGCTCAATGGCCAGCCCTGGTCGCAGACGCTGGACGCCGATCTGCCGAAGAGCAAGAGCGACAACGATAGCCTGGCAACCATTTGGGCGCGGGCCAGAATCGACGACCTGATGTCAAAGGACTGGATTGGCGCCCAGACCGGAAATGGCGACCCTGACATCAAGGACGATATCATTAACGTTGCGCTGCAGTACAACCTGATGACGCAGTACACCTCTTTCGTGGCGGTCGAGAGGATGGTAGTCACCCAGGGCGGCAAGTCTATGACCATCGCTGTTCCGGTCGAGATGCCCGAGGGGGCGCCGACGGATGGCCTGGCCATGGCAGGGGATGCTGTTATGCTGGGCCAGCAGGTGACAGCCGGGACGAGTTGGAACTTGCACTACTCCAGCCCTGCTCCGGCGGCTCCGGCCCTGACCCCCGCCGCGCCTCCCCGCTTGACCGCCGGATACGGAATGGTCGCCAAAGGCGGAGTCGCGGGCAGAGGTGTGGCAGGCAAGCTTTCAGGGAGCGCTGCCTCCTCACATCCGACGTCGATCAACGGAGTGTCGAAGCTGGCGGCGGAGGAAAGCCTTGCGGACTGGTCCGACAAGGACGATGCGCAAGCGGTGAGGCCGAAGCCCAAACTCGACGCGCCGCTCACCGCAATGCTTGAGAACTATAAGGCGTGGAAGGCTGGGCCGAAGTCGCCGAAGAAGTACACGGTTCCCACTAAGGTCGTTGTGCAAGGCAATAAAGTCCAGGTTATGATCTGGCTGAACCCCGGCGGCAACGGTAAGCTGGCGCAACTGACCAAGCTGGGATTCGTGGACAGGTCGTGGGTCATCAGCGGCAAGGCACTGATCGGTTGGCTTCCGCTCGACAGTCTTGAGAAGGCGGGGCTGCTCGAGTTCGTCAGCCGGATCTCCAACCCTCAGTACGCCAAGTAGAGGCTTCGCGGTATCAGCGGGGCTCCCGCACAATCAGGGAGCCCCGCATTTGAGACTTCATTCCCAGCGCATATGCGCCAGGCGGCGCAGCAGGCCCAGACCCAGGAACGTCGGCGCCCAAAGCCCGACAAACGTGGCGTTCTCCTTCGACTTCCTCAAGAACAGGATGAGCGACAGGACGATCGCTCCGCCCGTCAGCCAACTGAAGACTGGCTCGGCCTTGGCGTCCATCTTGTGCGACAACTCCTCCGCGCGCAGCTTCTGCCGCTCCACCATCTCTTTCGCTCTTCTGGCCGCCCTTCTGGCAGGTCTCTCGACCTCGGTCACTGTCTCGCCAATCGTCTGGCTCCCAATCTCGGTCATGGTCTCCCTCCGGCAGTGTTAGTTGTGTCCAGTGCTTGTGAAGGATTACCCGCGGGATCGAGCGCAGAAAACCATCGGTCCCTGTAGCGTCAGCAGCGATCCGTCCGATCAGGGGTCGGAGACCCCTGCTACAACGGGATGCGCCAAGTGAACCCTACCGCGTCTAGCTGTGCAGGTTGGAGAACGACCAGTACTCCTTGAGGAATCGGGCCCCGTTCGCGACAGCAGCCTCGAGGACAGCCTTGCCTGTCTCGGCTGTTGCCACGGTCGGATCGCCATAGACTCCGTTTATGCTCTCCTGCAGATACCAGGTAGACCAAACCACCTTCTGCCCGCCAGTGAAGCTGTCACCCGCGACGAACTCCGAATGGTAGCGCATGATGTCGCGATCGTCGGCCTTTGACATGTCCACTACTTCGGGGTTGAGGTGCAGCACGACCGAAGTCTCCCACTCGCAGGCGTGTATTGCCCCACCCGGCGCCGACTTGCGTATCCGCTGAAACTCGTCTCTCGACATAGCCATGGGGCTGATCACGGAGATCGCCTTGTCGCAGGCATCGCAGATCTCGCGCGACACCAGTCCGAGCGGGTCCTTGTGGTGGCCGTGACAGTCAAGTATGACGAGTTTGGAGAAGCCCATATCGAGCACCGACCGGCAGATGTCTCGGATTGTGTCCATGAACGTTCTGCTGCCCACGATGATCGTCCCTGGCCACTGGCGCATGATCTGCATGGAGTAACCGTAGCGAATGGTGTCCATAAGCAGAACTGGGATTTCGTCCTTGAGCGCCTCCGCCAGCCCCTGGCCATAGGCTTCGGCTATTCTGGCATCGGTGTCCAAAGGCAGGTGAGGCCCGTGCTCCTCCGTGGTGCCAACCGGCAGTATCAGTAGCGAGTTCTTGTCTATGTGCTCACGCAAGGTGAGTGTTGACTGGTCTCTGAACAGGTGGGACATCTCGGTCTCCTCTTGTGCGCTGCATCCAATCCAACCGATTCGGGGGGCTGGCATGGTGTATGGACATGTTACCACGGCCGCCTAGCGGGAAAAAGCCGGGCTTGTTTGCCGGCAGCTTGCCATAATGCCACACGGGCATGGGTACACATGCAAAGGCTCCAGGATACTGCTCGGGAGGAACTCCGATGTGTCAACTGCGCCTTCTGTTCTTGCTTGTTCTCGCAGCTCATGTCGTTCAGCCAGTCACTGCGGGCGAGATAGGCCGTCTGAAAGCAACCTGCCGGGACGGCGAGGTAGTGGCGCTGGCCGGCAGAGTCACAGCGGTCTTCTCGGACTGTATCTATCTCGAGGACGAGGACAGGACATCTGGCATCAGGCTGAGGGGCTATTCCACAAGCGAAGGCCTCATCTGCATCTTCGCCTCAGATGGCGCAAACTCCGGCCTAAGGATTCAGACCGGTACCGACGGCGAAAGGGAACTCGTCTACCTGCCCCTTACTGTGACCTCTGTCGTGTATGCCGGCGTTCTGGCGCCCTTGACTCTGCCCAATCGCTCAGTCGGCGGCGGCGACTTCAGCTACTGCGCTGCGACGGGCAGGGGACAGATGGGCGTGTGCGGCGGCTGCGGGCTCAACACAGTTGGCCTACTGGTACGGACGTGCGGTCGGGTGCTGGAGGTCAACCGCGACGAGCGCTGCTTCTACATAGATGATGGCTCGCGCTGTTGCGGAGGAGACGGCCATCGAGGCATCCGTGTGGACTACTCCGAGTCGAACTACGGTCATCCGGTCTTCGTGGGCGACTTCTGCAGCCGCGTGACCGGCATCTGCACCACCTACATAGACAGCGTGGAGAAACGCCCGCATCCCATGATCAAGCTTCGGCCGTGATCTACGGAATCCCGAACGTTTACCCCGGATAGCCCGGGGGTAGGCTTGACTTGTCCATGACACACATAGATCCGAGGCTGATGGCCGATGTTGACGATCACCGACCGGGAAATAGTCGAGCTTATCTACGATGTCCTGCGCCGGGACTCGCGCGTGGATCCCAGAGAGGTGGACGTGCGGGTCGAGGGCGGAGTCCTGTATGTCTCCGGCCTGGTTGATAGTGCGGCAGAGCGCCGCGCAGTCATCGAAGACATCCAGGCGACCTGGATCGACGAAGTGGTCGAGACGATCCGTCTCGCCAACTTCATTGAACGCACTGACGAAGAGCTGACGGCTTCGGTGAAGCAAGCGCTGCTGAGGGATATCGCTGTCGATGCGGGTCCCATACACGTCGAGGCTGCGGGTGGCAAGGTGGTGCTTCGAGGCACAGTGGCTTCTCACTCCCAGAAGTACAGCGCAGAGGACGTGGCTTGGTGGACACCCGGCGTCATCGATGTGATCTCTTACCTTGATGTCGATGGCGTGTCGGATCCCACCCAGGAGCCTGACTACTAAGTGCGTGAAGGGAGGATAGGGCCGCCTGGCTCCCTAACATTTGACTGAGCTTCGGCCAAACCCGCTTCTGCTGGAGAGATCCGGTGCATTTCGCCGCTGTCCTCGGTGAGTTCGGAACTGTTGTCCTGGCCCTCGTGATCGTGTTGGACCCGCTGGGGCTGGTGCCTGTCGTCATCTCACTCACCTCCCGACTCGGTGCCGCGGAGACGCGTCACGTGATCTACAAGGCCGTGGGCGGCGCCACGATCCTTCTGCTCTTCTTCACAATTACGGGCACGCTGGTACTGCGGTTGCTCGGCGTGACGCTCAACGATCTCAGGATTGGAGGTGGGTTGCTGCTGCTGATCATCTCGCTGAAGATGCTCGTGGAGGGCCACCTGGGCGCCGCAAGCGATGGCGACTACGCAGCAGCGATAGTCCCGCTGATATCGCCGTTCCTGATAGGACCTGGCGCGATCACGGCGGCGGTAGTCCTCGCAAGCGTTCACGGGGTCCTTCTGACATCCATCGCAGCTGTC
>CAZFYZ010000078.1:0-6995 GCA_964523735.1 uncultured bacterium | reverse complement strand
GTTCTTGTCATCGAGGCTTGTCTGCCGGTTGATAGGTGACTCCGGCACTATACTCGTCACGCGCATCATGGGGGTGTTGATCGCGGCGATCGCGGTGGCCTATATGCGAGAAGGGCTGACAGGCGCCCTGAGGGGCACACCATAGTGATGTCTTCCGCCCCAGATCACCGAATCACGCTCATTCTCGACACCAATGTCTTTGTGGCTGCCTACTGGTCTCCCGGGAGCGCATCAGCCAGGCTGATAGAAGCCGCTGTTTCGGGACAAGCGATCGCGCTTTACTCAAGGGACGTGAAACGGGAAGTCCAGCACGTGCTGCGCAGGATCAAGGTCAGGCAATCCTACATAGACTCTCTTGAGTCCTTCTGGCAGAAAGCGGTGGAGGTTGCCCCCACCCCCTGCGAGTCGATAAGAGCCGAGGACCCCGATGACCAGAAGTACCTGGAGGCCGCGCTCGGTGGTGATGCGGATCTGCTCGTCACCAACGACGATCATCTTCTGTCAGTCGGATACATAGGCAGGACCGAGATCGTCCACCCCAAGTCGGCGCTGAGAATGATCCTGGCATAAGCGCGCATCAATCTGCTTGACACCTGCGTCGGATATGATACGATCTTGGTAGGGCGACGTCGACAGCGCCACGGCATCATCTGGGCTCCGTGAATGACAGAGATTTTCACCATCGGTCATAGCAACCACGATATGGATGAGTTCCTGCGGATACTGAAGAAGAACGCCATCGCGGTGGTCGTTGATGTCCGCAGCGAGCCGCACAGCAGATACGCTCCGCAGTTCAACAAGGCAAGCCTGGAACGCAGCCTCGGATCAGCCGGGATCAGCTATCGCTACTCCGGAGGCAGTCTAGGGGGCAGGCCTAAGGATCCCTCGCTTCAGACTTCCGATGGGAAGCCGGACTACGCTCGCATCGCAGCGACCGAAGGGTTCAGGGCAGAACTCGAGGCCGTTTTGGCACTGGCTCAGGGGGGGCGAGTATGCCTGATGTGCAGCGAGGCAGACCCCATGTGCTGCCATCGGGAAAGTGTGGTCGGCAAAGAACTTCGAGCACGAGGAGCGCGCGTGGTACACATCGATCCTGACGGCCGGACATCGGGGGTATCGAATTGACCCAGCACAGCAAACCCCGGCCCGCGCTTGATCTCGAGATACCGGAGATGGCCAGGAGATTCGTCCTCGAGAACACCTCGATTCCCCTCTGCGCCATTAAGAACGAGCGTGTCGTCGAGGTGAATCAAGGTTGGCTATCTATCCTTGGATTCGATTCACCGGCGGAGGCTGTAGGCAGACACCTCAGCGAGCTGATGGCTCCGGGTTCCTGGGAAGTCGCGCAAGCACGGATGGCAAGGCGCATGGCCGGAGATCCGATGTCCCCCCGCGTCATCTACAGCATGCTCCACAAGAGCGGGCGGGTGCTGGAGGTCGAGGTAACGGGTTCTGTCTGGCCGGACGACAGGAGCATCCTGTTCGCCGCCGCCGCGGATGTTACCCAGCGTCTCCAGCAGAGCAAGGCACTTGAAGAGTCAGAGAAGCTCTATCGCACCCTTGCGGAAACGGTGCCGGAGGGGGTTCTGCTATCCGACACATCTTTCCAAAACGTCTACGCCAACGATGCTATTCAGCAGCTTACGGGTTACTCCCATGATGAGCTCGCCGAGGGGCCGTGGATCGTGGATCCTGAGGATACCCAGGCCCTCGAACTCTTTCAGGACGCAATGGCAAACGGCACCGCCGGCACCGCCTATGAGACACGGGTCATACGCAAAGACGGCACAATGGTGTGGGTTTCTGTCTCATGGAGCCCGGTGAGGAACGTAAGCGGACAGGTTGTCGGGGTCCACTCTACCTTCACCGACATCAGCCGCCGCAAGACTGCGGAAGACGCGCTCAGAGATAGCGAGACTTCGTTGAGAACCTTCATCAACGCGCTGAACCATCCTGCATTCCTGGCGGACACCCAGGGCATTGCTCTGGTCGTGAACGACGCACTTGCCGAGCGCTTCGGCAAGACTGCGGTGGAGCTAACAGGCACCCATCTGCCCAGTCTTCTCTCGAGCGAAACCGCATACTATAGAACTCAGTGGGTACGGAAGGCAATCGAGACGGCCGCATCACTTGAGTTTGAGGATCAGCGAGATGGCATTCACTACAGGCACTACTTGAGCCCTGTCGTGGATGCGAATGGCAAAGTAACGCGCCTTGCCTGGATCTCGCTTGATATGACGGAGCAGCACAAAGCAAGCGCCGCGTTGCGGGAAGCCGAAGAGAGGTTTCGACTGCTCGCAGAGAACTCGTCTGACGTCATATGGGAGTTAGACGCCGCCGGCAACTTCACGTTTGTCTCCGGGGCTGTCCGGCAATGGGGCTATGAGCCAGAGGAGTGGATCGGCCGGAGCATAGCCGAATTTCTGCCGGACGACGAGAAAGAGACTTTCGCGAAGCGTTTCGCGCGAGATATCCGAGATCCGGCGCCAAGACGCTATGAAGTGAGGATGCTGTGTAAGGATGGATCGTTCGCCTGGTGCGAGGTCTCCATCGATGTCGTTGTGGATGAAGGCGTGCCCGTCAAGTTGCAGGGCATCGCTCGGGATGTCACTGAGCGCAAGCTTTCGGAGGATGAACTTCGGCAGGCTCACACTGAACTGGAGAAGGCATTCCGTATCCAGCAAGAGTTCCTGAACAACGTAACTCACGAGATCAGAACTCCCATGACCGCCGTCAAAGGCTATGTGGAAATGCTGCTGGAGGGTATTGCCGGGCCTGTATCCGAGACCCAGGAAGCAATGCTTCAGAAGGTGCTTGAAAGCTCGGACAACCTGCTTGGCGTGGTTACCAGCCTACTGGAGGTAGCCCGCTTGAGGAGCGGAGGGGTAAGGCTGCACCCCAAGGCTTGCAAGCCCGGAGATATCGCGTCCAAGGCGATCAACGCGGTGACTCCTCAAGCAACCAGGAAATGCCTGAGCGTAAGACTCACTGTAGACGGCCCGAATCGAGTGGGCATGTATGATGAGCAGAAGGTCGCTATAGTGCTCACCAACCTGCTCTCCAACGCAGTCAAGTTTGCGCCGAGGGGTAAGATTGACGTAGTTGTCGGTCTGATCGATGGAGACGCGGAGTTCGTGATAGTGGATCGAGGTGTTGGGATCAGGCAGGCCGACCTGGCAGGCGTGTTCAACGAGTTTGAGCAGTTGGACCAGCCTCACAGGCACAAACCGTCAGGGTTTGGACTGGGCCTGGCGATCGTAGCGCGGATGATCGAGATCCTGGGCGGTACGCTGGTGGTCTCCAGCAAAAGGGGCGTCGGGACTGCGTTCACTATCCGCATCCCTCATCTCTAGAGTCAACAGCAGCCGCGGGCGATCATGGCTGTGCACCCGCGACTTGGTAACATGTGAGACGACATGAGCACTAAACCGAGGCTGATACTGATATTGACCTTGCTGACCATCTCTATCCTGGTGGTCTGGCAGCCCCACGCGTTGGCCGCCAAGCCCGCGCCGGAGATTGGCGAACGCGAAGTCAAGATGGGCGAAGAGGGAGCCGCGGAAGTCGCCAAAGAGAACAAGCTCAGCGATAACGCGGAGGACCTGAAGCGCCTTCGCGAGATGGGCGAGAAACTGGTGGCTGTTGCTAACGTGAAGGAAGTGCCGGCCAGCTACGGCATCGCTACGGTTACCCCCTTCAGGTATACATTCGATATCATCGAAGCTCCGGATGTTAACGCGTTCTCCGTTCCCGGCGGCCGAATCTATGTGTACCGCGGGCTGTTGGACTTCGTTCAGTCAGACCAGGAACTGGCGGCGGTGCTGGCTCACGAAATCGTGCACGCCGCGCACCACCACATGGTCTACCTCATCGCGAAGCAGAACGCAATGAACAACCCGATGGGGCTTGTCGCGCTCGCTGCCATCTTGGGCGGCGCGCGAGCATCGGACCTCGGCAACGTGATGATGGGCCTGCAGTATTATCAGATAGCTAGGCTCAACGGATACGGAATGGAGGCTGAGAGGGACTCTGACCGTGGCGCCGTCTTCTACATGAGGGAGGCCGGCTACAATCCGGTTGGCCTGCTGACATTCCTCGAAAGGTTGGCCAAGCGGCCCGAACTGGTGGACTGGGGGATCTTCCGTTCCCACCCTATTGACGCCGAACGCGTTGCCGCGGCCAAGAACCTGATAACCAAGCTGGGCATACCCATCAACCGTAGAGAGACCACCAGAGCCGCCAAGGCTGAAGTCAAGAACAAGAACGTCGATGGCGTTGAAATACCCTCCGTTGTCATGAACGGCAAGACAATCCTTCTGCCCGCGCCGGATGGCAGCCAGACTGCGGCTCAGCGAGCACAGGAGACTGCCGACAGGATCAACAAGATGCTGGATCAGGGGCTGCAGATACACGAGATCAGGGTCGATCCCAATGGCGGTGGAGTGATTGCTCGCAATCAGGCACTTGTCATAGTCATTGATGCGGACGCCAGACTAATGGGAACTGCGCCGGCGGACATCTCGCGGAAAGCCGCGGTCGCCATTCGGGAAGTCATCCTGAAGCAGATGGTGGATACGCTGCACTAGTGGGCCGTTTGGTGGTTCGATGGCGAATGACGGATGGCGATTGGCCGTTACTTCGGGACACCTTGTCCCGAAGTCCATGCGGATTGTTTCGGGACAGGGTGTCCCCGAAACAACAACCCCCTGGGGGTTGTAGCAGGCGTCTCCGACGCCCAAGGGCTCAGAGAGCCCTCCTACAACATCGGTCCGTTACTCCGGGGCAGGGTGTCCCGAAACAACACACTAGGCTGCGCGGAACTCCGCCAGAGCCGGATGCCCGGTAGCCTCCGCCAGATAGCCCCAAGCCTCGTCAAACTGATCCGTCAGCCGCGCCGGAACGAACCCGAAGTCCAGATACATGCTGATCGCGCGCTCGCAGCCGGTGTTCGTCCGCAAGAACGCCCTGGCGTGTGACTCCTTGAGCCTCCGCATCGCCGCTGCCAACATTGGCTTGGCAAGCTTGCGACCCTGATATTCCGGCGAGACCGCCACCCAGTGGATCATACCGTAGTCCAAGCCCTGGAACTCGCACTCATACCACGCTGTTGTTGCCCCGACGACCTTGTTGGCGGAGTCCTCGACAACAAGCATGCACCTGGTCTCGAACTCATCCAGGTTCGGGGCGAACTCCCGCTCAAAATCCTCCAGCGCCTTCTCGATAGTCTCGAACGCTCCCGCGCTGTGCTGCACCTCGGCCCAGGCACGTTCCTCCCCTCGCCTGAACATGCGGAGGTGGTAGCCTGATGGGAGCTCGTGCTCCGGCAGGTTATCGAGGTCTTCGCGAATCATCAGCACACGGATACGGTCCATCTTGACTGCCTCAGGACAGGAAGCGATACATCGGCATACCCATTGAAATACCCAACAGGCTCCAGAAAGCGGCCATCAGCAGATCGCCGAGCACCATGCCCATGAAGAACGGCATGGCAATCTTATAGAGCCGCAGGCCGCCGTAGCGCATGATGATGAACTTGACCAGCCAACCCAGGAATATCGAAGCTGCAAACCACGTCGAGTTCCACGGGCTCAGCGAGAGCGCGTATCCAGCCGGATGGAACGGCGACAGTGGGAACCAGTGTCTTACCGCCATCAACAGGAAAGTAAGCCCGGCACCGCCGAGTATGGCCCCTATCCCGGGCAGGTCTGGTCCCCTGGGGCTTCTGACCCAAACGGTGAGCTTGTCGAAGAACCACCAGTGCTGGTACTGCTCGCCATAGTTGGCCGCTCCCCACTTGTAGGAGAGGAAATAGTGGGCCCACGCAGATGACAGCGTTCCGATGAAGACGGCAAGGACAATGCCGATCAGCAGCTTGCGTCTGTCCGTGATTCCTCTCCTGGAGGTCATCACGAAGCCCTCCATCATGTTGGGCATCGGGTGCGCCCGATAGGCACGGTTCAGCGAGTTCATAAGTGTGAGCATCGTGAGGGTCGGCGCGCCCAGCCCGCGCGTTCCGTGAAACGCGGTGATGATCATTGGCGGGTCGGCCATCAGGTCGTGCGACGGCGGGCCGAGTTCCGCTCGGATGCGCGTGATCGTGATACAGATAGCGAAGAAGATCGCCAGGTAGACAATGCTTAGGACTGGAGAGATACCGATCAGCTTGGCCAGTGTGATCAGCAGCAGTGAGCCTACTGCGAGACCGATGAATGCTGTTCTGGGCGACATGATCGTGTTCTGAGCGTTCGCCCGTCCGTGGAATGCCGCTGCAAACTGGTCCTTGATCGTGCTTCGCCCGGACCAGAGCACCACGGCGGCGAGTCCCAGCCACGCGCCTCCTGCCTGCTCGTTCGGATACGGGTACCTCGGGTTCGACTTGAACCCGACTATGTCGCCGAACACCAGGCTGAACTTGTGGGCGAGGTAGAAGAACCACATAGAGAACGACAGATCCAGCGGAATGAAGAATGACATCCCGATCCCAAAGGGTGAAATGGCTATAGGCGTGTACCCAATCGCCGACCACGGCCGTGTCGTTATGAGCGACCCCAGGTTCACGAAAGCGCCGCCGCCGCCTGGAATGGCCGGGTATAGCTGGTGGAGGCCATTCAGCGTGCTCATGACGGCCGTCAGGATGAGGCCGAGCCACATCAGCTTGTTTCTGAAGAACCCGCCGTCGTCCTGCATCATCGCCAGCGGCATCTGGACGATCGGGCACGAAAGCCTCTCCTGTCTTGTCCATCGGTCGGTAAGCAGCGCAACCATGAAGAGCATCATGATCGTCAGAATGCCGATGATGCCTGTCCAGATCAGCACGGGCTTCAGCCAGATCGAGATATGGTCCCACTCGTAGAGAGTGGTCCCGCCCATAAAGTAGTCCTTGAGGACCTCTTTGTTCTGCACGGTGAGGGCGTCGGGCATTGCGTGCTGGAAGGACGTCCAGCCATTCTCGTTGGTCCCGAACCAGGTGGGATAGGCGATCATCGGCCAGAGTA
>CAZFYZ010000077.1:8295-17541 GCA_964523735.1 uncultured bacterium | reverse complement strand
TATTGCCCGTCGATCGAGGACAAGATTGTCAAGTTCCCCGACAAGCCTCGCCACCAGGTCTTTCTTGAGCAAGAAGGTTGGGATACCGACGAAGTATATGTGCAGGGGATGTCCACGAGTCTGCCGGAGGAGGTCCAGATCGAGTTCCTGCGCACGATTCCGGGCCTTGAGAACGTTCGGGTATTCCGACCAGGATACGCGATAGAGTATGATTTTGCGCAGCCGACTCAGCTCAAGCCATCGCTTGAGACCAAGCTTGTTGATGGCCTGTTTTTCGCGGGGCAGATCAACGGCACGTCAGGCTACGAGGAAGCGGCGGCGCAGGGTCTGATGGCGGCGATAAACGCCTGCCGGAAGCTCAAAAGCGAGGAGCCGGTCGTGATCAGGCGCAGCGAGGGCTACATCGGCGTGCTGATCGATGACCTGGTGACCAAAGGCGTTACCGACCCTTACCGGCTGTTGACTTCTCGAGCGGAGTACCGGCTACTGCTGCGCCAAGACAACGCTGACTTGCGCCTGACACCTGTCGGGCGAGAGGCGGGGCTGGTGAGTGACGAGCGCTGGGAAGCGTTCTGCGCAAAGCGAGAGGCGATAGAAGTGGAGAGGGCTCGCCTTGCGACGACGTTTGTGAAACCCTCTGACAAGGACGTTCTCGATTCGCTCGGCATTGGACTGACCGACCGTGCGTGCTCGCTGGAGGAGTTGCTGCGCCGGCCGGAGATTAGCTATCGCGACATAGCACGCGCTATCGGCAATGGCTCCGTGCCGCAGGATGTAGCAGAGCAAGTGGAGCTCGCAATCAAATACAGCGGCTATATTGACCGGCAGCACACCCAGGTGGCTCAGGCGGCAAGGATGGAGGATAAAGCAATCCCAGAGGGTGTAGACTTCAGCTCCATCCGGGCTCTCTCACGGGAAGCCAGAGAGAAGCTCTCGCGTGTCAGACCGACGACACTTGGACAGGCCGCTCGAATTCCAGGGGTGACTCCAGCGGATATTGCGATATTGGGTGTTTCGATGGCTCAGCTTCAGGGGGGTTCGGAGAACCCGACTACAGCCCAAGTGCCGGTCATTCGACGGGCTCAGAATGATCATTCGATTCGCTCAGGACAAAAATGAAACCAGCAGGCGTGAATAGACGTCTCAATAAATGGATACACTCAATAGCGGAAAAGTGAATAGCAACCACAACTGAATAGGTGTTGACAGAACAGTTGGACAGCACAAGATGAGCAAGCCGCCCCGGTTTCCGGAGCGGCTTGTTCTGCAATGTATGTCGTAGAAGGAGAAGATCACTGGCCAAGTTCGTGGTCTAATAGGCAAAGCCAGTTGCGCCTATGCACTCGCGGACACAACCTGGACTTGCTTCACGGTGCGCTTTGCCAGTTCCTCGATCTCAACAAGCGGAAAGCCTATGACCTGGGTCTCGAGCTTGCCGTTGAGCGGGTCGATGAGCTTGCGAGGCAGAGCCTTGGCACCAAGGGCGGCTCCGATGATGCTTCCCGCCGTTGCGCCGTTGCAGTCAGTGTCCATGCCCTGCATCACGGATATCGCAAGCACCGTCTCGAAGTCTGGCCAACCGTAGAGCAAGGCGATCAGCACGATCCCCAGATTGTTGTTGGTGTGAACAGGATGATAGTTGCCGTAGTAGGTATCCAGCAGCTTGGCAAAGGCCTCCTGCCAGGTCGAGCATTCATCGCGCCATCTGAGGCAATCGGTGACGGTTTCGGCGAGGCGGCTCTGAGCCGGAATCTCGTTTGCCGCGATTGCGATGATCTCGCGGACGTCGCCTGTTACTAGGGCAGCGCTGATTGCAGCGGCGCAGAACATCTCGCCGTAGATGCCGTTCTTCACATGTGAGAGGGATGCATCGCGATGTGCGAACTCAGCGGCTTTCTCAGGCCAGCCAGGCGAGCAGTAGCCCCAGAAATCTGCTCGGATCTGCGCTCCGATCCACTCGCGGTATGGGTTCAGATATATCGGCACGCGTTCGGTCGGCAGACAGTTGACTAGGTTCACGTAGGCTCTGCGTTCGGCGGTACAGACGCTTCGGAATGGCAGATAACTGAGCCAGGCGTCTCCCACGTCTGCCGTCGCGAAGCCCGGACCATATTGCTCCATCATTTTGAGACCGAGGACGGTGTAGTTGGTGTCGTCGTCGATGGCGCCGTGCTGGAACATGCCGCGAGAGACCTCTCTCCAGGGCTTGGGCATCCCCTCTGGAAGGCTCTCCGGTGCAGGCGGGACGTAGTCAACCAGCGGATACTCTCCGACGAACTCAAGATACCTGCGGATCTGCTCTTCGCTCCACGACTCTACGGGCTTGCCCAACATACAACCCGCACACCGGCCAAGCCAAGCGCCATGCACGCGGTCGAGCAGACTATCATCCATAGTCACCGAGACCCGCTTGCTCGCGGCCGGTCTCGCGGCACGGATGCCAGCAAGATCTGAGGGCTCGACGTAAGGGAAGCTGTCTGCAATGCGAAGCTGCTGCAGGTCTTCGTATACCGTCATCAGCTCACTGCTACTCCTGCAGCGATCGAGCCGCTCAGGGAATCCCGTAGTGTCGCAGCCCTCCTCCGAGCGCTGCGTAATCTCTTGGTTCAACAACTCCCGCAAGTCAGTCCAGGCGAGCATCCGTCCCCCAAGCATCCGGGCAGTCCTGACCGCCCTGAGATCTGCTGCCATTATCGCAAATGGCAGCCCGGCGCGCAATTGGGGAACAATCAATAGCGTGGAGGCGTAGTGAACCGTATGGGATCAATCTCAAACTCCCTCATTGGCAACGTCCTGTGGAACGGCATGCTTGCCGTCATTCCGGTGGCTCTGGCTTATTCTATCGTGTGGACCGCACGGATCTGTCGAGCCAAGCCTGTACGCTATGTTGCGATCACCCTTCTGGCTTGCGCCTGGCTGGCGTTTCTTCCGAACACGTGCTACCTGCTCACCGAGTGGCGGCATTTTCTTTTCCAGCTGGACACACGCGATCTCTTCTTGCGCGCTCGCGTTGACCCCGTGCTCATGGCAAATATGACGGCATGGTCCATCTTCTATCTGCTTTACAGCGGGTTGGGAATGATGACGTTCGCGCTGGCGATAAGGCCTCTGCAGCACCTCGCTGCCAAGCACGGCGCCTCAAAGTGGTTCTGGGCGATCCCTCTCTTTGGCGCGCTCTCCATCGGAGTGTATTTGGGGCTGATTCTGCGCCTGAACTCGTGGGATATCATCAGCCGGCCTGGTGAAGTGTGGGGCTCGATTGTCGAAATCGGCGGCAGGCCCAGGCTGATTGCGTTCATCATAGCCTTCGCAGCGTTCCTGTGCGTCGCCTATGAGGCGCTGGACGTGTGGGTGGACGGTATGGCAGATCGATGGAGCCGGGCCACCGGTCGGAAGATCCATCTGGGACCCGGCTCGTAAGGGAAGATCCTACTGCTTTCGGTACTTGATGACAACAGCCCATGGCGCAGAGCTCGACTGCACTGTCAGACCCGTATCCATCAGGGATTGCCCTGTCTTGAGCTGGGGCATGCCGTCGTCGAGGTTGGTCAGCACGTAGGACGCAGCGGGATCAAGGCCACAGAGCTTCAAGACTGCCGTGGAGTTGGCTCCGGTGCCTCGGCGGAATGCCTGAACCACGCCCTCCCCAAACTCAGGCCGGTCGAACTGCCAAGCAACCCACACGTTGGTCGCGAGGCTGTACGGCGTCAGAGGATAGTAGTCGCCCAGGTAGTTGCCTGCAACCGACCTCCACTGTGCTACCAGATCGGCCAAGACGGAGAAATCGTGGCCTGTATCCCGTGCATTACGCGTGTCTACCAGCGAGGGAGCCATGTTGCTGCGGAACGTGTACACGTCGTTGGTTCGCACGCCGTGCCCGGAGAAAGGCATCCACGAGCTGATGCCGTAGGTGTGGCACTGGGTGCCGATCGGTTCATAGGCATAGTCACTTCGCCACAGAGGCACGGCGCGCCGCAATGTCTCGAGATCGTTGCGCCGCCCACCTGACGCACAGGAGTCAATGAGCGCACCCGGGTGCCGGCGTCTTAACTCGTCCCAGTATGCAAGGTAGCCGGTGACATGCTTGTTCTCAGTGATTCCCTGCCTGTCTGCGGCGTCGTTACCACGCCAGTAGCCGAGCGGAGCCATGTTGAAGTCCTGCCGGTAGTCATCCACTCCCTGTGTGCTCATCAAGTTGTCTACGTGATTCACCAGCCAGTTCCATGCATCCGGGTTGCCTAGATTCAACAGCCCGCCGCCTGAACCGCCAAGCACCCACTCAGGATGGTTTGAGGCGATCCACGTGCCGCCTACTACTCTCTCCGGCTCGTACCACACCAGACTTCGCATGTTATTGGTGTGGGCGTAGTCGAAGAACTCTCGCTGCCCGTTGGGGTAGCGCGTCAGATCGACCTCCCAAGTCCCGACGTTCGGCCAACCGCCGTTGCAGTAATACCAGCCGGCGTCGACCCACCATACATCCAGTTTGACGCCGGCCTGAAGATAGCGGTTCATGAAGTAGAACTCATCGGCAGTGGTACTGAGGCCGCCATAGGTATCGAATGTCGTTGCCGCGTACCGCGGAGCCGGCAGTTCTCCGCCAGGCCTGGGGACGTTGTAGTCCAGCATCCATCTCCGCCAGACATTCTGCGAGCGTACTCGGTCGCCATTGTAGAACTGCAGTACGATGAGAGGCGCGCGCACCTCCTCACCGGGATGCAGGCTGAAGCGGGTCTGCTCCTGCCCGGCAGTGACTGCCACTGAGTTTCCGGCGCCTCTGGCAAACCGAGCCATCCACTGTCCCGGCCAACCCACGACGACGATCGTGCCGCCGTCGTCCGATCCAAGGTTGAAGTAAGGCAAGGAGGACTCGCTGGACCTGCCTCCGCTGGCACCGAGCGACATGCTCGAGCCAAGCGTCAGCGCCGCCTCGAGCGGCTGGTAATCGATCTGCCCAGCCGGCGAGCCGACGTTGTAGTGCAGCACCGGAGTCCCGGTCGCTCCTATCGACAGACTGGAGTCCAACCCCATCAGGTCTTCGATGATCGGCGTATCAGACGATCCCGTGTTCTTCAGATAGACCGTCCACTCCACCGTAGGGTAGTTGTAGTACTCGACCGACTCACAACGAACCTGGAGTTCGGTGGAGGGATCCGTGTAGGTAAGAGTTCGCTGGGTACCCTTGCCATCGATCTCGGCGGAAGCGCTCTCCAGATTCCACGAGCCGAGCAGCTCGGACGATGGCCGGCCGTCGTAGCCGAATGAGAACGGCAACGTTGCGGCGTCCCCTCCCAGGTGCTCGCTCACCCAGCTTGCCCGTCTTGTGATCTCGTCCCGCAGAACGGGAAGTATGGCGATGTCCGACCCCCCTCGGACGTGCATGACCGCGCCGGACGCCGACCCATCCTTGAACGCGCCGATCAGACCCGTCACCGTGACGAACTGGTCTCTTCCCAGGCTTACCCCAAGTGGCAGAACCAGACCGTCAAGAGCGACACGCGTACCGATGTTCCCGCTGCCGTCAAGCACACGACTGCCGTCGTCAACGTAGATGCAGCTGCCATCCGCCGACCTATAGGTCACCCACCCCGACATCCGCGCGAGCAGGCCACGCGGACTGAGGCCGACCTTGGCGGCCATCGACTTGCCCGACATGCCAAGCGGCTTCACGGGCTGGCCGGCGGTTCTGCTATCAATGGAACCGGCTCTTATCACTCGTTCGCCGGAGACCTCTGTCGCCATCGTCCCGCTAAGAGTGATTCGGTCTCCCAGCGCGACCGGCGGGAGCACCGTGTCGGGCACGACCTTGATCCCGGAGGCGCGATCGAGCTCCTCTATGTAGAAACTGCGGTCGGCAAAGGTCGCGTTCGACACGGTGGCGGCCTTGGGATCAGCAAGGGCGACCAGAGCTCCGTCGGGCAGGGACTTCATGTAGCCTGTTCTGCCAGCGACGTCAGGCGCATACTCGAACGCGCCGATATCCGGGGCCAGGCCTGAAAAGGCCAAGCCGAGATCCTCGCCCGCATCGACGGCAGGCGAATCGCCTAGGAGGAGGTAGCCCTCTGGCGCAAAGCGTGGATCAGCAACCAGGTCGCCGCCGCCTGGGGCGGCGTTCGTGCCGTAGTCCACCGGGTTACCGAAGAACAGGTTGTGGGAGCCTGTACAGCCGGTGGATTGCCCGTTATCGACACCGTGGTCCCACATGCCCGCAATGATGTTGTTCCTGATGTCGTGAGCGCCTACGACGCCCGCATTGGACCAGGCGTGGACTCCCGCCCATGAGTGGGCGAATGTATTGTTGTATATCTTGTTGCCCTGGCTCGATCCCGTCGTCATGATGCAAGCCGCGGCGCCCCCGCCGGGAGAGCCGGTGTTGTAGACCAGGTTGTGGTGCAGAGAGTTACTGGACGAGGACGCGATGTAGACGCCGCCACACCATCCGCGTATGTCAGTGTAAGCCGGGTCGCCGGGAATCAGGTCGTGTATCGTGCAATCGGTAATGGAGTTGTCATGGCTGGCCGGCGCCAAGTACACACCCCATCGTGCGCCGATGATCTCAAAACCTTCCAGTTTCACATCGTGCCCAGTTAACCAGAAGCCGTAGGAGGTCGAGGTCGGCTTGGGAATATCTGTCTGATCTATTACCACCTTGCCGAGCGCCCTGTAGACAATGGGCAGACCGGGCTCACCGGATCGACCCAGTTGGACTCCGGTGTAGGTGGCCTGCGGGTAAGCGCCCGCTGCTACAAGCACGGTGTCGCCCGCGACCACAAGCCCCTTGGCATCACCATTCGAGATTGTTCTCCAGGCTGTTGCGGGTGACCGTCCGTCGGCGCTGTCATCGCCAGTCGACGAAACGAAGTATGTCGGACCGTAGTCGGTGTACAGGCTGAAGTCCCTGGTCAACGCGCCGCCGGCAGGCACATCCACTTGCGCCGTCACAGTCCTGAGACCCGGGTATGAGACCTCGATAGTGCGACCCCCAACGGGCAGCAGCAGCGAGTATGACCCATCGGGCAACACCTCGGTCGTCTCGGAGCCACCGACCGACCGCACTACTGCGCCGCCGAGCGGAGATCCCATCTCCGCTTCAGTGACTGTTCCTCTCACGAGCCCGGCATCATCGCGCGCGGTGATAGTGGCGGAGAGGCCGGTGATGTCGTAACCATAGTTGCCATTCCCGTATCCGCAGCAGAAGTCGATAGTGTCGCCCGCGGAGATGACCAGGACTGTCTCGAAGGCCTGCACCGGAGACAGCCCGAAGGCATCGGCGAAACCTAGTGACCCGCGTCCGGCAAAACCGTTGATCACTCCGTCGAATATGCTCTGCCCGTTCCTGACAACGTGCACGTCCGTCGTGGTTCCGCCCCCACCGAATGATTGCCCGGTGAATCTGGCCGAAATGCTGATCAGGCAGGCAGATGGCGCGGTCCAGCGGACTGTGCCCATATCGCCGAACTCGCCCGGGTGAAGGCCCGCCATGTCAGTCTCCCAGTACTGCGAGCCGTAGTTGCCGTCCATTGGGCCGCCTGTCATGTTCTTGCAGGCAACGCCGTGATCGATGGCCCCGTCGCTTCTCCACTCGGGTACTCCCGATGAGGCCTGGCTGATGCCGTTGTAGAGGCCCATCGTATCGCCGAATGAGCTGAGCCAGCCATAGCTCCACGCGCCGTTGGGGTTCTGCGCGACTGAGTAATCGTCCCCGAAGCTCCAGACGGCTGTATGGCCGGCTGGTGCAGTCGCGCAAAAGACGAGTGTGGCCGCGATCAGCGACAGCAGATAGTTTGGGACTCTACGGGCGAACTTGCTGGGCATATTTCTACTGCTTTCTTCCGGAGTTGCGAGGAACGGAATCGAATCCTCCGCTGCGCTAGCCACTCGGCTCCAGCAGCGGAGGATTCGAACTAGATAGGAAGCTAGCTTCTCTTGCGCCTGATCGCGAGCGAGCCAACACCAACGATACCAGTGAATAGAGCCACGAGTGCGGAAGGCTCGGGGACAACTTCGGACTCGAAGTAGCCCTTCAGGCCAACCGCATCGCCCTGGATGTAGAGATCGAACGCCTGCCCGGCAACAAACGGCAGATACTGGTAGGTGCCCGAGATGAGCGCCGCGGTCTGGCCATATTCGACCGTCGTCGCCCACGCGCCACCCCAACCTGTTTCCGGGAGGACGGGAGTGTAGGCCTGCACGGTGGTCGCGCCGCCCTCTTGACGTCCGGTGTATTCAAACGCGAACAGGTAGTTGCCAGTTGCAGGAGCAGTCCAGGTGATGACGGCCCAGTCGGCGCCCGCCGACTTCATGGTCACCTCGTCGGGCAGATAGTGCGCTCCTGCCGCGACATACTCAGCGCCTGTCTGAGTCTGCAGCACGTATGGGGCGGCGCTGTTGGCGTCTTTCCACCAGCCGGCGATGTTTGTGTCGCTCTGGTAGACACCGTTGGCGGTCATGGTACCAGAGAACCAAGACCAATAGCGCCACTCGTTATTCGGATTCGCTGTCGTGGAAAAAGCATCCGCGACGTCCCAGACGGTGGCCGATGCCGAGACAGCAAGCAGCAGGCACGCCGCACAAGCAAGAACAAGAACTCTCATCTTCATTTGTTTCATCTCCTTCTCCTAAGAGGTGTGTGGTGGATGATCGCCTACCGGACATCACCGGCGGCTTTACGAGCAGATCGCCGACCTGTGACCCATAGCAACCGCCCTAAATGTTGTTCAGCTTCTGGTGAGCTTGGGCAAGTTGCTCAGTGGTGCGCAATCGATTGCTCGCTAGATGCTTTATACCATGGCCCCTAGAGGTTGTCAAGGGCCAGTTTCTGCTTGACATCCATAGATACCGTAGACGATAATTAGACCTAGAGGACAGAATGTCTACCACACTAGCCGACATAGCTCGCGCAGCAGGGGTCGATAGGTCCACTGTCTGCAGGGTGCTGAAGGACGAGGGACGAGTAAGTCCGGAAATGCGCCAGCGCATCAAGAACCTGGCGCGAGAGATGAACTACGTCCCCAACCCCATCGCCCGCAGCCTCATACTTGGGAAATCCACCTTTGTCGGCGTCGTCGCTGACCCGGTCATCACCTCGATCTACGAGCTGATTGTGGACCCCATCGAGCAGCTACTCAGATCTCACGGACTGTCGATGCTGCTTGTTCGCGCGCCTCTGTCGAAGAGTGGCGAGGAGGAAGTGCTGCGGCAGATAATGAGCTACCGAACCGCCGGGCTAATCGCGATCCGGAGCTC
>CAZFYZ010000077.1:5963-8285 GCA_964523735.1 uncultured bacterium | reverse complement strand
TCCATGAGTCCCGAAACAACCGTCTACCAGGAGTTCGTCGAGTCCGGAGGCAGGATGGTTGTGCTGTATAAGCCACTGGAGGGGCTCAAGGTTCCGCAGATAGTCAGTAGTGACTACCTGCCGAGCAATCTGGCCGCGAAGCATCTCATCGAACTCGGGCATCGCAGGATCGCCCACCTGACCATCGACCGTCAACTGCCCTCCCGTGTTCAAAGGGACAAAGGCTTTCGTGATGCACTTGAAAACGCTGGCATTGAGGTCGATGAGTCCCTGATCATCCCCACGCCGCTCACGCACGATGGCGGCAAGCTCGCTGCTCGGAGACTTATAGCCATGAAGAACCCTCCAACCGCGATGGTAACACGCGCAGACGCCGTCGCGTTGGGGGCAATTGACGCTTGCTTCACCGCCGGGCTATCGGTGCCGGGTGATATGTCGGTTACAGGTACCGGGAACTTCTGGAATCCAGGGATGATGAAGGTCCCCCTGACCACAGTCGGCCACCCTTGCGGCGAGATGGCTCAAAGGGGAACAGATACATTGGTCAGCTTGATCAGAGGCGAAGACGTCCCTCCGGAGACAGTGGCTCTGGGCGCCGAACTCATCGTGAGGGAATCCACAGGACCACCCCGCGCTGTCTTAAGCAAATTTGCCCAGGAAGCGGCAAAAAAGACAAAATCCCCACTTGACTAGTCCGGAATAACATGGTATAACCCACAACAGAAGCTGCCCAGCGTCCCGCTGGTCGGCACAACCCAGAGAACCACGAACGCGTCTGGGGCTAAGACGATGGACAATCGATTGCGCATCCTCGGTGTGGGTGCACGTTGATACACCAATCGATTGCATACCCGCGCAGAGACGCGGGATGACGGCCGGATCGCAACTGTTAGTCGAAATGGAGGTGCCTGCAAGCAGAGAACTTTTGCGCGTGAGAGCAAGACCGTATTGGAGAGAGACAAAGAAAGGAGAAGGTAAATGACAGCACAATCGATCGTGCGATGTGCGCTCGTTTTGAGTATCTGTCTGTGCGCAGCGCTAGGACAAGCGACCGCCACGACATGGGATGCGAGCGTCGACTACTCTACCACCAATGGCAATCCGAATGGCGTATGGACCTACGGCTACTATGAGAACGTAATCGGGGTGTTCACGCCGTACCCAGCCGGGGGGACTATGTTCGGTCTTCCCGCCTGGTCCGCGGACCTCGCCGACGGAATGGTGCCGAAAGGTGTCGTGGTCTGCAATTCTACCGACGCACCCGCCAGCACTGGCTGGGGCAATTTTGAGGCCCACACACTCGGATACCACCCAAGCCCCGAGGGGCACAGACCAACAGTCCGTTGGACGTCCCCCTACAACGGCCCGGTCAGCGTAACTGCGGTTTTCAAGAGCGGCAACGGGCTTGCAACTACCGACAACCACTTGTTACTCAACGGAGTTGAGCTCTGGACCGGCCAGGTTCTGGGTGCCGTTGGTGTCACCTGCAATGAGATCGTTGATGTCATCGAGGGAGACATCATGGATCTGACTGGCGGCATCATAGACGATTGGGGCAGTGATGCCACGCAGTTCACATTCGTGATCGATTCTACGATGCCAGGACAAGTCTCGGGAGTCGTCAAGTCCAGCATGCCTGGCAACCCCGTGGTCCCTGGCGTGATTGTTACCCTCAAGGAGGGAGTCGCCACCACAACCGATGGGGGCGGCGCCTACTTGTTCGAGTCGGTGCCTCCCGAAACCTACACTCTCACGTTCGCCAAGGCGAGTTACGCCCCGGCGACCCACGCGGTCACCGTCGGCTCCGGCGAGAACGTTGTCTACGACCAGACTCTCGAGACAAGCATGCTCACGGGCACTGTCACTTCCAGCCAGGGGAATGCGCCGCTGCCTCATGTTCGTGTGTCGATAGTCGAGAGCGACAGCGAAGCCGTCACGGACGCTGTTGGGCACTACGAGGTGATGGCAGCGCCGGGATCGTGCACTGTCCGCTTCACCAAGAGCGGCTTCCAACCGGCAGCCTCCGCCCAGTTACTCACCAGCGGCCAGACGGTCACGCTCGATAAGCAGTTGACGTTTGTCCAGGAGATATGGGACGCCGGCTACGACTTCCAGGCGACGGAGAACCCGTCCGGCGAGTGGGCGTATGGCTACATCGACCCGAACTGGACGTTCATCCCCTACACGAATGGCCACAATCCCTTCCCTGCCGATCCTTTCAGACAGTGGGATGTTGATCCGAGCGGAGCGGTAGGCGGGATCGTGTCGAAGAGCTGGAAGAGCACCGAAGTCGTACGGTACGAGGGCTACTATCCGCCGCTG
>CAZFYZ010000077.1:0-5953 GCA_964523735.1 uncultured bacterium | reverse complement strand
AAGAGGCAGCGTGAAAGGCGGCCTCGGCAATGCCGATGACCGGCGCGTCGGTGGCTTCACGCGCTGCATCCAGCCCGGGGTCGCCGAAGCAGGCAATAACCACCGCGTCATGGCGCTGGTTGGCCAGCCGCACTTGCTCGGCGTCCGTCCCAGCCAAGACGTCAATGAGATCGTGTCCATCCGTTGGACGGCACCGAGAGACATGACCGCGATCATCCACGCGGAGTTCTCGGGGCTGGTGCCGTGGGGTACGTCGACTGCGTGCACAGTCATGCAGAACTACTATCCGTTGTTCCAGACGACCGTCGACGGCTTCACTGGCACGGGCGGAAGCGGCTACACCGATGGGAACGGCACCAATCCCAAGAGCGGAACGTGGACTATCACCCGGGTGCTTGCTAACGAAGCCATCGACTTCACGGTCAACTGCGGCGAAAACTGGGTCAACGATGTCACTGGCGTCATCGCCACTGTTGAGCCGAGTCAGACTGGCCCAGGCATCGTCTCAGGAACCGTCGTCGGCACCGGCACGAGCACCGACCCTGTCGAAGGAGCCCTTGTGGAGACGGCGGACGGGCGGTTCAGGGCATTGACGGACTTCTACGGCCAGTACACAATCACCGTCCCATCGGGTGATGTCACACTTCGCGCATCCAAACACGGCTACTCGACGGTCACACAGACTGTCAATGTGCCTGAAGATGGCAGTGCGACAGGTGACTTCGCGCTCGAGACTGCAGAACTCGAAGGCTTCGTCTACAACTTCGATACCGGCGAGCCGATAGTCGGGGCTCGAGTAGCCAATGGTACCGGGGACTACGTCGCCTACTCACTGGATCTCGGAGACTACGTCATGAACGTGCCACCGGGCACGGCAACGTACACGGCCTCCAAGCCAGGCTACACGCCGGAATCGGTCACTCTTGCCGTTACCGGCACCACGTCGAACGTCTTCCGACTGCATCCGTCTGATCACATAGACGCCGACCTTGCGGCCGACTTCCTACTGGGGTCAAACCCCAACGGGAACTGGGTCTATGGCTACTACAACGGGCTGACGGAGACCGTGCTCACCCCCTACAGCACCGAGCAGAAGTTCGATGCCCCCACCGCCGGGATCTCCGGCTGGGGTACGGACAGTGCCGCGCTGGGCCTCGTCGGAAAGAACTTCACAGCTGGACGGCTATACTGGTACGGCTACTTCGAAGCCGGCGGGGTATCCATACACCCCGGTCCCGGTGACGTAACCCCTGGGGCTGAGTGGATCGCGCCCAAGAGCGCCAGAGTGAGGATAACGGCGCAATTTGCCGACGCCAATCCGAACTGGGAGCAGGGTGCCACAACTACGGGCACGGTACGCTTGAACGGCACGCCCATTGCGACCGGGAACATCGAGCACTACGCGGAACCGGCCATACTCAAGTGGAACTACACCGGCGTCATCAACGTGGTGCCTGGCGACAGAATCGGCTTTGGGCTCAACATGTTCACCGACGGCCACGGCTCCGATATGACGCAGGTTGCCGGTCACATCACCGAGTCCACATCCGTCCTTGTCGGGATCGGTGACCTTGCGGACCTGCCAATCGGCTCGGACGTCGAGCTCACGGGCAAGATCGCCGTATGCGACGGCGTGACGTTCACCGACGGGTTCTACATCGAAGAGCCTGATAGGAATGCCGGCATCAAGGTAGTCGGAGCCGCAAACGCCGCCAGCGTATTGGTCGGCAACACGGTATCCGTGAAGGGCCTGCTCATGGGCTCACCCGGCCAACTCTACATTCAGGCTGACTCACTCGACATCGCGGCGGGTACGGAAGTCAAGCCCGTCGGCGTTGTGAATCGCAGCGTCGCCACTACAAATGGCCTGCTTGCCAAGGTCTGGGGCAACATAACTGCTGTTGACGCCTCAGAGATACCGTCGTTCCTGTATCTGGATGACGGAAGCAGCCTTATCGATGGTACGGGCTACCCGGGAGTGAGAGTGGACATCGCCAATCTCACCAGCCCTGACCTGGCAGGTGCCGTGCTGACCTCGCTGAGATCTCAGATCGGAAAGACCATCTCGGTAACCGGTGTCGTCGGTATCGAGAACATAGGCGGAGGCAAGGTGCTGACCATCCGCCCACGGTCTGACACGGACATCAACACAGACTAGCACCAGAGATAGTGGCCGGATTGCCGTGCCGGGGTCTGCACTGTCAGTCCCCGGCACGGATTCCCCTATGCTATACCGGCCACAAGAGAGAGGAGGAACTATGGGACGAACAAGGAAGGGCTTCACGCTGATCGAGCTCTTGGTGGTGATCGCGATCATCGCCATTCTGGCGGCGATCCTGTTCCCGGTGCTCACAGCAGCGAGGGAGAAAGGGCGACAGGCAAGGTGTCTCAACAACCTCAGGCAACTTGGAACAGGCTTCCGGCTATATCTGGATGAATGGCGCAAGTACCCGGGAGGCGCACCACTGGGTGATATGAGTGGTGGCAAGTCGAACTGGGTATGGCTCATATTCGGCACTCCGGGCCGTCACGGTGTCAAATGCGTAGACGTCTCCCAAGGGGCCTTGTTCAAGTACGTGAACAAGAACAAGGACGTGTATCTATGCCCGTCCGACACCGCAAAGGTCCGCGACTCCAAGGGAAACTCGTGGTCGTTTGGGCTTAGCTACTCGATGAACTGCTTCCTCGCCGGTGAGAGCTTCCATCGCAGCGACTTGCCAGCCAGGCTATCGGATTCGCAAGTTAGGAGCCCCGCCAGATGCGTCATGCTGATCGATGAGGGATCCGGGGTCAAGAACAAATTCAGCGGCGCGATAGAAGCCATTTGTGACGGCTACTTCGGCCCCGGGACTGATGAGCCTTCTGACGTCCACGTCGGGGGATGCAACTTCGCATTCTGCGACGGTCACTCCAAGTGGATCCATCACGAGCAGTATCTGAACCTGAATTTCGACCCGCTAAGGTAGGCTTGGCGCTCTCTGGCAGGAGCGTCCGGTCAACCATTCGCAGCCGCTTCGGGAAACGCGGGACACGAGGGAGTCTCCCGAGGCGGAACGCGCTCATCCCGACAACCACAAGCATTCCTGCAACCCAGCAAGCCCAGTTCGTGTTCGCCTCACCGTCTAGACACCCCGGCAACTCTCAAGTCGGATTGCCCTCATCGGGCGCCGCAAGCATGGTAGAATGCAGACAAGGTGATCTTTTGAGAGTGAATGGCCGGGTGATCCCCCCGAGAAATGCGGAACAACCACCTATGAGGCCAAGAATGAGAGCGCCTTTGAGACTACACGTGGTTGTCAGACTGGCACCTACCGCACTGCTCTTCCTGATCGTGTTTGCGGGATCTGCCTCGGCACAGATCGCCGGGACTGTGACATCAGACCAGCCCGGGAATCCGCCTGTTGCGCACGCCAGGGTGCACGTGGTAGATCTCGACCTGGAAGCCGTGACCAATGCTGCCGGGCACTATGAACTGGCAGTGCCCCCAGGCGAGCACACGGTTCGCTTCACTAAGGCAGGATTCGAGCAGGCGATCGTGGTTCATACTGTAACCAGCGGCCAGGCGAGCGTGCTCAACAGGCAGCTGGCCTTCGTCAAGGAGATTTGGGACGCGGGTTACGACTTCCAGGGAATCGAGAACCCATCAGGCGACTGGACCTACGGCTACATCGACTCGAACTGGACCTTCGTGCCCTACACGTTCTGCGCCGATCCCAGCCCAAAGCAACCGCTGCGTCAGTGGCAGGTGGCGCAGGCTCCGGGGAATCCGGCCGGCTACACCGGCGGGTTTGCTCTGAAGAGCTGGTCCGACGGAGAGCTACAGGAACAGGGGGGCTGCCTGCCCCCGCTGAACCCGACCTGGCCGCATACCATCGCTATTCGCCCCGGCTACTTGGGCGAGACTGCGTCTGTTCGATGGACCGCGCCACGGGACATGAACGCGATAGCCCATCTTCGATTCTCCGGGCTGGCGAATACGTCCACGCACTGCCACTTGCAGAAGAACTTATTCCAAGTCTTCACGGGGGTGGTTTCCGGTTTCGCGGGAACCTACGCCAACAACTACTCCGATGCCTCGGGCGCTTCGCCAGTCGTGGAGAAGTGGCTAATCTTGCCGGTTCTGGCGGGTGATCGCCTCGACTTCGCCGTTGGCAATGGTGGGACTAACTGGGAGAACGACCTTACGGGGCTGATCGCCACGGTTGAAGCGAGTCCTACCGGACCAGGCACCGTCAGTGGCTACGTCAGGACAGCTGACACAGATCAGCCGATCGAGGGTGCCGCGGTATCTACCCTTGACGGGCGGTTTGGCACCGTCACCGACAGCTATGGATACTATCTGATAATCCTGCCCGCGGGAGATGTGACACTCAAAGCGTCGAAAAGCCCCTACCCGGCTGTGGTGAAGAGCGTAGTGGTGCCGGATGGCGGAGATGCCTCGTGCCACTTCGCGCTGAAGAGCGTTGAGCCGATCGTCACGTCAATCGCCGAACTGAAGAACCTACCCGTTGGAACCTATGTAGGCGTGACGGGCACGGCAACCTGCGGCGGCGCTGCGTTCACGGACGGGTTCTTCATCGAGGATCCCAACCGAGTAGCCGGTGTCAAGATCGTTGGTGGCTCCGGCTCTGCTGGCGTGCTGGAAGGCGAGACCATTACCGTTGAGGGATACTTGTCGGGAATCCCGGGACAGTTCCACATCCAGGCAGACAGTGTTCAGCGAGCCACCGGAACCGCAGTAAGGCCGGTCGGCACGGTCAACCGGAGCACGAGGACAACCAATGGGCTGCTGGGTAGAGTTTGGGGCAGCGTGACAGCCCTGGATTCGGCCGAGGCTCCCACCTACTTCTACCTCGATGATGGCAGCAATCTTGCCGACGGCACGGGCAACACAGGACTGAGGATAGACATATCCAAGCTCTCCAGCCCCGACGCGGTTACGGCTCAACTGGTCACCCTCCGGTCCCAGACCGGTAGTCCAGTTGCAGTGACAGGCATCGTCAGCATCGAGACCATTGACGGCCAGGCGGTGCTGACTGTCCGTCCGCGCACCAGCGACGACATCAGATCAGCTTGGTAGTAGGAGCTAGGCAGAGACTCCAGGAGCAGCACAGGACGATCTCACAACTAGATGCACGGGCAGCCTCGTGATCTTTGGCTTCACTTCCCCGCCATCAAGCATCATCAGCAGCTTCTGTACCCCCATGGCAGCCATCTCGGCGGTCGGATGTTGGACGGTTGTTAGGGGCACCCGCACCATATCGGAAAGAGAGATGTCCGCGTTGCCGACTATGGAGATGTCCTGCGGCACACGCAGGCCGCGGGCTAGCGCGTGTCGCATCGCCCCGATGGCCGTGAGATCGTGGCGGGCCACAACGCCTGTAGGCGGATTGCCCAGGCACAGAAGGTGATCCATTGCCATCTTCCCGTACTCCTCGCCAAGACCGGCGAAAACAACCATGGAGTTGTCAACACAGATCCCCGCAGACGCCATCGCGTCCCTGAAGCCGCGTTCGCGTTCACGGCCGGCGTAGGAGGTTCGGGGGATCGCAATGTAGGCAATCCGGCGATGGCCCAAGGAGATCAGATGCTCGGTTGCCAATCTTCCGGCCTCGTAGTCATCGCCGCCGACCTGCGGGACCTTGAGGCCCTTGACGCACCTGTCCAGCATCACGAGCTTGATGCCATTGTCAACCACGTCCTGGTAGCACTTCTTGTCGGCTGGATGGGAACTGGGTACAGCAATTACTCCAGCCACCCTCTTCTGAATCAGGTCTTCGAGACAAAGACGCTCACTCTCGGGGTCGCCCGAGGTCGTGTAAAGCAGCAGCGAATACCCGGCAGCGCGTATCGCCCGGTCGATGGGCCCTATGATCGTGTCGAAGACGCTCAGGATGCTGGGCGTCACGACAACGCCGATCAAGCCTGACTTGCCGAGCGACAGACTGCGCGC
>CAZFYZ010000076.1:14204-17761 GCA_964523735.1 uncultured bacterium | reverse complement strand
CCTACCGTCTCTACGACTACAATCGCGGGCGAGCGCTGCATCTCGATGATGGCTGCAATGCTACGATGGCGGTTCGGCCGAAACTGCCTGCTCTGGAATATCAGCTTAGTGTTCGTGGCGCTGATGAAGTCGAGACCCTGACCGAGTTTCCGACCTTTTGCGTCGTGCGTGCAGCCGGCGAACGATTGACGGTTGGCCCTGTCAGCCGCCAGCACTTGGTAACCGCGACGATGGGCGACTGCAGGATCAGCGGACCGAGCGCCGACTGGGACATCACCCTGAAGCACTCGTTCACGTGTCTCGTCCCGCCGTGTTCGCGGCCTTACGAGATTGATGCCCTCGCCAGTCGCGAGGTGTTGATCAGCCCACTGCTCTAGCCTCAACCTCGTTTGGGGCGCTGGAGCTTCAGTTCCGCTTTTCGAGGCTGTCGTGTTCTGCAGTGACCCGGGCAAAGCGGTGATGGATCGCCCACTTGTCTGTAGTAGGCTTGTATGGTGTTGATCAGATGAAGGAAAACGTGGCGCTGTTCGCCAAGGGGTCTTTGGACACCGGACTCGAAACCGGTGTTGCTTAAGCGGTGCCGGATCCGCCGGAAACGTACCGTGTTTGGGGATCTGCGCATTGCGGCCCAAGAGACCTGTTATCGAGGCTCTAGCCTCTAGCATCGAACATCTAACATCTAGACTGGGGGTTCGCTAAATGCGAGACAGATTGATCAGTGTACTCAAGTCGGCAGGAAAAGAAACGCAGATGTACAAGAGTTCGGACGGTTCCGAAGTCTTGGTTCTGCCATACGGCGGCCGCGTGCTTGGACTCTTTGCTCCGGGAAGCCAAGAGAACTTCTACTGGACTAATCCGGCTCTCGAATCGGCTGAGGCCGCGAAGGAGTTTCTGGGGAGCGAAGCATGGCAGAATACCGGCGGCGACCGGACCTGGCTCGCCCCGGAGATCGATACGTTCCTGCCCAACTATCCGAAGCTCGATGCGTATGTTCAGCAGCGATCGCTGGATCCCGGCAACTACAAAATCGAGAAGTGCTGCTGCGATAGCTTCAAGCTCGTCAGCGATATGACGATCTCGATCTCAAGGCTGAAGACCACCGTCGACCTCAAGATAAGCAAGTCGTTCGGCCCGGCGCCAAATCCACTGAGATACGAGCGTGGGTTGACAGGTCTTGAGGGAGTGTCGTATGCCGGCTACACCCAGTTTGTGTCCCTGGAGCTTGCTGAGTCGAGCAAAGACACAAAGGCAGCAGTTGGTCTCTGGAACCTGGTCGAGATGCCGTGGGGCGGCGACCTGATTATCCCAACCTACTCCCGCACCGAGCCTAAGGTCATCTTTGGTGAGATTCCGGACAGCGACCTCGTTATCTCTGACAACCTCGTCCTCTACAAGATGACCTGCGACGTTTCAGCCAAGATCGGCATCAGAGCGGTTGCTACGTGCGGACGAGTTGGGTATATACATAAGGCAGGCGACCAGTGGGCGCTGATCATCCGCAACTTTGCCGTCAACCCATCCGGTGAGTACGTGGATGTCCCTTGGGACGATCCCGACTACCGTGGCTACTCGACTCAGGCCTGCAATGTGGACATGGATGGAAGCAAGTGGAACGAGCTTGAGTATCATATCCCCGGGATCGGCGCGGGCACCGGCCAGACTCGAGTCGATGATCAGGCACAGGTTTGGGCGTATCGAGGTTCGCTCGAGGCCCTCAAGAAGATCGCTGGCGTGCTCCTGACGCCCAATTACTAGAGATGGCCTGGCGCCTTCTGGGGCGCCTTGCATAGCTTCCGAAAGGTGGAGGACTGTAAATGGCTCATGTTGTAGTTATGCCCGTTAGTGGGCAGACGATGGAGGAAGGCTCCGTCGTTGAGTGGCTGAAGAATGAAGGGGATGCTATCGCCAAGGGCGAGCCTCTTGTCACGATCATGTCCGACAAAGCGAACGTTGAGGTCGAGTCAGACTTCAGCGGAGTGCTTAAGAAGATTCTGGTGACGCCGGATGACGGAGACGTTGCCTGTCTGACGCCGATTGCGATCATCGGCGAGGCTGACGAGGAAATCGACGTTGACGCTCTGCTCGCTGAACACGAGTAGGCTCACAGAACCAGTGCGAATGTTCCTGACGGGAGGGCAGCTTCTGCCCTTCCGTCTGCTTCATGGACCCGCTACATACTGGATGTGCGCAGAGCCCTGACGGCACTGCGTAGATAGCCGGATGCTCGCTTGGCTGTTGCAGCGATCAGCAGCGAGAGCACCAGAGTGAAACCGGCCAGGACAGCGACCTCTATCCTGGAGTAGATAATCGCGATGGTCAGCACCAGCGTATTGGCCACCCACAACCAGCGGGCTATCTGAACGAGGGTCAGGAGTGTCTTCCTGGCCCCTCGGATGTCATTCGACAACTCATCCATACCGGAAGCCTTTACCACAGACTAATCCTGCATGTGGCCCACTACTAGTGTTCCGCCATTCGGCGGACTCTAAAGCACCCCGCCGAGGCGGATGTTCAAGACAGCGTCAGGAAGAGTCTCATTGCCTCCTCCATGTGCTTCTCCTTGTCCCGATCATTGGCCTTCGCCAGGCAGTCGCTCATGAGGTGGCTGAGAATGATAAAGCCCACCTTATCGAGGGCCTTGCGTGCGGCCGAGAGCTGATGCACCACTTCCGCGCATTCCTTTCCCTCATCTATCATCCGCTGCAGTCCTCGAACCTGCCCCTCGATCTTCTTAAGCCTCAGTATGACGTCTTGCTTTGGTTCGTCAGCCATCGCGTGTACCTACCTAGGGGGGTATTGTATCTCGACCATTATACCAGACTCAGCTCGGAACAAACCACAGCGGCAGGAGCTCAGAGAGCTTACTCAGTACAACGGTCTCAGCTGGACATGCTGCGGGAACGAGGCATGGCACGAAGTCAGGCCTTTGCACGAGCCGGAGTTCCCCTGCAGCAGGCGGCCTGCCGCGTGCAGCCGGCTCCCATTCGATACGGCCCGTCAACCGGGCCTACTCAGGGCCTACGGCAGGAAACATTCCCGGAAGACTAAACTCATACCTCTTGCTCACAGCGGTTGACCATCCGCGCGAACGTGCTATCATGTTGTCAGTCTTGCTGAACTCTCATTTCTGGAGGTTTGTGGATGGCGCCAAAAGCAGGCGATAGCGTTAGGATTGTGAACCGTGAGGCCACGGCTGATGATGCAAAGTCGGGACTGTACTACTCCTATTTCGGTGGGCTGGAGGGCAGTGTTGATCGAGTGTACGATGACGGCTCGGTATGTGTTGACGTAGACCTTGCCTCACTCACTGAGGAGATGCGGAAGCGGCATCTGGCAGTGCAGGAGGCGGAGCGAAAGCGCTGGCTTGACGGCCTGTCCGACGAGATGCGAAACAGGCTCACCGCGGAGCAGAAGCAGCTCAAGATGAACTATCGCATACTGGTCTCCGCGAAGGACGTTGAGGTCGTGAAGGGTGGCAAGCCATCCGGCACGCGCTCCAAGTCCGAAACTCAGTCAGCAGACTCTGAACCCGCCGAAAAGAGAGGTGCGCCTCGGGG
>CAZFYZ010000076.1:10041-14194 GCA_964523735.1 uncultured bacterium | reverse complement strand
CCCGACTCCTGCCGCCAACAGCTCCTCGGAGCCGCCTGAGCCGCCTGTCGAGGAAGAGTCCTCTCCGAAGCGACTGAGTGAAGCCGACCTCAAAGCTGCTGAGGAGGCGTTCCTGCGATCCCGGCAGTCCGGCGCCTGACTTTACGATTCCCCCTAAACAAGCCTCCATGTTTGATTGCATCCCAAACTCGGTAGAACTCACACCAGACAAAAGAATATGGTGCGATTGGCCCAGGTGGGTCACGGTTCTCACGCCGGGCAGGGCGCTTGCCTCGTTGAGGCGGGGCAGGAGCAGGCAGCCAGGCAAGTTGATTGTCCGCCTGCCGCAGTTTTACCGGCTTCGTCGATCCGCCTGGGCTGAACTGTGTACAGTCACCGCGCGGGTCTGGTCGCTGAGTCCAACGATGACTACTATGGATCCCGCTTCACGGACTACATTGCCCTCTACCCCGCGATCAAGGTTACAAGGAGGTAAGACATGGCGGATGCACATAACGGCGGTGCGTCTGGCGGCATAGGTCTTGTCACGGTGCTGCTCGCTCTGGTGTTCCTCTTCGTCTGGCCGGGCGTTCTGCGGTACGAGTACCGCGAACCTGCGACGGCGAAGGCTGCACGGGAGATGGCGACCGTCAAGATTGACCGGTTGACTCATTCGGTGTATGATTACGACTCTAAGACAAACCGATGGATGAAACGGTAGCCCGGGCTGTAGATGGCGTCTCTGACGCCCGGTAATCCTGGTACCTTTGCTGTTTTCTAGTTGTAGCAGGCGTCTCCGACGCCTCATAGCGTACGGTGGCCAGGGGTGTAGCAGGCGTCTCTGACGCCTCCTGGCGTGCGGACACGGAAACTATCCCGGCACTTTTCCCGTCTATAAACGGGTGAGCCTGTTGCCGACAATGGTAATTGACTGAGGGTTACCGCTTTCTTTTGAGGTTGCAGCGTTTTGGTTCGTATCCCGACATTAGCACTTATCATCGCAGTTATACTTATCTCAGCCTGCTCTTGCGTGAGCGTGGCTGAGACACTTACTCTGTCGCTTGAGGCGCCGGACCTCAGTTCACCCGGTACGCCGGCGACTGAGTCCACGCAAGCGCAAGCGTCCCCTGCTGCCAAGTCGCAAGTCAACAGCGTGACAGTGGGCAAGGTCGGAGTTGTGTCCGCGCCGAAGGCCTCAATCCATCGCGAACGCTCCGGCGGCTCGCGCGTATATGCCAACGTCAAACAGGAAACTCCACTTGCAATAGTCAAGGACGAGGGCGATTGGTATGGCGTGCTGATGGTGAATGGGTCCACGGGGTGGATATCCAAGCACCTTGTCAGGTTGACCGGCTACGAGCTTGTCAAGGACAAGAAGCCGCAGGCGAAACCCACCCGGGGCTCTTTCGCTTCGCGCGGCGGCAGTCCGGATCGTCCGGGAAGCCTCGGTGAAGCGGTAGTGAGCTCCGCTCTTGATTGCGGCGGCATTCGCTATGTATTTGGCGGAACGAGTCCGACCTCGGGGATGGACTGCTCAGCGTTTGTGAGAATGCTCTTCTCGAAATACGGAGTCAAGCTTCCACGGACCGCCCGCGAGCAGGCCCGAGTCGGCGAGCAAGTCCCGCTCGACCAGCTTCAGCCCGGGGATCGTCTGTACTTCCAGTGCAAGTACTCCTACATCGACCACTGCGGCATCTACGCCGGCAACGGATACTTCGTCCACTGTTCAGCCTCTCAAAAGGGCGTAGCGGTAGACAGTCTCGCCTCCGATTTCTACTGGCGGTCTCTGGTGACTGCCCGTCGGTCCTGAGATCCTCAATTGGGGTAAAATTCACATGGTCTGTTCTCAGACTATGCTGGATAAGCTTCTCCTCTAGGAGGATTTCATACGATGAGAACCCAGTTGATGATCGCTCTACTGGTCATCGCCTTGGTCGTTGTCGCTAGCGTGGCCATGGCCGCGCCACCTCGAGGCGGCATGAAGTGGGGGCCTGGGATGGGCTTTCAGGGACACTTGGACAAGCTCACCAAAGAGCTGAACTTGACCCCTAGCCAGGTTAGCCAGATCAGACAGATCCACCAGGACTTCGTGACCTCTACGCAGGCGACCCGAGATGACCTGAGGGCGAAGAGGCAGCAGATGATGACCCTCTGGATGGCCGACCCAATCGATGCCAACGCGATCAAGGCGCTCGCGGCGGATATCGACAGGGACAAGGCGGAGATCCGGGATCGAGGCATCGATGCAAAGGTCAGCGGCCTGAGTGTTCTAACGCCGGACCAGCGTGCTAAGCTGCGGACGATGATGCAGGACATGAAAGGCAAGATGAGGATGCATCAATGCCCGATGATGGACGACGTTCCGTAGGGCCGGAACGCAATGAGTCAACGATGGGCGGGGCATAGGCTTCGCCCATTATTGCACTATGCGCAGCCTGATAATCCGTTTCGTGGCTTCGGTCACCTTCGTTGCCTCCGAGGAGACCACGCCAGCAACCCATACTATCTTCTCTTGGTCTACCACAACCGGAATACGCCCTCGCTCGTGTGCGGGAATCTTTCTGTCCACGAAGACGTCCTGAAGTTTTTTGGTGCCTCGCATCCCCAGGGGCGTGATCCTGTCACCCGGCGCAATGCTCCTGACCCGCAGTAGACCATTCACGGCTTCCGCATCGAGCATGGCAACCTCGCGGGGCAAAGATGTCGCACTGCCGTGACTAAGGAACTCTGCTTGCACACTGATCCCCAGCTCAGGGATAGGAGTCAGCCCCGGAACAACAAGCACGTAGTCGAAAGGCTTGATGTGCTCGCGTTTCGGCTTTCTCCAGATCGAGAAGCTAGTGCCCGTGCGCTGAGCGTAGATCTCTCCTGTCGGCAGAGTGATTGTGAAGTCGTCATCGGAGCGAATGGCATCAGCGACTCGCACGATCTGCTCCAAGCTGACGTCCGTCAGGTCCCCCTTCGCCCTTTCGATCTGGGAGCGAAGGACCTGGTGCAGGAGCGCATCGGGCAGTTCTGACAGGAGCCCGGCGTCCAGGTTGCCTTTGTATCTGGTGGCTGTCGCAGTCTGATCTGCTGATCTGGCAATGAGGTCGCTCTGCGACTCCGCAACACGCGCCAACCGCAGCAGCGCCCCCTTGAGCTGAGGATTGTAGTCTCGCTCTAGCGTGGGGATGAGCTGGTGCCTGACCCGGTTTCGAGTGTAGTCAGTGTCCAGGTTTGACTGGTCAAGCCTATACTTGAGGCCGTGATGCTCAAGGAAGGCCTCGATCTCCGAGCGCCAGGTATCGATCAGTGGCCGCACGATGTTCCCATTGACCGGCCTGATGGAGGCCAGTCCGTTGATTCCGGTTCCCCTCACCAGGTTGAGCAGTACGGTCTCGACGCGGTCATCTGCCGTGTGTCCGACGGCGATCTTGTCTGCGCCCACCTGCGCGGCGGTGCGCTGCAGGAAATCGTACCGGGCCATACGGGCGGTCTCTTCCTCGCCGGTGCCTGTTTGCGCGCGCAGATCGGGGACGCTCACTCGCTCCACAGTGAGAGGGAGGGCGAATCCGGCCGCGAGTTCCCGCACGAACTGCTCATCGGCATCGGAGTCTGTGCCCCGGATGCCATGGTTGAGGTGCGCGACGTGCAGCGAGATGCCGAGTTCAGTCGATCGCGTGTGCAGAGCGTGAAGCATAGCGACGGAGTCAGCCCCGCCCGAGACGGCGACCAGCACTCTGTCTCCCGGCGCGAACATGCCGCGCGTTGTGGCTGCGACGAGGATGTCGGGCGTCTCGAGCGGCATCGAGTGAGGCTTTGCGCTCTCCACTCTCAGCTCTCCACTTCGAGCAGCGTCTTCATGAGATCAGGCGCATGCTCGACAACGAGCTTGGTCTCATGCACCGCTCGTTCGTCGAACGGCAGGCTGTTGTTCTGTGACTTGCGGGAGTCGAAGAGGATGAATGGGACCATGTCCGACGAGTGTGAGCCGGTCGCTATAGGGGTGGGGTGGTCGGGCATCAGCAGGATGCGCACGTCCTCACCGAGAGCTTTGATGCCGTTGAGAATGGTTCCCAGCACTTTCTCGTCGCATTCTTGGATAGCTTCGATCTTCTTGTCGAGCTTGCCCTCGTGCCCTGCCTCATCGGGAGCCTCGACGTGCGCCCAGACGAAGTCGTGCTGGCGCAGC
>CAZFYZ010000076.1:7008-10031 GCA_964523735.1 uncultured bacterium | reverse complement strand
ACTGGCCCTTGGCGAGGTAGTTGGTGTCGATGTAGCCGGTCGCGCCGGGCACCTGGATCACCTTCAGCCCCACCATGCGCCCCAGCCCACGAATCAAGTCCACGGCAGCTACAACCGCGCCAATCTTGCCGAATTTCGCGAAGAAGCTCGGAATCTGCGGGAGATGGCTCTCTCCCCAAAACCAGATCATGTTGGCGGGCAGATGGCCTTCATCTCGTCTGCGGCGGTTGATAGGGTGGCTGTCTAAGATTTCATAGGAATCTTCTATAAGGCTGCGCAGCTTCTGATCCCCATCGCCCTCTGGCAGTTTGTCTCGCCACGGTTTGCCATGGAACTTGTAGGGGGCGGTGCAGCGGACGTTATCCGAGCCTCCGCGCCAGACCATGATGTGCCGATAGCTGACTCCGGGATAGAAGCTGATAACGTTGGTGTGGAGCTTCTCGTTGATTACACCGATGAGTTCGCGCGCATCTTCGGTGCTGATGTGGTCCGCGCTGGAATCGAGCATCAGCTCGCCGTCCGTCGAAACCAGGTTGGTGCGAAAGACAGCGTCCGATGTCTCGACTGGAATCTCAAGGCTTGCCGCTTCAATCGCGCCCCGGCCGGTGTAGAACTCATGCGGATCGTAGCCGAGGATGCCCATATTCGTGACATCACTGCCGGGCAGCATCCCCTCAGGCGTCGTCATTGCGGCGCCGACGAGGCCACTTTCGGCAAGCTCGTCCATAAACGGCTTCCTCGCCACCTGCATCGGAGTCTTCCCGTCCAACTCCGCCAGCGGCTCATCCGCCATTCCATCGAATATGACCAGCAGATACTTCATCTGCTCGCAAACCTCTTTTTGTCACGAAAGCACGAAAGAACGAAAATGCGAAAGGGGAATTTCGCGCTTTCCCTTCCGCACATGCCTACGGAAGATCCTGCCCCACGATCCTCTTATACGCCTCTCGGTATTTCTCCGCTGTCTTCTCTGCGATCTCCGCCGGCAGCTCCGGTCCTGGGTAGGTCTTGTCCCAGTCCAGTGTCAGCAGATAGTCCCGCACGAACTGCTTGTCGAAGCTCGGCTGGCCCTGTCCAGGTTTGTAAAGGTCTACGTCCCAGAACCTGGACGAGTCCGGAGTCAGCGCCTCGTCGATGATGATCAGCCTGCCGTCCAATGTGCCGAATTCGAACTTGGTATCGCAGATGATGATACCCCGGCTGGCCGCGTATTCAGATGCCTTACTATAGACCGCCAGGCTCATTGCCTCGAGCTGTTTTCCCATCTGGTCGCCAACGATCTCACAGGCACGCTGAGCGCTGATATTGATGTCGTGCCCGCTGGATTCCTTGGTTGCCGGGGTGAAGACAGGCTTCGGCAGTTTCTGAGACTCGACCATGTCCGCCGGAAGCTCAACGCCGTGAAGCACAATAGGCGCGCCGTTACCGGAAGCTGTTCTCAGCGCCGAATACTCACTCCAGGCAGAGCCTGCCAGGTAACCTCGAACCACGCACTCAATCGGGCTGGGATTGGCCTTGACGGTGACCATCGAGCGGCCATCCAGCATCTCGCGATACTGCTCCGCGTTCTCCGCGCCCGCAGCGCCAATGCGCTTGACGATCTCGTCGATATCAGCCGTGATGACATGGTTCTCGATGATGTCCTTGGTCATACCAAACCAGAACATCGAAAGCTGCGTCAGCACCTTGCCCTTATCCGGTATCCCCGTCGGCAGAACCACGTCAAAGGCCGACAGTCGATCGGTCGCTACGATCAGGAGCGAGTCCCCCAGATCATAGACGTCGCGCACTTTGCCCGTGATGTGCTTCTTGAGGCCTTTGATATCGGTCGAGGTCACGATCATGTAAGCTTCATCTCCCTGGCTACTGCTTCGGTGTCCGCCGGCAGTTCGATGAACGGCGGCGCGATCTTGATTGCGCGGTCGGGGTCCTTGAGCCCGTGGCCTGTCAGCACGCACACGACTTCGCACTTCTCTTTGAAGAACCCCTCTTTAGCTTTCTTTATGACCCCGGCAACGGATGCCGCTGACGCAGGCTCACAGAACACCCCCTCGGTGCTGGCCAGGAGCTTCTGAGCGTCGGTAATCTCTTCATCGGTGACTTTCTCGATCAAGCCACCGGACTCGTCCCGCGCGGCCTCTGCCTGTTTCCAGCTTGCGGGGTTGCCGATGCGGATGGCGGTCGCGATAGTCTCCGGCTTCTCGATAGGGTGGCCATCCACGATCGGAGCCGACAGGGCTGCCTGAAACCCGAGCATTGTCGGCAGCGAGTCGACTACCCCAGCAGCCCTATAGGCTTTGTAGCCGGCCCAATACGCCGTGATGTTGCCCGCATTACCGACTGGAATCGCGTGGTACGTCGGCGCGTGACCCAGGTGATCGCATATCTCCCAAGCGCCCGTCTTCTGCCCCTCGATGCGGAACGGGTTCAGCGAATTGACCAGCGTGATCGGGTAGTTCTCCGTGATCTCGAGCGTGATGCGCAAGGCGTCGTCGAAGTTGCCGTCGATGGCCATGACCTTCGCGCCATGCATCATCGACTGCGACACTTTGCCAATCGCGACCGCGCCTCTGGGCAGGATCACCGCGCAGACAAGACCGGCGCGGGCCGAATAGGCTGCAGCGGATGCGGCGGTATTGCCTGTGCTGGCACAGATAGTGGCCTTACTCCCGGCTTCCACAGCCTTGGAGATCGCCATCGTCATCCCGCGGTCTTTGAAGCTGCCCGTGGGGTTCATTCCCTCAAACTTAGCGTAGAGGGTGATCTTGTCGCTGATCTGAGCCGAGAGTCTGTCAAGCCTGATCAACGGCGTGAAGCCCTCGAGCAGCGAGACGATGGGTGTGGTGTCTGTGACTGGGAGAAACTCCCTGTATCGTTCAATCAGTGGCACACGTTGAAAGCAACCAGATTGCATTGCTACTGCCTACCCCTCTGGAACGGCGATTGAGTTTGTTTTTCCACTTTTCGTGGAGCGGAATCAGCTACTCCTCGACGCGAATCCAACTGCCGATCTCTTTGACGAC
>CAZFYZ010000076.1:4860-6998 GCA_964523735.1 uncultured bacterium | reverse complement strand
GCGAACGTTGGGTTCGCTGGCCTCATGGGTGAGCCACACGATCTCGGCGCTGGCATCCGCGCAGGTCTTCTGGAGAACGGATTCTATGGAGACGTCGCTGTTGGCGAACGCATCGGCAATCGCGGCGAGGACTCTCGGCTTGTCCTCCGCGATGATTCTGACGTAGTTCTTGCAGCGGACGCTTTCTACGCCAAGCATTGCACGCTCGTCAAAACACGTGCAAGATATGCGGCCCGTGGAGCCGAAGCGAATGTTACGCGCGATATCGAGCACGTCTCCCACGACCGCGCTGCCCGCCGCATCTGATCCCGCTCCCCTGCCGTAGAACATCACATCGCCCACCGCGTTGCCCTTGACGTAGATCGCGTTGTAGACCCCATTGACGTTGGCGAGAGGGTGGCTCTTGGGAACAAACGTGGGATGTACGCGGGCTTGCACAGCCCCGTCAACAAGCTTGGCGATAGCAAGCAGCTTGACTACAAACCCCAGTTCGTCCGCGTAGCGCATGTCCTCGGCCGTGATAGCCGTGATGCCTTCGCGGTACACTTTGGTTACGTCGGCCCGGCTTGTGAAAGCAATGGAGGCAAGGATCGCGATCTTGTAAGCAGCGTCATATCCTTCGGTGTCGGATGTTGGATCTATCTTCTCGGCGTAGCCCTTGTCCTGAGCGTCCTTGAGGATTACGTCGAAGCCGAGCCCCTCGTCCTTCATCCGGGACAGGATGTAGTTCGTGGTGCCGTTGACGATGCCTTTGACCTCGGTTATCTCGTTGCCTGCCAACGACGTCTTCAGTGGATTGATAATCGGAATCCCACCGCCGACTGACGCTTCGAACAACAGGTCGCGCTTAAGTTCGGCCGCGACAGGCAGAAGCGTGACGCCTTCCTTAGCGATCAACTCCTTGTTGGCCGTTACCACGTGCTTGCCCGCCTGGAGAGAGCGCCTGATGAAGTCACCGGCTGGTTTCAGCCCACCGATCGTCTCGATGACAATGTCGATCTCCGGGTCGTTGATGATGTCGTTGGCGTCGGTGGTGAGGATGGACGGGTCTACGTGGATCGAGCGAGGGGTGGTAATATCGAGGTCAGCGATGCGCTTGATGACGAGCTTTGCGCCGACCTTCTGGGCTATGGCGTCCTGGTTCTCAATAAGAAGCTTGATGGCTCCGGAGCCAACTACTCCGAACCCGATTGCCCCGATGTTGATGACTTCCTTCAAGTGGATCTCCCGCAAAACAGAGGTCAGAAATCAGGGGTCCGAAGTCCGACCGGCAGTCACTTAGGTAGATGCGTTGCTCGACAATTGGTCACTCGGCAACTCTAACCCGCACCAGCACTTCGCCCTGCTTGACGAGTTTGCCGTTCTCTCCCGGGATGGCGACGACTTCGCCGGCGATCTCGCTGGGAATGGGGCTGAAGACCTTCATGGCTTCGATGAGTCCAACCTCAGAGCCGACCTCGATCACTTCCCCAACCTCAACGAAAGCAGCGGCGTCGGGAGAGGGCGCCCGATAGAACACGCCCACGAGCGGCGCGACGATATCGACGATGTTGCCCTCGAACTGCTCCAACGGCGGTTCGGCGGCTTCAATGGGCGCCACTGGAAGCTGCTCGACCACAGCCGGCGCCACGGCCTGGAACTCCTGCTGAACCACAACCGGCGCAGCGGACGGCCCCTTTACCGTGACAGAAAGGTCCGCTTCCTCAACCGTCAGCTCCTGAAGATGGTGCGCCTCCACGAGCTCGACTAGCTTCTTGACCTGTGCTACATCGATGTTCAGCTTTGCCAAACTGATCCCACCCTTGCCTTAGGACTGCATATTCCGCGCTCGCAGCCAGACATGCGAAAACAGAAGGACGGATCATACTCCGCCCTTCTGCATCATCATCCTGAGCCTGTCGACGGATGCCGCCTTTGCAGCCAGAGGTAGTATAGCATTCGCCCTGGGTGGAGTCAAGAATTCGTCCACTGAGAACAGAGTGCAGGATAAGGCTCATTGCAGATCAAACTCCTGTGTGGAACCCGCACTACGAGTTGGAGTATGTTGATATGAGCGCCATCTTCCTGAATCTGCTTGTGCTACCGATGGTGGCTGGATCCGTGGCAGCCCGCTTCACCTCATAAGGCTGCTGATAACT
>CAZFYZ010000076.1:0-4850 GCA_964523735.1 uncultured bacterium | reverse complement strand
GAAAAGCCCGCTGTCAGCGCCGAACACTTGTTGACCGAGTACCTCGCCAGTCCTCTGGGGATTGATGAGCCAAACCCGCGTTTCTCGTGGCGGATAGAGTCGAATCGCAGAGGCGCCCGCCAGAGCGCCTATCGCATCCAAGTCGCCACGAACACGAAGCTTCTCTCGGCGGGCAAGCCTGATATGTGGGACAGCGGCAAAGTCGACTCGTCGAACTGCGTCGGGATTCGCTATGCCGGTAAGCAACTCGCCAGTCGTCGGGAGTACTTCTGGCGGGTCCACGTGTGGGACGAGAACGGCGCGGCGGGAGACTTCAGCCAGCCTGCTCGATTCGAAATGGCATTACTGGAACCTGCGGACTGGACTGCTGACTGGATAAGCGGGGAAGCCGCAGAGGGGAAAGGCTATCAGTCGAAGCCTGAGGGTAGGCCTGATACTGAGAAGTGGGTTCAAGTTGATCTTGGTGCAGCGAGGAAGTTCAGTTCCGTCGCCCTCTATCCTGCCAAGGCGGTGCGATTCCCGACTGCGCCAACCGTTCCCAAGGTGCTGACCGAAAGTTACTGTTTACCTATTCATTACAGGATAGAGGCGTCCGACGAACCTGAATTCGCGAAATCTCGGGTCCTGGCGGATCGTGGCAACACTGACCAACTGGCTGGGACCTCCGAGCCCATAGTCATTGACGTTGGAGATCAGACAGCCCGGTACGTGCGTGTCACGGCAACAATGCTCGGGGGTGTAGAGCGATCATCGCCCGCATTCGCGCTGGCGGAGCTTGAGGTGCGGGATACGCAGGGCTCAAATATAGCCCACGGCACCAAAGCCAGTGCGCTCGACAGCGTCGAAGAGAACGGCTGGGGCTTGAGCCGACTCACTGACGGCAAGAGGGTATCCCAGGTGTTTGCCACTACGGCCATGCTCCGCCGTGAGTTCGATCTGGAGAATCCAGTCAGGCAGGCACGCGCTTACGTCACCGGCCTCGGCTATTATGAGCTGTGGATTAACGGAAAGCGCGTTGGGGACCGGGTCCTGGACCCCGCGCGAACGACCTATGGGAAGCGTGTCTATTACAGCGTCTACGATGTCACCAAGCTGCTCAAACGTGGGCCGAACTGCGTCGGGGCGATGCTCGGCCAGGGCTGGTGGTGGGACAAGAGCCTGACGCTGCTCGCCCAAGTCGAGGTCACGTATACGGATGGGACTCGTGCAGTGATTACGACAGACCAGTCCTGGAGGTCTGGCCAGTGCCCAATCACTGACTGCTGGGTCTTCGGCGGTGAGACCTACGATGCACGCCTGGAGCAGCCAGGCTGGAGTGAACCGGGCTTCAACGACTCCTCTTGGAAACCCGTCGCGGTCGCAGAAAGCCCGACGTCACAACTCCGGGCCCAGACCATCCAGCCGATCAAGGTCATCGAAACCCTGAAGCCGAAGAGCGTCACGTCCCCCAAGAATGGGGTCTGGGTATACGACTTTGGCCAGAACATCGCTGGGTGGTGCAGACTTAGCGCTCAGGGCGAGGCCGGTACCTCCATCAGGCTCCGCCACGCCGAGTCCCTATTCCCTGACGGAACCATCAACGTTGACAACCTCGGTCCAGTCGACAACCCCGGTCCGCTGCCCCAGGCAGACATTTTCACACTGAAGGGGCAGGGGACCGAGGTCCTTGAGCCCCGGTTCGTGTATCACGGCTTCCGCTATGTGGAGGTAACGGGGTTCCCGGGGACGCCGACTCTGGAGTCGATCGAAGCCAAGGTAGTCCACACCGCGTTTGATCGACGCGGCAGCTTCTCGTGCTCCAACGATCTGCTCAACCGGATCTACGACGCCTGCCTCTGGACCCAGCGTGACAACTTCCACTCGATTCCCACGGACTGCCCACAGCGGGATGAGCGTGGGGGCTGGTTGGGGGATGCGCACGTGTCATCGTATGCAATGCTCTACAGCTTCGACATGCCGCCAGCTTACAACAAATTCCTGCGCGACATCCAGGACGTTCAGGCAGACGATGGCGGCATCCCGTCCTGTGCGCCGGATGAGGTCTATTCACGTCCGGACCCGATGTGGGCGCTCGCGTACCCACTGATTCTCTGGAGAACATACGTGCACACAGGCGACAAGGGGCTTCTGGCAGAGCACTATGATGACGTCAGGAAGTACGTCGAGATGCTGCGCCGTGAGGCAGGCGAAGGATCCATTGTCACGCGCAATGCGTACGGTGACTGGCTGGCGTACGATCCGACCCCTGGCGATCTCATGTCCACAGCGGCCTACGCGCGCACTGCCGAGCTCCTGTCGTTGGTCGCGGGTGAGCTAGCGAAGCAGGAGGATGCGCGTTTGTACATGGAACTGCACCAGAAGATCGTAGGTGCCTTCAACGCGAAGTTCCTGGACCCCAAGACCTCCAACTACGGCAGCGGCAGCCAGCTATCGAACTCACTGCCACTGGCGTTCGGCATTGTTCCGGATGATCGGCGGCAGGCCGTGCTTGCAAACGTCGTCAAGGACGTAGAAAAGCGCGGTGGGCACCTGAGCACCGGGGTTGCCGGCACGTCTTATCTGATGGCCGCTCTGACTGACGGCGGCCGGGCGGACACAGCGTACACGGTTGCCACGCGAAAGGATGCTCCAGGGTGGGGCTTCATGACCGAGAACGGCGGGACCACTATATGGGAGTATTGGCGACTGCGCGTGGACTGGGGGGTGTGGGTCTCGCTCAATCACCCAGCGCAAGCATTCCTGAGCGGATGGTTCTATGAAGCGCTTGCGGGGTTGTCCCCGGATCAGGGGCGCCCGGGCTGGGAGCACTTTGACGTCAAACCCCATGTTCTGGGTGACTTGAAGTGGGCGAGTGCCAAGATAGAGACCGTGAGAGGCGTGGTCGAGTCGGACTGGAAGCTCACTGCGAAGGGCATCAGGCTCAAGGTAACTGTTCCCGCCAACTCCTCCGCCACGGTATTCGTGCCCACCCTTGGCAAGCAAGAGGCGACTATCACGGAAAGCGGCAAGCCGGTCTGGCGCGGCGGCAAGTTTCTGCCCCGCGACGGGATCAATAGTGGTAAGCATGCGGAGCAGTGGCTCGCCTTTGAAGTCGGGTCGGGCCACTACCTATTCGAGTTGAAGGAGGCTGAGTAGCAGGCTGCTTCCTCCAGACCCTTGTACAAAAAGCAGGCTTCGCATCTGCGAAGCCCGGAGGGAAGGAGGAAAAGATGGTTGTTTGTGCCACTAGAGTTATTCCGCCTCTGGCTCAGGATTCACACAATATTTGTGGCGACATGCAGAGACTCTAGATTCGGAGCCTGTTGGCGGGGGAGCGAAAGGAACTCTTGCGCCTGCCGGAGAAGTATTTCATAGCATGGGGCCACAGCTCCATCGAAATGACAACCTGGAGGAAACTCAAGAACCAATGGCAGTGAAGATTGACAAAGACAAGTGCGCCGGCTGCGGGCCCTGCAAGGATGCCTGCCCGGTTGAAGCTATCAAGATCGAGGACAACCTCGCGATAGTTGACGAAGACACCTGCATAGACTGCGGCACCTGCATCGAGGCTTGCCCCAGCCAGGCGATTTCTGAGTAGTTGCTCCCGCAAGGGAACAGGCCGGGATATGCTGCCGCAAGCCGATTTCTGCCGGGCTCAAGGTCTGGCTCATTCCGAAGCGCCGCAGCATATCCCCTGGTTTGACTCTGGATGCGTTTGTCTCCTGACAGGCGTCCAGGCCTTCCCCTGATCCTCCCGATTTGCTATAATATCTAGGCGAATATAGTCCGCGCGGTCAGCGCGCGGTTGTTCTCCATGGCGGGCGCCTTCTGCCCGCCAGTTATTTGTGTGTACGGACCCCATTCGAGCCAGCATAGAGGCATCGAACGGGTCCCAGGATGACAGGGTGCACTACGCCAAACCACTAGCAAGGCTTGTTGCCGAGTTCGAGAAACTGCCGGGTATCGGTCCGAAATCCGCGCAGAGGCTTGCGTTTCACGTCCTACGGATATCCGAAGAGGATGCGCACGCGCTCGCCGAGGCAGTGGTCAACGTAAAGGACCTGATCAAGCTCTGCCCTGTCTGCTACAACTTCACCGATCAGGAACGCTGCGAGATATGCTCCGATGCCCGTCGCGACCGTTCTGTGCTCTGCGTTGTCGCCGAGCCGAGGGACGTTGTTGCGATGGAGAAGACCAGCGAGTTCCGGGGGCTTTATCACGTCCTGGGCGGAGTCATCTCGCCGATGGACGGCGTTAACCCGGAGGACCTTCGCATCCGCGAGCTTCTGGCTCGAGTCGGTGAAGGCGTCACGGAAGTCATACTGGCCACTAACCCAACTATCGAGGGCGACACGACCGCGATGTATATCGCTGGCCTGCTGAAGCCACTCGGGATAAAGGCTACTCGAATTGCTCACGGCATGCCCGTGGGCTCCGACATGGACTACGCCGATCAGGCGACGCTTATCCAGGCGCTCCAATGGCGCAGGGAAATGTAATCGACTAGTTGGGTGTTGAAAGTTGAATGTTGAGTAACGCTCAACTCTCAACTCTCAACACTCAACTCTCAACAAGGAGAGACAATGGCACGACGAATGGAGGGCTTCGATGGCAACGCGGCGGTTGCGCACGTAGCCCACGCCACAAACGAAGTTATCGCAATATATCCTATTACGCCGAGTTCGACCATGGGCGAGTACTGCGACGAGAAGACCGCCCGCGGCGAGAAGAACATCTGGGGCACGATCCCCTCGGTTACTGAGATGCAGAGCGAAGGCGGCGCGTCAGGCGCTGTCCACGGAGCGCTAGCAACCGGCGCCCTGACGACCACGTTCACGGCCTCCCAAGGCCTCCTGCTGATGATCCCGAAC
>CAZFYZ010000075.1:0-18054 GCA_964523735.1 uncultured bacterium | reverse complement strand
CGCCACGCGCGAAAAGCAGATTTCTCACTGCGTTCGAAATGACATTCCCGCAACATTGAACACTCTCGGTTAAGCGGCGGTTCTTGACACGCGGGCGGTGTTGGGCTAGAGTGAAGCCGGATCTGCTGTCGAGACCGGCAGGTTGAGGGGTATCCACAGCCAAAGGAGCATCCAATGCGTATGTACCTGACCCTTGGTCTGATGGCCGCAGTTGTCGTCATCATGGCCAGATCCGCCTGCGCTGTCACACCCACCAAGCCCGAGATCGATCAAATGCATCGCTGGGCTCAAGAAGCATTCCGGCCGGTCCGGCACGCCCCGACCAGTGCCACCTTATGGCCCCCTTTCTCTTTCACCTATGATGGCAAGTCTGTCGGTGACGTTCTCGTCTCGTGCAAGTTCGACGAGACGACCAAGAAGCTCGACCCCAATCGGACTCAGATGGTCCAGACATACAAGCACGAGGCTACAGGTCTGGAAGTGCGCTGCGTGATCGTCAGGTACTCCGATTACCCTGCTGTCGAGTGGACCCTCTACTTCAGGAACAGTGGCGAGAAGGACACCCCCATCATCGAGAACGTCAAGTCGCTGGATACCCGGATCGAGCGTGCTGACCTCTCCCCCGGCCCCTCTCCTGAAGAGAGAGGGGGGCATGGCGATTACGTCCTCCACGGCAACCGCGGCGACGTAAATGCGCCCGCGAGCTTCCAGCCGTTCCAGAAGACCCTTGCGCCCGGTACGGTCGAGAAGTTCGCCCCGAACGAGGGGAAAGCCACTAGTGGCGCTTGGCCCTATTTCAACCTCCAGACGCCAAGAGGGGGACGTGTCATCGTGATCGGCTGGCCTGGCCAGTGGTCTTCGGAGTTCACTCGCGATGACACAACCGGCTTACACGTCACCGCAGGCCAACAGAACACGCGCTTCAAGCTGAAACCGGGTGAGGAAATCCGGTCGCCGCTGACGGTGATGCTCTTCTGGCAGGGGGACAGCGTGGATCGCGGGCGCAATCTGTGGCGGAGGTTCTATGTCGCACACAACATGCCTCGCACGGCTGGAGGCAAGCTACCGCCGACTCAGCTCTGCGGCAACAATCAGCAGCAGATCGGGTTCATGGCGATCACCGAGGAGAATCAGAAGGAGTTCCTCAAGCTCTACCTTGAAAAGGGCCTCGACGTGGACTACTGGTGGATCGACACCGGCTGGTTCGAGTGCGGCGGTGACTGGTGGCAGACCGGGACATGGGAAGTCGACAAGACCAAGTTCCCAAACGGCCTGAAGGCTGTCAGCGACTATGCCCATTCCCGAGGGAAGAGGTTCATCGCGTGGTTTGAGCCTGAGCGAGTTGGGTGGAGAGAGTCCTGGCTTGCCAAGAATCACCCGGACTGGCTGATCCCGGGGATCTGGGGCAGTTTCCTGCTGAACCTCGCCGAACCCGCCGCTGCTCAGTGGCTGACGGAGCACATCGACAAGATGATCACGGAGCAGGGGATCGACATCTACCGACAGGACTTCAACATCCCACCGATCGATTGCTGGAAGAGCAAAGACACACCGGACCGTCAGGGGATCACCGAGAACCTGCACAACCAGGCATATCTCAAGTTCTGGGATACGCTGCTGCAGCGGCACCCCGACTTGCGAATCGATGCATGCGCGTCCGGTGGACGTCGCAATGACCTCGAGACTATGCGGCGGGCGGTGCCGCTTCATCGGACAGACTGCAACTTCGATCCGATCGCCCAGCAGTGTGCCCACTACGGGTTGGCGTCGTGGCTTCCATACAGCGGCACGGGCTGCATGGTCGGCCAGTCAGTGATCCCCCCGCCGGATTGCCCCAGGGTTCCGCAGCCAAACGATTGGGATGCCTATTTCTTCCGGTCCGCGATGTCCGGCAGCACCACTGTCGGAGTCGATGCCCGACGAACCGATCTGAACTATGACTTTGCCAAGCGGCTCTTTGCGCAGTTCAGGCAGGTTACGCCATTCTACTTCTACGACTTCTATCCGCTTACCGATTACAGCCTGGCAGACAATGTCTGGATAGCGTGGCAGTATGATCGGCCGGAGACTGGCGAGGGCGTCGTGCAGGCATTCAGGCGGGACAAGAGCGACGAAGCCGCAGGGACCTTCAAGCTCTCAGGCCTCGATCCTGAAGCGCGCTACAGGTTGAGTGATCTGGACACTGACGCAGTTACGGAAACTCTCGGCAAGGACCTGATGGAGAAGGGACTTGCCGTCGGGATCGCGACCAAGCCTGGATCAGCTATCCTGACCTACAAGCGTCTCAACTAGGTTGGCCGACTCCAACCACGTGCTCCAGCCGCCGCCGAAAATCGTCTTCGGTGGCGGCCGGTCTGTGTTGGAATGGCCTCCCACTATGATAGACTTGGTACAATGGCTGGGCTTGTTCTCGAAACGCGTACCCATAAATGGTCCAGATATGTGCAGTGGTACCCCTTGACAGGCGCGGATGGTGTGATATAATGCGAATAACCCCTGTCAGGATGCCACGGGGAAAAGCAGTAATGCACGACGCCACCGGATACTGCGATACACGCAAGCTCCCATTTAGAGAGCCGACGAAGGAGGAACAGATGTTAAAGCGCCCTATGGGCATGCGCCTGCTCATCACACTCGCGCTCCTCTGCGCCGTCTGCAGTGCGGCTAGTGCCAATCCTGCCCCGGACCCGTCAGCCTTCCAGCCCGTGTACGTTTCGGGCGTGGATCTCTCTCCACTCTACACATCGAGCCAGTTGTCCTACACGGTCACTTTGGATTCCGATGCTTACCTGATCTTGAACGCCGTGCAGTACCCCATCACCCTGATCTGGGGTGTGTTTGCGGTCAACAAGACGGGTATGGCTGGAAACGATATCGTGGCCAATGGTGTGGATATCGGCAACTGGAGTTGGGACACCAAGCCTGCCCATGATACATCGTTCGTTGTTGCGGGGTGGCTCAACAATTCGAAGAACGAAGCCATTGCAACCCCCAGCATGGGCAGCGTTTCCAAGACGTTTGACTACAGCCAGTTCGAGTACAACGGATTGGATCCTCTATTTGGCTTGCACGTTTCCGTTTCCGTTCCCGAAGGGGCGCCAATGCCCTTCGGTACCGGGCTTACTGGTCCGATCATCGTGAGCGTTCCTGAGCCGTCCTCGATCCTGGTCGTGCTGACCGGCGTTGTCGGGATTGGCGGTCTACTGCGCAGACGCTCCTGATCTGACACCAGTCAGTCACGCTGTTGTGATGGACCGCAGTCGAGCGATCCGCAGTCGTAGCAGGCGTCCCTGATGCCTTCCAGGGGCGTCAGAGACGCCCGCTACAGCTCTATGGCAGCGGCCTCTTCACCAGTTCGTTGGGCCGGACCTCTGTGTCCGGCCCTACGGCACTTCTACGACCTCGGGACTTGAGCCTCTGAGTCTGCTCCGGGAAGGGTAGTAAACCCGGTGCGTCGAAACATTACCTGCTGTGTTTGCGTCAAAGCACTGAGGGTTACGTGCTCAGAGTCACCGAGTTAGTCAAATACTACAAACGCACCCTCGCCGTTGATGGCATCTCGTTCGAGGTAGCCGATGGCGAGATAGTCGGCCTATTGGGGCCCAACGGCGCGGGGAAGACCACGGTCCTGCGCTGTATTACCGGCATTGTGCAGGCAACGGACGGGCAGGTCGAGGTTGACGGCATCCTTCTCTCCGAGAACGAAGAGGAAGTCAAGCGACGCCTGGCCTTTGTTCCAGAGGTTCCCACTCCCTACGAGATGCTCACCGTGATGGAGCACATGCGCTTCATCGCGATGGCCTATCAGACAATGGACAGCTTCGAGGAGCGTGCAAGCGAGCTGCTCGAGCGTTTTGACCTCTACAGCCGCCGCAATGACCTGGTTCTGAGCCTATCCAAGGGCATGAAGCAAAAGCTCGCCATCGCGTGCGCATTCGTGCACGAGGCGAGCGCGGTGCTTCTGGACGAGCCTCTCATCGGGATCGATCCCAAGGGTGTTCACGAGCTCAAGGAGATGATCACCAGTTCGAGGGGCGCGGGCAAGTCGATCCTGATCAGTACCCACATGCTGGATACAGCCGAGCGGCTCTGCGACAGGATCATCATCCTGCGGGCAGGCATGATTGTTGCCGAAGGGAGCCTCGGCGAGCTGCACGAGCGCGCGAGGATGGGTGAGAACGCTTCTCTCGAGGATCTGTTCCTGACGTTGACTGAAGAGGGGAAGTCCGTTGCGACCACTGATCTTCCTTGAGCTGAGGCAGCTCATCAACTCGATCAGGAACATCACGCGCAGTCCGAAGCGGCTGATCCCCGTGATTATCCTTGTCGCCACAACCGTCGGTTCTTTCATCAACAGCCTGTTTTGGATGGCCGGTGGGATTGAGAGGCCGCAGGGTCCGCGGCTTGATCTGGTCGGCTCGCTGCCGTCGGAGGTCGTCGAGGCCATCGTTTTTATTGCGCTGTCAATCGGCAGTGTTGCCATCATGTATGGCGCGTTCAGCTCCGGGCTGCTGGTATTCTCGATTGCGCATATCGACTTCATGTTCCCGACCCCTATCAGCCGCCGTAAGGTGCTCTTGGTCAAGCTGATCAAGGACTACCTGAAGTACGCACTGTATGTGGCGGTTCTCTTCATCTTCATGGGTTCTCCGATATTCGCCAGACTCGGCGTGAGCATGTTGCCGGATGGCCTTTTGAGCATTCTGGCCGTGCTGGCGCTTATCATTATGGTCGTGAACCTGGCACACACGATCAACATCGTGTTCACCTTCGGTTTCGAGCGGCTGAAGGAGGCGGGCAAACTCGTCAAGGCGGTGCTTGTGTTGGCGCCGGCGTCGGTTCTTGCCTTTGGCGCGATTCAGTATGCGAAGAGCGGCATCAGCCTGGATAATGCCCTTACGGCCCTCAAGTCTCCCGTTATGGCCACCGTCTTTGCGCCGGCGATGTGGTGCGCAAAGCTGGTGCTCGCGCCGCTTAAGGGGATTACACCCAACGAGTGGGGGCTATTTGGTCTGTTGTGGCTGCTGGCGGGGGCGAGTTTCGTGCTGCTGATGTCGCGCAAGGAGAATGTCTACGAACCCTCGCTGGGGATAAGTGTCAAGTTCGCAAAGCGGCGGATGGCGATGCGCACGCGCGATTTCACTGATATCCGCGTAGACGCTATGAAGGAGAAGGGAGACCTGCGCGCCAGGGGCTGGTCGATCCCTGCGTTCGGACTTGGTGCAACAGCTTTCCTGTGGAAGAACCTGGTGCTGAGGCACCGGGTCTACCGAAGCCAGATCTGGCTGATGATCCTGCTGCCTCTGGTGATAGTCTTTCTGGTCAAGGAGTTTCTGCCGGAGCGTTTTCTGAAGGACTCGCCGCTTATGCTGGCCTATATGATGTGGATCCTTGCGATGACTTCGCAGGGGGAGATGCGGTCGGACCTCAGGTACGCCAACGTGGTCAAGTCGATGCCGGTCGCGGCTTGGAAGGTTATCACAACCCAAGTGCTGTCATCGACCATATATCTGACTGGTGGGATACTACTGTTCTCGGTTTACCTGTGGCTGCTGGCCCCTCCCGCGCGCAACGAGATGCTGTTGGCGTTCATGATCGGCACGCCTTTCGTCGGGTTTGCCAACGTGGCTGCCGCGGCGATACCGAGCCTGATGTATCCTGACATGAAGGACGTGGCGCAGAACTACCTGTGCGGGATGGTGAGCTTCCTGCTGACCGCGTTCGTGATGGGCCCTACTATCGTGCTCGTGGTGGCTCTTTGGAGCTGGTTCGAGCTGCCGATTCTTATCATAGTGATTCCTGTCGCTCTGCTGAACCTGCTCCTAGGGGCGGCGGGGGTCAGCATCGCGGGCGGCATATTCCACAGGTTTGACCCTACTTCGGAGTAGAGGACGCGCGTCTAGCTCAGACAACTGATCATGCCGGACATTCAGCTTCCATCGCTTTTTGACGAAATCGTGGTGCTTCTGCTTATCGCCACAATAGCAGGAGTCGCGGCCACGCGTCTCAGGCAGCCTCCCATCATAGGGTTCATCGCGGTAGGAATCCTCGCAGGTCCGTCGGGGCTCAAGTTGGTCGAATCGACGGAGGAGGTTCACCTGCTGGCTGAGATGGGTCTTGCGCTGCTGCTCTTCATCGTTGGTCTCAAACTAGACCTCACGATGATGCGCAGCATGGGCGCGGTCTCGCTGGCTATTGGGCTTAGCCAGGTCGCAGTTACCACGGCCGGCGGCTATCTACTGTCTCGAGCACTAGGGATGGGCCCGGTCACCTCGCTATATGTGGCGGCCGCGCTGACGTTCTCCAGCACGATTATCATAGTGAAGCTCCTTTCCGACAGGGGGGAGACAGAGTCACTACACGGCCGTATCGCTCTTGGTCTATTGATTGTGCAGGACCTGGTGGTTGTCCTGCTGATGGTCTTCGTGTCGGCGTTCTCCGGTGGTGATCCCGATCAGGCCGGCTATCAGACCTTGCTGATCGTTGCAAAGGGCGCACTGCTTGTTGGCCTGACCTGGTTTCTCAGCGCCTTGGTGGTGCCTCGCCTGCTGGCGCGTGTTGCCAGGTCGTCCGAGCTTCTAGTATTGTTTGGGATTGTCTGGGCTCTTGCGCTCGCCGCCGCGGGAGACGCGCTCGGGTTCAGCAAGGAGATAGGAGCATTCGTCGCGGGAGTCTCGCTAGCCTCAACGCAGTATAAAGAGGCGATAGGAGCGAGGCTCTCGAGTCTGAGAGACTTCCTACTCCTCTTCTTCTTCATCGAGCTCGGCGGCGCGTTTGACGCTGGGGCGCTGGGTCCGCGGATATGGGCCGCGATCCCTCTGTCACTGTTCGCCCTGGTGGCCAAGCCTGTCATCGTTTTTGTTATCACCGTCTTGATGGGTTACAGGCAGCGAACCAGCCTGCTTGCGGGCCTGACGGTTGGCCAAGTGAGTGAGTTTTCGCTGATACTTGCGGCGCTTGGAGCCCGGTTCGGCCATATTGGCGAAGAAGTGGTGGGTCTCATCACTCTAGTGGCGTTGGTGACGATCGGGCTTTCGACCTACACGATCAACTATTCCAGGCAGATATCCGATCGGTTGGCGCCGCTTGCCGGCCTGTTCGGACGTCGAGCAGGTCGCAGAGAAAGTTTGCTCGCCGCTAAGAGCACAGGGCCGGAGCCCGCGGACACAATGATCTTCGGGCTTGGCAGCTACGGTACGCGGATTGCTGAGCAGCTTGAGGATAGAGGAAGAAGAGTCATCGGCATTGATTTCGACCCGCAGGCTGTGAGCCGCTGGAATGAGCGGCAGATGTCGGCCGTTTTTGGGGACGTGAGAGACCCGGACTTTGCACGCACGCTGCACCTGGAAGGTATCAGGTGGGCGATCAGCTCTATTCGTGACCGAGAAGCCAATCTGGCGCTGTTGGAGGGCCTTCGGCACTCTGGATATACCGGACGCATAGCAGCGGCGGCCTATGATGAGGCGGAATCTACCGATCTCAGCCAGGCCGGCGCCAATCTCGTGTTCAGCCCCTTTGAGGACGCCGCAGTTCAGGCGGTCGATCTCGTTTTCGCCACCGAAGATCAGATTGCGAGGAAAGCGATGGATAAGATCATCGAATCGATGTCTGGCCACTACATAGTCTGCGGCTACGGCCGCATGGGCCAGCAGATAGTTAAGGACCTCAACCGCTACAACGTGCCATGCGTTGTCGTGGAGTGGAACCCTGAGCAGTTGCCTAAGCTCAAGGCCGAGGATACTCCACACGTCGAGGGGAAGGCCACTGAGGATATTTCCCTCATCAAGGCAGGTGTCGAGAGGGCCAGAGGGCTGATAGCGGTCGCAGCTTCGGACGAGGAGAACGTCTTCATCGTGTTGACGGCCAAGGTGCTCAACCCCAAGCTCTTCATTGTGGCGCGGTCGATTCTGCAGGAGAACGAGGACAAGTTGCGGCACGCCGGCGCCAACAGGGTAATGTCGCCCTACGTGCTCGGGGGCAGGCGTATGGCGGCGGCTGTGATCAGGCCGGATGTGATGGACTTTCTTGACCTTGTTGTGCACGAAGACAGCGAGGATACGGAGATGGCGACCATAGCCATCAGCCCCGGATCCGGCAGTATAGGCAAGACGCTCGCGGAGGTGAACCCGTGGAAGGCCTGTGGGGTCACTCTTCTGGCAGCGCGGCGGAGGTCGGAGGATCTGCACCCCAATCCCAGTCCTGAGTTCGTTCTGCACGAAGGTGACGAACTGATCGTGATGGGGACAGATGAGCAAATCCAAACCGCCAGAGCCCTGATCGATGGCCGGACCAAGGAAGCGGACGAGTAGGATAGCCATCCGGGTTGCGAAGACCGGCGCCGAGCCCTGCAGTGCTGAGTTGATACCGACGCTGAGTTCGCTCGTGACTATCCAACGTCTAGCCTGACAATGCAGGCTAGAACTTCGCCGCGATGCCCGTCGCCCACTGGTTCAGGCTGGGGGCCGGAGTGCCCTCGCTGGTGTTGTTGTTGGTGCATTCGATCTTCCACTGGACGAGTTCCGTCAGTGCGTAGCCGAGGCCAATGGAAGTGCGAGCATAGGAATTGACGGCGACGGGACTCTTGCCGAGCTTCGCCAACTGGCCTGCTCCAAGGTCAGTCGTGCTGTAGCGGGCGGCTGCCCACATCTTGGGACTGAGCCTGACAAGCCCCTCAGCGAACCAGTAGCTGCCACCCCTGCCGGGCGCGCCGGTGGCGCTGTCGTCGAACCGGCCGTAGGTGAGCCCCAACATAACGGGCGGGAGAGTTCCTGTCGGGATCAGCGACCTGATCCCGGACGGGCCGTAGTTGTAGCGCAGATCGATCTCCCAGAGATCCCTGGACCAGCTCGTCGCTCCCGTCGGGGCGCTATTGACCTCGGCGACACTTATTGCGGACAGGTCAGAACCTCCAAGGCTGCCGGTGGTGAAGAAGCTGGCCGACGCGAACAGGTTGTATGGGAGAGGCGTCCCGATCTTCACGTTCACAGGTAGACCGGTGCTTGGCCGTGTGAGGACTCCCTTTGGGCCGTTGACGAAGCCGATCTCATAGAGCGGTGACTCTGGCCCTCCAAGTCTTCCCAGCGCTGCAAGGCCGATTCCATAGCCAGATACATGTGAAATCGAGTTCGTGATCAGCATGTTCTCGACCGGGTTGTCGGCCAGGGTCTCCTGGCCCACGTCGATCTTGCGTTGCCCCAGGCGGAATGTGTTTGACGGCCGCAGTGCTCGCGCGAAGTCAGCGTAGAAGTAGTCGAACTCAGGGTTCTTGAGGCTGTTTGCGCTGAGGCGGGTTACTACTGTGACGTTTTCCGCCGGGAGAAATGTGAACCGGAGCTTGGCGTCGCTGACGTCTGTGCTCCAGTTGGGGTAGGGGCCTTGAGCCCCGGTGTCGAAAATGCCCGCGAAGATGCGGCCGTCGATCCGGACCTTTGAGCCCTTGAGAGCGGTCGTAACGGTCGGAGCGCCTGACTCGCGGGCTTTGCGTTCATCGTCTAGCTTCTTCTCGAGTTCGGAAAGCCTCTGCCTGATCTCCCGCAGTTCGTTGCGCGGGTCTGGCTGCGCCTGATCCTGGGCGATACCCATCTCCGGGCAGATAGCCATCGCCATAACGAGCCATACTGCTACTGTAAGTGTTCTCAATACTGACCTCCTGGACAATGTCCAGAAGCTAGCATAGACCGGCAAGGTTAGGGTTGTGTTAGATGAGCTTTATCTTAACATTATTGTTGGGGTGGGTGAGTCGCATGGTTCGGCAGGCACCACAGGTCCGGACCCTCAGGCAGGCTAGACGACCTGCTGTGTTCTGCCGATCACAATGTCCTGCCACTGCTTGTCGAGAGTTGCAAAGCGTGCGGACCAGCCTGCTATGCGGACCGACAAGTTCGGATAGTTCTCCGGATGCCTCTGTGCTTCGAGGAGCATGGCCGTGTCCACTACGTCCACGTGCATGAAGCATCCGCCGAGCTTGACGAAAGCCTTCATCAGGCCGACGAGCGCATTGACCCCCTTCTCGCCCTTGAGTGACGCCGGCAGTATCTTGAGCTCGATCGTGCCGATGTTGGGGAGCTTGGTGAAGTCCATCTTGCAGTACGACCTGAGCATCGCCGTTGGCCCGCATCTATCTGTGCCCGGCGAGGGAGAGAAGTTTGTTGCTAGCAGCTCTCCGAGCATGTGGCCGTCCGCCGAGGCCTTGCGCTGCGGGAGCCATTCGATCTCACGTCCGAACGTGCTGATACCGGCCGGGCGCTTGACGCCGTTGCGCTCCCTGCATTCGGCGGCCATATACGTGTAGTCGTCATAGATGCGCTGGACCATTGAGTCAGCGAGGTCATCGTCGTTACCGTAGGTGGGGATGCGGTTCAGAACCAGCCGCCTCAGGTTCTCCTGCCCCTGCCAGTTTGAGCGCAGTATGTCTACATAGTCCTTCAGGGTGAGGAGCTTCTCCTCGTAAACCAGCTTCTTGATCGCGAGCAGGCCATTGGCTGTGTTGGCTATACCGCCGATGTGCGGAGCGAGGACGCTGTAGCGCGCGCCGCGGTCGTAGTAGCCGTGACCTTTCTCAATGCAGTCGTCGATGAACAGGGAGGCCATTGCTGCCGGAGCTGCGTTCGAGCACCACCCGTCTGCACCTACCTGATGCCGGTCCATCTGCTTCCGCAGTTCGCTCCGATAGGCCGAATAGAGGCTCTCAAACTCCGGATAGTCAGGCGTCTCAGTCATCCCCTCGCTCAAGCCCAGCGCGTTCTGGAGCAGGAGAAGGGAGTCGAAGGGCGCATACATAAAGGCGGTCTTGCCCGGAATGATCGCTTCCCAGCATCCGTCGTTGGCATACGTGCGAGCCACCTCGCGGGGGTAGCCGAACTTGACCAGGGCGTCGATCACGACCTCTTCGTTGTAGACCGCGACAATTCCGCCGCCGCGTCGCTGGACCTCGGCTATTCGCTGAAGCAGCTTCTCGGGAGTGCGGCGGTTCAGCCTCACGGCAATGGGAAAGTCGCTGATGTGAAGTTCCTCAACAACATCCAGGACGAGATAAGTGACCTCGTTGGTGACTTCATTGCCGTTGGCGTCGACTCCCGCAAGAATGATGTTCTGGTAGAACTGCGCATCGCCGCCGCCGCAGAGCCGTCCGCTGATCCACTCTGTGCCCTTGATCCAGAAGTGCGCGAGTATCTCCCTGGCCTCGTCGAGCGTGAGCTTGCCGGATTCGAGATCAGACTTGAGGTAGGGGCCGAGCATCTCGTCGATGCGCCCGATCCCGGACCACTGGCCGCACAGCCTCTGGAATGCGAACAGGAACCAGAGAGACTGAACAGCTTCCTCGAATGATTTGGGGGGATTTTGCGGCACGTTTCGCAGGTTGGCGAGCACTCGTTGGTAGGCTGCCCGTTCATCGCCCGAGGATCTGGCGATCAGATCCTTGAGGTGCGTGAGGTGACGGCTGTGCCAGTGGGACATCGCATCGACGCAGATCAGCATCGCGTTCAGGAGGTCGGTGCCTTTGCCGTCGAGCCCGCCGCGCGCCAGACGCTCCTCGATGCGTGCTTTCAGGCCCTTGATGCCCTCTTTCATGACCCTGTCGAAGCCGAGGGTCGTGTGGCTGACACTCGACCCGCCATAGATCGGTACGGTGTGAGCTGCGGCCTCTGAGAATGTGGCCGAGCTGACTATCCTCTCACCAGGCACAATACGCAGTGGCGCGCGCTCAGCGATGAACCTGATCGAGTGGGCATACTTCATCTCTTCGGAGAGGCCCGTGCAGTCCATCAGGTCCGCGATCTTCACGCCCGCCGGGGTCATAGACCTGCCCCACTCGCCGCTGATGCCCCGCTGAGCGAGTTCGTGTGTCAGATCCGAAAGCAGCCGCGGACCTTTGGGCGGCCAGTTGAAACCGTCCCTGGTCAGATCTGTGTTTGAAGACACCCTCGCGTCAGCCATATCCAGGTTGCTCAGCAACAGCCCGGTGCTAACGGCTGCCGCGCTCGTCTTGAGGAACTGCCTGCGGTTCATCTGTGCTCGCGCCTCCTGAGTTTGGCCCGTTACATACTGTTTCAGTATACCACCCTCGGCAGGTACCGGAAAGTTGTAGCGGGCGTCTCTGACGCCCCCGGGAGGCGTCGGAGACGCCTGCTACAACTGCGGATAGCGAGAAGAGCGATCTATCGCAACTTCGTCCACCCCGCCACGCAGCTCCAGCCGATCATCAACCCCTGCGAGCCGTTACAGTCATCCCCTCTGCCAGGCTGCGAAGTCCTTGGCGTGGTAGGTGATGATGAGATCGGCGCCGGCTCTACGGATCGATGTCAGAATTTCGGTCACGACCCTACGCTCGTCGATCAGGCCGACATCGGCTGCTGCTTTCACCATGCAGTACTCGCCGGAGACGTTGTAGGCGGCTATAGGCACATCCACCGACATCCGTGCGTCGCTGATGACGTCCAGGTAGGCGAGCGCCGGCTTGACCATCACGATGTCGGCGCCTTCCTCGAGATCCAGAGTGATCTCCTTCAGCGCTTCGCGGCGGTTGGCTGGGTCCATCTGGTAGCTGGAGCGATCGCCGAACTGCGGAGCGCAACCGGCGGCGTCCCTGAAGGGTCCGTAGAACCCGGATGCGAACTTGGCGGCGTAGGACATGATGGGGATATGCGAGTAGCCGGCGTCGTCCAGTGTCTCTCTGATCGCCAGAACCCGGCCGTCCATCATGTCTGATGGGGCGACGATGTCAGCGCCGGCTTCGGCGTGAGAAAGCGCGGTGCGAGCGAGGAGTTCGACTGTTTCGTCATTTGAGACGTCGCCGTCGCGTATGACGCCGCAGTGCCCGTGGGAGGTATATTCGCAGAGGCAGACGTCGGTGATGACGATAATCTCAGGCAGGGCTTCTTTGAGCCGTCGGACAGCTCTCTGCACGATGCCGTCCGGTGCGTGGGCTTCTGATCCCCGTTCGTCTTTCGTGGCGGGAAGGCCGAAGAGCAGAACAGCGGGTATGCCGAGTTCCTTCACCGTCTGGGCTTCGCGTATGAGTGCGTCAACAGAGAAGTGATAGACATCCGGCATTGATTGTATCTGCAGCTTGACGTCCACGCCGTGCACAACGAACATCGGGTAGATCAGGTTATCGACCAGGACAGTGTTCTCGCGCACCATACGCCGTAGGGGTTCGGTTCTTCGAAGCCTGCGCATACGGTTGATAGGATATGTCATTGGGCCCTCCCAGAGCTGTTGGTGGTTGACGCCCTCCAATTATACCACCGCCAATGATCGTCTTGCCTGCAGGTATCCGGCGCACAGCAGCACAAGCTTCGTAACGGCTCAGTCCCTCAAGTTGCCTACACTCAAGTTGCCTGCCGAGCTTGTTGTTTTGTTGAAAAAGTGGTATAGTAATGCGGACGGTGGGGCAGAAGTGTTTGCCCCCGAAGAGACGCACCGGGCGTCATAGTGTGTGGCTTGGACATCATATCTGCGAACTGTCTGTTATTGGCCATCCCCCTGTGTCCCGTTGCAGACTCCATTTGGTTGGGACAGTATCCCAGAAAGAAGGCAACTAATTGGCCAACAAGTCTTTGTACGTAGGCAACATGTCTTATGACACCTCCGAGGACGATCTCCGCGCATTGTTCGAGCCATACGGCCCAATCGGCGAGATCAGGGTCATCGGTAACAAGGGATTCGCCTTTGTTGACGTTCCCGAAGAGCAGATGATGGCGGCTATCGAAGCCACCAACGGCAAGGAAGTGGGCGGTCGCACACTTACGGTTAATGAGGCTCGTCCTCGCACAGAGGGCGGCGGACGCAGTGGCGGCGGCGGCCGTGGCGGATTTGGCGGCGGCGGTGGTCGCGGCGGATTCGGTGGCGGCGGCGGTCGCGGTGGCGGCGGCGGACGTCGCTGGTAGAATCCAGCGATAGCTTGACGATACTAAGGCCCGAGGCTTACCAGCCCCGGGCCTTTTTGGTGCTCCGACCCAGGCTCGTCCGTTCTACCATTATTCCGGACAGTCTATCTCCAAGCTCAGACTTCCTACCTCAGGTGGAACAACCTATTGAACCGGCTATGCCGAGTGCGCGTGTCAACGTCTGCTGTTGCGGGTAAGATAATGGTCGGTGGGCATAGCGTGCCCGGTCGCCACAGTTTAGTCAAAGGTCAGCAATGTATTGTCGCAACTAGCTCAGCGTGATATAATCGCCATGATCGGAATTGCCGAGGTGTAGTTCGCTAATGCCACTCTCGCCCTCAAGTGCCTCCGCTCTCGGCAAGATCGCCGAAGCGGCCGGATCCAATGGTTCAGCCAGGGACAGACTGGAGCTGATTCTCAGCATTGCTCGTGAAGCGCTGGGAATCGGCGCCCTGTCGGTTGTCGCCACTGGCGCGGCATTTGGCGAGACCACGATCTGGCAGTCAGTGGCAAAGGACGCGCCTTCGGATTCCACCCGCACCTGCAGAGCCGCTCTGGATGTTCTTTCCAATCATCCGGGTTCCCCAGAGACCAAAGGACCCATCGTGCTGCCGCTTGAGGCCGTAGACGGCTACCGGGCAGTTATCGTCGCCGAGGGCGCACAGCGGAGTAGTCTCGATTCTCTGAGCCTGTCGCAGGATCCTCTGCTGCAAGTCGTGGCGAGCTATGTTTCGGTCTTGATTGAGAACGCGAGGCTGGCGGCGGAGGTGGAATCTTCTCGTGCTTTGGCGGAGGCGCGGTATGAGGACTTGGCGGCTATCTACGAAATTGGCCAGGCTGTCGATCCGACAGACACTCGGCCGCTTGTCGACCTCATAGTCACCAAGGCCGCCGAAGTGATGGAAGCTCAGACGTGTTCGCTGATGCTGGCGGACCAGCGGGATGGGGCGCTGGTAATCGCCGCGAGCTTTGGTCTGACGGACGACATTGTCAAGGGCGCGAGGATCGCATTTGGCGAGGGGATAGCGGGACGGGTCGCGGCGACGGGCGAGCCGATGCTGATCACCGACGTGGATTCCGACCCCCGGTTCATGGAAAAAGTGGTTTCGAGGCAGGGCGTCAGCGGGTCCATGTGTGTGCCAGTTCGGAACGAAGACGGGACAGTTCACGGAGTCCTGTCGATCAGACGGCATGCGCCAAATCCGCCGTTCACACCTGCTGATCTCAAGCTGTTCTGCATATTCGCCACTCACGCCGCGCTCGCGATCTCCAACTCACAGCTCTACTCTCGCCTGCACCGGAAGGTGCAGGAGATGGCGACGATATCCGACGTCTTGAAGGCCATCAACTCCACGCTTGATCTTCATGGGGTGTTGGACCAGATCGCGGAGAGCATTACGGGGATTGTGGGGTTCGATCGGTGCTGCGTGTATCTGCTGGACTCCCGCACGAATGAGTTTGTATCAGGCGCGCGAAAGGGCTATCGGGAGGGCGACGAGGTCAGGGATCGCGTGCGGCTCGGCGAGGGCGTCATTGGCCTCGCTGCACGCGAGCGAATACCGATCTTCTCGAGCGAGCTGCCGACGCACCAGGGCAGGCTTCCTCAGGCGGGCGAGTTCATTGCCGCTCCGATACTTGTGAGGGACTCTTGCATCGGCGTGGTCGTGGTTGATAACGTCATCAAGGGCAGGCCGATCGAGCCGGCGCACGTCGATCTGCTGGCCACGTTCGTGAGCCAGGCGGGAATCGCCGTCGAGAACGCCCGCCTCTATGAGGCGATGGAAGAAAAATACGCCGAGCTGAATGTGCTGTATGAGCACAGCCGGTCGATCAGCGCTGCTTACGGCGTGGACAATGCTGCCGAAGTGCTGGTTTCGACTGCATGCAAGGCTCTGCGGTGCGACGGAGCGGGGTTGTTGCTGCTGGATACGAAGCGCGATCAGCTCCGGCTGCTTGGCGCTACGGGCGGGATCGCCCGGTCGCAGGAAAAGATCCACCGGATCACTCGCGAGGACCGCTGTGTCAACCTCATTCGCGACCTCCGCTCTCCGGTGCTGCTCTCGGCCTCGAGCGAGGAACGCACGTCCGGCGAGAATGCCGATCTCCTGAACGCGCTCGCCCCCGGCAGGTCCAACTTGCTGCTGGCGCCGCTCGTGGTGGAGGATACCCCAATTGGGGCGATGGCGCTCTATCGCGGCAGGTCCGAGGAGTTCCAAAGCGCGGAGGTCAAGCTGATCTCGATTGTGACATCACACGCTGCCACTGTTCTCAAGAACGCGATGATCTACGAGCAGAAGATGCGGCAGAGGGTGCTGGAGCTGAGCGCGCTCTATGAGTTCTCAAAGGAGATCAGCGCGGCAGCCAACCTGGAAGAAGCGCTGGATTCGATCCTGGCGATGGTTGCGGGGATGGTTGATAACGATGAGTCGTTTATCTACGCAGTCGATCACGATCGCGGCTGCGCGGCAGTAAAGGCCGCCCGCTATCGTGGTGAGCCTGGCGGCAATCCCCCAGAGGAGCCTCTGGACGGCGCGGGGGTGGTGAGTTGGGCCATCAGGGAGCGAAAGGCGCTGGTTTCTCCGGATATCAGCCACGACCCAAGATTTGCCGAGGTGGCAGCACAGCGGTCGCACGTGCGCTCGCTGATGTCGATCCCGCTGATCGTGCAGGACGAGGTTGTAGGGGTGCTGAGCGTCCACAGCTACAATCCCAACCAGTATTCGGAGGATGAGGTCCGGGTGCTCTCAATAATCGCGAGCCAGGGCGCCGCGATTTACAAAGAGCTCGAGGCCTTGAGCGCGCTCACGAGCTACACGGACAATATCCTGTCCAGTATCGCCGCGGGGGTCGTGACGCTGGATTCGGACGGCACGATTCTCACATGGAACTCGGCGGCGGAGAAGATCGTGGGGCTCAAGGCCCATCGGGTCGTCGGGCTATCGTTCAGACACATACTTTCCGCGCTCCCGTTGGCGGGTGTCGACAAGGAGAGCCTCGAGCACGCGTTGGAGAGCGTGCTGCGAACTCACAACACCTATCAGGGCTACAAGCTTTGCTTCCATCCACGTGATGCCGACGAAGTCTATATCAATATGAGCATTTCCCTGCTGCTGAACAGCGCAGGGGAGCAGCTTGGATTGGTTGTGATATTCGAGGACATCAGCCGCGAGATCAGGATGGAAGAGGAGTTCCGGCGGATGGGCGAGCTTGCGGCAATCGGCCAGCTTGCGGCTTCGATCGCGCACGAGCTCAGGAACCCGCTGAGTTCGATCAAAGGCGCTGCTCAGTTCTTGCAGAAGGAGTATGAGGACCACGGGTCGATTGTTGAGTTCCTCTCGATCATCATCGAGGAAGTGAACGGCCTTAACAAGCTGACGACCGAGTTCCTCGACTTTGCGCGGCCCGTGAGCCTGGAGTTGAAGCCGACCTCGCTCAACACCATCGTCCAGAAGACGCTGCAGCTTATGAGCGTGCACATCACGGATAACAACGTGGTGGTGAAGGAGAACCTTTCGAAGACGCTGCAGGAGATCCATGCGGACCCGGAGCAGCTCGAGCAGGTGCTGAAGAACATCATCATCAACGCGCTGCAGGCGATGCCCGAGGGTGGGGTGCTTACGCTCGAGACCGGCCCGACCCCCGCCGGCGGCGCGTATATGTCGATCACCGACACCGGCATCGGCATCCAGCCAGGCAAGATCGACCGCATCTTCCAGCCCTTCGTCACGACCAAGACCAAAGGCACCGGCCTCGGCCTGAGCGTGGTTCACAAGATAGTGGAGAACCACGGCGGGCGGATCGAGGTCGCCAGCGAGGTCGACAAGGGCTCCACCTTCCGCATCATCCTCCCTAAGACCGGCCTCCCGACGCCCGTCACGTTTGAGATCGACCCCACGCTGGAGCGAAGAACGAGCGGGCAGCTGAAGAGCGGAGAGAGCGGGCACTAGAGATCTGTCATTTGTGATTCGGGACTGCTCCCCCTGTCTGTCATGCAAACTAGCCCACGATCAGCCCAAGCCCGTCTATGCTGAGTAGGCGCCGGCAGCGGGCCGTATCGGTGCAGCAGTGCTTCCTCCCTCCCCAGTAGTAACAGCTCAGTCTTCCGGAGTCGTCATTTCGAGCAGGGCGAGATACCGTCTTGCCTGTCAATGGCTTCTATGCCTGT
>CAZFYZ010000074.1:15306-18092 GCA_964523735.1 uncultured bacterium | reverse complement strand
CAACAACCGAAAGGATACTCCCTTTCCAATTTACACACTCACAGGGTACACCACTTGAGCACTTACTCAGATTGACAGCAACCTCGCTCAAGCATACAATATGTGTACCTCAGAACGAGAGCACTACTTCAGAAGACCTGGCGGTCAGGAGAGGTCTGTCGTTGTCCATCAAGCACGAGGACATAGCAAGAGTCGCCGGCGTCGATCGCACCACCGTCTCCCGCGCACTCGCCGGTCGTGGACGGATGAGCGACAAGACCCGTGAGCTTATCCGTGGCATCGCAAAGGAGATGGGTTACCGCCATCACAGGCTCGCAAGCAGCCTGGCCACGGGCAAGTCCGAGCTGATCGGGCTGATGGTAGAGACCGGTGCCAGCAACTGGTTTGATATCCTCTTCGGCTATATCCAAGAGGAGATGGGCGGCAGCTCATACTCTACGATCGCCTCCAGCCACTCCGGTAGGGCCAATCTTGAACGCGAGTGCCTGGAGTCATTCATCGAGCGGCGAGTGGACGGCGTGATAGCCATGCCTAGTTCGCAATCGGCGAACCCGGTGCTCTATCGCGAGCTGCTCCACAGCGGCGCGAGACTGGTGCTGATAGACAAACAGCTGGAGGGATTGCCCGTTCCGCACGTTATTGCTGACGATTATGCGGCGGGCAGGCTTTCAACTGAGCACCTGACGCAACTGGGGCACAAGAGGATAGCTTATCTGGTCCCCCCGATCCAGTCTCGCGCGATGCGAGAGCGCGTGCGGGGATACCGTGACGCTCTGACGGCCGCCGGCATCGAACACGATGAGTCGCTTGTGGTGCCAGTGGAGTTCTCGCCGGAGTCAGGGCGGGAGCGGGCCCAATATCTGCTCTCGCTGCCGAACCCTCCCACGGCAGTGATCGTCAGGCACGATCTGATCGGATTCGGCGTCCAAAAAGCAGTCTTCGATGCCGGGCTCTGCGTTCCCGACGATATGTCGATCGTGGGCTATGAAGACATGTGGTGCAACAGCATCGTCAGGGTTCCCCTCACCACGATCCGCCACCCCTCCATGCAGATCGGACGGACTGCGACAAGACTGCTTCTGGACGAACTGACCGGAAAGCACGTTGATCCAACGCCTGTCGTAGTAGAAGTAGAGCTGGTAGTCCGCGGCTCCTCCGCCACCCCGAAGAGCATCAGGTAATATTACCAGTTGACAGCCCCAAAACCCCATGCTACACTACAAATGCGCACACGTGTGCGCCCACTAGGCTTACAGACCTGCCCGCAAGGGTCCGGAGAGGCGCTTCCAGAACAGTGTTTTCGGCGGGCAAAGCCAAGAAGTGATGTATACATTACACAGAACTGAAAGGGAAGGAGAACGGAAAGATGAGAATGACTAGAATCGCTCTGCTGGCGCTCGCGATCTGCGGGCTTGCGGTGGCTGCTCAGGCCGCGGTCTGGGATGTGGTGGGGGACTTCAGCACTACCACACCACAGGTCGTCAAGGATGGCGCCTATTGGGAATATGGCTATGTCTCCCGGTATACCGCCCTGTACACGCCGTTCGAGGCGGGCCAAACGGTAGGCCTCGGTGGAGATCCTGGTGCCGTCACGTGTTGGGGCACCGGAGACTGGACGACGTCCTCGATAATCGGTGTGAACACCTACGCCACCAGATACACCGATGGCTCCTCCTGGCTGGATCCGGGACAGATGCTAGTGCACCAGTCACCCGGCGCGACGCAGCCGGCCGTCATCCGCTTCTGGGCACTCAGACCCATGACCATCACGTTAACCGCCACCTTCTCCGGGCAGACCTACTCGGACTTCGCGGACCCCATTAGCGCCTACTGTACCGTGGGCGCACTGAGAAATGGCGCAGGCTCAAGCATCGGCCTGATCGATGGGTTTGCTGGCGGCGGGGACATCGCCGCGTTCGGCCCCACCCCGGTCTTCACGTTCAGCGAGACTTGGACCATGGCTGAGGGCGACCACTATGACTTCATCTCCGTAGCAGCGAACGGCAGAGGGAGCTTCCAGGGCATCGGCTTTGCTGCCACGATCACCGAAGTCCCCGAGCCCTGCACGATGTTCGCTCTCGCCGCGGGCCTTGGTGGGCTGATCATTCGACGACGACGCGCCTAGCCGAGACGGCGCTCTGAGACCAAAACTGTAGTTGAATGGATCAAAGGGAAGCCCGGTAGCCTCTCCTGGGCTTCCCTTTATTTTACTAACCTTAATATAACTTGGGCATCGGCGTCGGGGACGCCGACAATATGATCAGAGTCCCCGACGCGGACGTCAGAGAACTAGCAATCGTGGCATGAACACTACCGCGACCGCCCTGCGGCGCTTTCGTGTTCGCCACGAAGGGATCGAAAATGCTTTGCATTTTCGAATGGACAACCAGGACTCCAAGATCCTCAGGATCGGCGTCTTAGTGAAAGGGCAATCAGAAATGCAGCAAAAACTCACCTTGTTACTCTTGGGTCTAATCGTGTGCGTGGGGTCCCTGCCGGGTTTCGCGGCGCCACAGGCAACCTACGATGCAGGCACCGGCCTCGTCACTCTGACCAATGGCCGTCTGGAACTCAAAGTCGAGACAGCGTCAGGTCTGAACCCGAACAGCCTGCGCGACACTGTGAGCGGCCGCGTCTATGCCGACAAGACATACATATGGTCGGGAGCGTCCCTCCCCACCCTCGTCGGCCAGCCCTCGATCAGCACAGACCCCGACTCCTCCTGCCGGGTGATCTTCATAGCCAACCAGGGCAGCCTGCGGATCGAGCAGACCTTCGTAGCTCCC
>CAZFYZ010000074.1:0-15296 GCA_964523735.1 uncultured bacterium | reverse complement strand
CAATCACCGAGACCATCCGGATCATCAATCCGGGCACATCCACACTCGACACCTCATCGTTCGCATGCGGGTTCGCCAAGTCCATCCACAACGGCACAGACTGGCTTCCGGACGTCGCAGACGCTCGCTTCTGCAACGTCCCCTACAGGCGCTGGACGGAAACCGGCGAACTGGCCGACTACACAGTCCCCGAGCTGACGACCAGGACAAGCCGCTTCGCAACCGTTCGCAGCGAGATGTTCGGTTGGACAAACAGCGACACCTGGGGCGCGGAAGGCTGGGCCTGGTACAAAGACGGCAACGTCCTTCTGATGGCCAAGTATAACAATGACAACATGGAATGGTCCCTCGTCAAGCCTCTCCCGGACGGGGCAGGCAAGCAACTGCGTTTCGGTGGCGCCGGCCGCTGGAAGCTCGGCGACCCCGAAGGCGCGATCTCTCTCGCCGCCGGCGGCAGCTTCACGTTCGGCGTTACACGCTACACCGCGATGGACGGCTCGTGGCAGCAGGCCTATTCGGCATTTCGCCAGTTCACAGAGAGCAAGGGCCACATCTGCCCGCCCAACTACGACCAGCCCATCCACTGGAACGAGCTTTACGATAACCTGCTCTGGTGGGTTGGAGACTCCATCGCCAACCGCGCGGCATACTACAAGCTTTCCGACATGCGCCTCGAAGCCGCCAAGGCAGTCGAAATCGGCTGCGAATGCCTCTATCTGGACCCCGGCTGGGACACTAACTTCGGCTCGACCATCTGGGACTCGACCCGTCTCGGCACTCAGCAGAGCTTCGTCCAGGTGCTGGAGAACGAATACGGCGGGCTCAAGCTCGCCCTGCACACGCCGCTCGCGCCCTGGCAGGACGGCTCCACCTATCCTAACATCTGCATGGGCAGCACTCAGTACAACGACACCAAGGCCGCCAGACTGATCCAGAACTGCAACGATGGCGCCTACTTCCTGATGTATGACGGTTCGTGGTTCGAGCCATGCTCCAACGCTGGTCACGGACACTCGGTCCCGCTCAAGCGTCAGGAGCACGTCGATGCGATCCTCCGCCTGCAGCAGAGGGTCCACGCCGTCCACCCGAACGCGGTCATCGAGCAGCACGACCCTATCACCGGCCCAGGCACTCCCAGATATGTCCCAACCTATTTCATGCATGCCAAGCCTGGTGCATTCGATGAGCTGTGGGGCTTCGAATACATGGTCTACCCGCTCGACGACATCCTGACCATGAAGGCCTACTCGCTCTACTACTACAACCTGGCCTACAGCATTCCGGTATACCTGCACATAGACCTGCGAAAAGATAACAACCAGGCGCTGATGCTCTGGTGGTACATGAGCACCTGCCGGCACCTCGGCATCGGCGGAAAGTCGACCGATGCCAGCATCTGGAACGCCCAGAAGGCCGCGATGGTCACCTACAAGGCCAACAAGCAGTTCTTCACCCAGGGCGTCTTCTACGGGCTCGACGAGACCATCCACGCCCACACGCTCGCTGATCAGCATCAGAGCGTTATCAACTGCTTCAATGTCGCTACTTCGCCGGTCAACCGCGAGGTCAGGTTGCGGCTCGCCGACATCGGGCTGCCGAATGGGGTTATCCAGTTGGAGAACGCTTCCTACGCCCTCAATGGCGATGAGATCGTGATGACGGTCAGCATCCCGGCGCGCGGCCACAAACTGGTCAAGCTGACCGTGGCGAACGACCCGAACTACGGCCTCGTTCAGGGCACGGTAACGGCCAATGTGGAGGGCCACCCGGCACTGGCAGGCGCCCTGGTGCAATCATCCGGCGGCGTCTCAGCCACGACGGGAACCTCGGGCCGATACATGATGTACCTCCCATCCGGAGAGCAGAACCTCACCGCCTCGATCGCGGGCTGCCCGCCGCAGACGGTTGGCATAGACGTGGTGGCAGCAGGGACGATCCAACAGGACTTTGACCTCACCGCAGCGGTTGTAGCAGGAGTCGTAACCTCGGATGCGGCAGGCAATCCGGCAGTCGCCGGCGCGTCGGTCCAGCTTGTCGGCACACCATACTCCACTGTGTCAGCGTCCGATGGGTCCTACTTCCTGGCCGTCCCCGCCGGCTCATACACCATCAGAGCCTCAGCAGTGGGCTTCACTCCGACGAGCACCTCTATCAGCCCTGGCTACGAATCAGTAGCCATCCGCAACCTGACCCTTGCCAGGGTTCGCGCGTGGAACGCGTCCGAGGACTTCTCCGCCACGACCAACCCCAACGGGGTCTGGAGCTGTGGATATGAGACCTCCCTGGGCGGGCCCCTCGTGCTCTACAACACTGCTTTCGGCCCGGTCGCCGGCTCGATCTCCGGCTGGTGCGTCGGCGATCCTGACGCCTGCGGCAACATCGACAAAAACTTCTCATCGAACCCGGTCGATTCTGGCAACGGCTACTACTGGGAGCCCTGGCAGCTCACCCCCCACCCCGGCATCGGTCTGCAGTACAGCGTCCTCAGGTGGACAGCGCCGTATAGCGCCCTGATCACCATCAACGCCGGGTTCCGCGGGCAATTCTGCGTCTCGCCGGGCACGACCGCGGACGTCCACCTGCTGAAGAACAATCTTTCGCTCTTCGATGCGGCCCTGCTGGGATTCGCAGGCAACTCGTCTTATTCCGCATTCGGGTCCTCGCCATCCGCGTCCGTGACAAGGTCGCTCAACGTCAGCACCGGCGACACGATCGACTTTGTCATCGGAGCCGGCACGAATGCAACCTCTGCGGGCGACCTCGTCGGCCTCAATGCCACCATCCAGGTGCTTGAGACAGGCACGCTCTCCGGAACCGTTACCAGCAACTCGCCCGGCAGCCCAGTTGTCCCCGGTGTTACCGTGCAATCACCTGATGGCCAGATCTCGACTCAGACCGACTCGAATGGACACTACAGCCTTACTCTGCCGGTCGGCGATTACACTATTCAGGCTATCTATGGAGCTGAGACAGTCTCGGTCCCGGGCATCGTCATAGCCGCCGACCAGAACACCATCCAGGACTTCCGCGTGTCCCCCGCCTGGGACTACGCAGCTGACTTCACCACCCTGGCCAACCCGAACGGCCCCTGGTCCTACGGCTACGTTTCGAGCACGACCGCCCTCTACACGCTCTTCACCACCAGTCAGGTCATTGATCTCGGCGGCCTCCAGGCTTGGCACGGAGGCGCCAGCACGGCACTCATTTGGAAGAATACGACCGACTCCGGATGGACCGATAACTACAGTTGGGTGGAGCCCGGCAAGGGAGCGTTTCACCCTGACCCAACTAACGGCAACGCGGCGGTCGTTCGCTGGACGGCGCCATTGACCGGCACAGTCAGCCTTAGTGGGCGCTACACCGGCCAGTGCTACACGCCGAAACTGACCACAACCAACGTCTACATCCTCCGCAACAGCGGCAGCTGGTTCAGCAAACAGATCAACGGCTTCATCGGCCGGGCAGTCAACAACTACACAGACGGCGCAGGCGCCCTTCGACAGCAAGCTTTCGCCGACACCCGTTCTGTCCAGGCTGGCGACACCTACGATTTCGTTTGCGTCCCAACCACGGCGGGCACGCAGTTCAACACAACGGGTCTCGAGGCAAGCTTCTCGATGACCTCATTCAACAGCATCGCTTCAATCCAGGGTCTTCTCTCGCTCCCGCCGGGCTCGACCGTCTCCCTCACCCAGCCGGTGTCCGTAACGGTCGAGCCGGGAGTCTTCTCCGACGGCAGCTTCTATGTCGAGGACACAAATCGACTGGCGGGCATCAGGGTCAAGGGCTCCGTATCGGCCATACGCGGGCGCCTCATCACACTCAGCGGCACCCTCGCGGTGGACACCGACGGCGAACCCTACCTGAACGCTGCCTCGCTGCTGACCTCGACAGCCGGGCCCGAGCTGGGAGCTTTGGGCACCGGTTCCTGGAACATAACGCGGGGGCGCTTGAGCGGCCTGCTCGTCCGGTCCTGGGGCAGAGTCACCGCTCGCGCGGCCGATGGAAGCTGGTTCAGGATGGAGGACGGCAGCGGAAGCGGCGGCACGACCGTCTACCTCGGGGGCCTTGCGCAGAGCCTGACCGCGCCCGGCCTCAACGCATACGTGGCGGCTTCAGGAGTGTCCAGCAGGCAGATCATCGACGGAGCTGTTCTCGAGGTAATACAACCGAGGGACACAGACGACATATCCGATTTCTGAGTCCACTTCTGCATTTCGAATGAAGTGAAGGATGACGAGGGGGCCCTGACGATCCTGACACGCGCCAGGGCCCCTTCGGCGCATCTTAGCACTCCATCCGGACGCCGACGATGCGGGAGGATCGTGCTGTGCCGACGTTATCCCGCCTGGAATCGGCCGTTCTTCAGCGCCACTACAACCACCGCGGCATCGTCCAGAAGGCGCCCGCCTGCGTGGTCCCGCGCGCTCTGCACTATTCCATCCGCGATCGAGTCGACATCCTGCGCGGAGAAGGTGCTCAGGAAACGCTCGACCCCTTCGACACCGAAAAGCTCCTCCGGGCACGGTCGCGCTTCCGTTATCCCATCCGTAACCATAACAACCTTATCACCCGACTGGAGCCTGCGGCTGCGCTCGTCGTATTCGACCCCCGCCATCACACCCAGCAGCGGCCCTCTCACATCCAACCTCTCCACCCTGCCGTCCGCCGCCTTCAGAAGTGCGGGCTCATGGCCGCCGCTCGCATACGACACCCCGCCAAATCTCGTGTCGATCACAGCGAAGAACGCTGTCAACATCCCAAGCTCGTCGCTGCCGATCAGACTCCGCCACAAAGCGTCATTGGCCAGGGTCAGCACCCTGGAGGGCCTGGGGTCCAGATAGGCATAGCTGCGAATCGAGTGCCTCACCGCCGTTATCCCCACGGCTGCGGCAAGGCCCTTACCGGTGACATCACCGATCAGCACTCCCACCTTGCCATCCCCAAGCTCGAAGATATCGTAGAAGTCTCCGCCTATGCCCGCTTCCGCCGATGATGGCTCATATCTCACCGCGAGATCAAGCCCGGCCACACGCAAACCGGGCGGGGGGATCACCGTATGCTCGAGCACCTCGGCTATATGGCGCTCACGCTCAAGCAGCGCTTGCCTATCTTTCTCGATACGCACCCTCTCCGACTGATCGCGAAACACGAACGTGGCCCCGACCACCGTGTTCTCGTCGCCAAACACCGGGGACGAACTCATGCTCAACAGTACCGTCTTCCCCCACGGCAACACTAAATACGCCCGCATGTCAGCAACCGATTCCCCCGACAGGGCTCTGCAAACAGGCCACTGCTCTTCTGGAATCGGCTTACCGTCGAGGTCGTCCAGCCTCGTATTCTGCATCCAGTTCTGCGAGGAGTAGCCCAGCGGCACACCGAGCAAGTCCATCCCGACATCGTTGATGAACGTGATCTCCCCGCGCAGGCCGAACAGTATCACACCGTCAGCCAGGTTCGCAACAAACGATTCCAGCTCTGCCGCGCGGCCCTGTGCCTCGGCTCGAGCATTTGCCAACTCCTGCTCGGCTGCCTTGCGCTGCGTGATGTCCAAAAGAACAGCCATGCTTCCTCTGGGCCTGCCACGTTCATCAAACAGCGGGCTGGCGTTGCCGAGAACGTTCTTGACTTCCCCATCCGCGAAGACAAGGTCCATCTCGTAGTGGCGAATATGCACACCTCGACAGGCCTGCTGCATGGGAAGCTCGTCGGGCGGGATCGGAACGCCGTCCTTCATCTCCTGCCAATGAGTGAGGCGCTCAGCCTCGGGCGCCGACTTGGATACGTTTGCTCCAGGCGCTGCATTCAGCAGTTCCCTTGCGGCCAGGTTAGCTCTGACGGTTTTGCACTCCGGGTCATCGGCGATGAGCAATCCTATAGGCACCGCCTCCATCATGACATCTAGCTCGGCTGCTCGCAGCTCAGCCTCACGCTGCGCCGCTGCCAGTTGAACAGTGCGATGCAGAACCCGGCCCTCGAGTTCATCGTGTGCCTTGCGCAGTTCCGCCTCAACCGCCTTTAGCTGTGATATGTCGGTGATCGCAACCCTGGACACCGGCCGGTCCGTGCCATCAGCAAAGGGCGATGCCTTTGCCAGCACGTGCACACGCTCTTCCATGTCTCGCAGGATCACCAACTCCGTCTCCTGGCCCGGAACGAGTCCGTGGCACAGCTTGTCAAAAGCGGATGCGGTATCCCGGGAGATATAGGGCTTGAGCGGGTGATTCACGAGCCGGGAGCGAGGAACGCCAAGCATTGTAGCGATGGTAATGTTGGCTTCAATGACTATGCCCTGCTCGTCAATGGTTACATAACCGACCGGGGCGAAGTCGTAGAGGTCGGAGTACTTGCTGAGAGCTTGTTCGGCCTCCTCAGTGGCATAGACAAGCTCTTCGTTCTGGGTCTCGAGCTCGATCTGGTGCACTTGAAGCTCGTGCAGGAGCGCGCGGACATCCACGTCCGAGGCCCTTTGGGCGTCAGGAGACTCGGCCTGCCGCACCCGCTCTTCGGCTTCTCTTCGCAGCTCTTCCCGGTCTCTGGGGCGATGGTCTTCCGTAGATGGTATCATACACTCACCTGCCTGCCGTTCTGCCCTCTGTGTTACCCGCACTCGCCGTGGATGCTGAGACCAGTTCAGCATGACGGGCGCCGCCTACTTCCGCTTCTTCTCCCCCGTCACGTCCGCAATGGACAAGAGGATGAGCGCCTGCCCCTCCCCTTCGCTGCGTATCTCGCGCGCGTTGAGCAGCATCTTGCGATGCCCGATCTCGGGGAAATCGTGCTCGACTTCAAAATCGATCATCTCTTTCCGCTCTGGCAGTATATCCTCCAGAAGCCTTCTCAAGTCCGGAATGTCCCATTGCCGATTACCCAACTCGTAGAAAGACTTGCCCTCCGTCTGCGGCTCAAGAGTGTGGAACTTCTTGTAGAAAGGCCGGCTGGCGTAGATCACCCTGCCCAAGCAGTTCGGGCAGCATCCCCTTGTGAGTAGGATCTAGGTGCTGAACAACGATGAAGGCCATGCCCGAGTCGGAAGGCATGTTCTTGAAGAACTCCTCGAACGCTTCAAGCCCTCCCGCTGACCCCCCTATGGCTACAAAATACGTAGGGTCCTTCTGCTCGTTGGCCATTCCCATCCTCCCCCAAGCGGGCTGCCCGGGTCTTTCCGCCCGCCAGCACGGCATTCTTACTACCCCATCAGTGGACTTATGAAACACACGAGCTTGTCATTCCTATGGATTTCGCCGCGCATGATGGGTATATCCGCTTTGCACGCATATTGTAGTCCCTTTTGCTCCTAGTGAGCAACCAGGCTCGACGATTGGGAGAGTGTTCAGTCTCGGCGGAATGTCGAGCTCCGCGCAGTCCTGAGTGGCACGCAGTGCTGTATCGAAGGACGGCCTACGAAGCACCGGCCCATTCGATACGGCCCCAGAAGGCGGGCCTACTCAGGGCCTACGGGAAGGGGCTGATATGCTGCGGGATTAGCACGACGCGGCGGATTGTAAGGGCGATAGTCACATGCCAAACCATGACATCATCTGCTTTGGGGCATCGGCGGGAGGCCTGGAGGCTCTCCGCGCGATCATCCGAGGGTGGGAGGAACCGATTCCGGCGGCCGTCTTCGTCGTCATCCATTCTCTGTCCGACGCCCCCAGCTCTCTGCCGTTTATACTCTCACGCACTGATACGGTTCCTGCCGTGCATCCGGAGGACGGCGCAGAGATCGAGCATGGACGCATCTATGCCGCGCCCCCGGACTTTCATATGATCCTGGAGGACAGCCGGGTCAGGCTCACCAGGCATGCGAAGGAGAACCTCGTCCGGCCCGCAATCGATCCCCTCTTCCGCACAGCCGCCAGGACCTACGGCCCAAGAACCGTGGGCGTGGTGCTGTCGGGCAACCTGGACGATGGAACCACCGGCCTGATGGCGATCAGGCGCAGCGGCGGAGTGGCGATAGCACAAGACCCACATGAAGCTGCCTACCAGGGCATGCCAAGGAGCGCTATCGACAATGGGGCTGTCGACTTCATCTTGTCGAGCACCGAGATATCCAGCAAACTCTGGGAGCTAGCCAATACTCCCGTTGATCAAAGGAGCGTTGGTGTGGTTGAACAACTCGATGAGCAGATCATCGGCAAGGACATCGATGCGCAGATCGATGGAAAGAGAAAGAACAAGCCATCGACGCTGGTCTGCCCTGACTGCGGCGGGGTCCTCTGGGAGATCAGAGAGGGGAGCATGGTGCGCTATCGGTGCCACGTGGGACACGTAATGTCGCCGCAGAGCCTGGCACAGGGGATAACCGATCGGACGGAAGACTCACTCTGGAGCGCGGTCAGGGCCCTCCAGGAAAAGGCTATGCTCCACCGGCGCCTTGCCAGCCTCACATCGAGCAAGCGCAACCCCGAACGCGTCGCCGAGGCAGAGAAGATGGCCGAAGCCGCCGAAGACCACGCCAACGCCGTGCTTGATCTTCTCCGCCAGATACCCCAGAAGGCGAAACAGAAGGACTTCGACCTCGGCGAGGACGTAAAGTAGGAAGCCGAAGCGCACACTACCTCTCCTGGGGGAGAGGGTTGGGGTGAGGGCGCTCCCTTCCGACCTCGGACTTCGGCCTTCGAAGCAAGCGGCCGGGGCTGAAATCCCCCAACCCCCAATCCCTAACCCCCAACCCCTAGTCTCGTGCTATAATCTTCAAAACGGTAAGGAGGCTCGGGCGATTGGCGGAGATAGCAGCATTCAAGGGCGTTAGGTATGACCAGGCGGTAGTGGGAGAGCTTGATAAGGTAGTATCCCCGCCCTACGACATTATCTCTCCGGAGGACCGCGTCTACTACCATGAGCTGCACCCGGCCAACTTCGTGCGCCTGGTTCTAGGAGAGGAGCGCGAATCCGACTCCGACACCGACAACCGCTTCACCCGCGCCCGAGGCTATCTGGATGAGTGGCTTGCTTCGGCGGCCATGAAGCAGGACCTCGAGCCCGCCATCTACGTCTACCGCCAGCTATATGAGCGCGACGGCCGGACTCTGGCCATACTCGGCCTCACCTGCGCCGTTAAGCTCCACGACTACGCGGATGGGGTGATTCTGCCCCACGAGAACACCCTCGCCAAGCCCAAGAGCCAGCTCATTCAGCTTATGCGCCAGGTGCAGGCCAACCTCGACAGCGTCTACGGCCTGTATGCCGACCCGGATGGCGTGATCGACGCATTGATGGACCGAGCCATGGCCGCCGAGCCCGTCTCCGACGCCCACGACAAAGATGGCGTCCGGCACCAGCTCTGGGCCGTCACCGACCCCGCCGAGATAGCGGCCGCCGTCGACTTCATGCGCGACAAGCCCATAGCCATAGCCGACGGCCACCACCGCTACGAAACCGCGCTCGCCTACAAGGCGGAGAACCCGGCCGCCGACTGGCTGATGATGACTATAGCAAACGTCCACCAGAAAGACATGACCATATTCCCGACCCACCGTGTGGTGGCCGGCCTTGACGAAGCCACGCTGGAACAGCTCGAGGGTGCGCTTGGCGATATGTTTGACATTGCCCCCTCGACAGCCGAGAGCCTGCTCGACGACATGGCCCGCCTTGGCGCGATAGGCCTCTACCGCCGCGGCCGCGCCCTTACGCTCAAGCCCAAGCCAGCCGCCTACGCCGCCCTGCCCGGCTCCGAGGCCAGCCGCAAGCTGGAAGTCAACGTGCTCCACAAGCTGATACTCGCCCCGATACTCGGCATCGATGACGAGAAACTCCGCAACCAGACGCACATTATCTACACTCGCGATGCCTCAGAAGCTACTCGTCTGGTAGATTCCGGCGAGAGGCAGCTCGCGTTCCTGGTAAACCCGATCGAGGTAAAGGCCGTCCTCGACATTGCCGAAGCCGGCGAGCGCATGCCCCAGAAAGCCACCTACTTCTATCCCAAGCTCCTAAGCGGCCTGGTGCTGCGAAGGATAGGGGTTGGGGACTAGGGGTTAGGAGTTAGGGGATGGAGATTGGGGGTTGAGGGCTGAGCCCCGAGTGTTGAGGCATGGCTTTCCACTTTCCACTTTCGACTCCCCACTGCACAGTTTGTGACTCTACTGGCTAATAGTTCAGTTAAATGACAAAAAGTAATCGAGTAGACGTTTTGCGCTCGTTAGCAGGCGGGTATAGATAGCGTGCCTACGGGACGGTGCCGACCTGGCAAGATAGCCGTCCTCTATTGCCCCAAGCAGGTGGTATCCTGACCGTACCACCTGCTTCATTATGTACAGTGGCCTCGGGGATGAAGAAGAGAGTGTTCAGTGTTGCGGGAATGTCATTTCGAACGCAGTGAGAAATCTGCTTTTCGCCCGTGGCGTCCAAGATGCAGATTTCTCGCCCTGCTCGAAATGACATGTTCACATGACTGAACTCGTACATGAAGAATGAGGCCGAGACATCGATCAGGATCTTGTGGTATAATGGCCTTGCTGCGCACCCGTAGCTCAGTGGATAGAGCGTCTGCCTCCGGAGCAGAAGGCCGCGCGTTCGAGTCGCGCCGGGTGCGCCATTATTGTGTGCGGCCGATGGAGAACGTGCTGAACTCGCCGGTGGCCGGCAGCCACACCGCGTGGACCCGCTCGACGTGAGCCATCCGAGGTCCCGCATTCAGTGCAGCCAGGAAAGCTTCCAGGGGCCCTCTCTCGCCCTCCGCAATGACCTCGACATCACCACTGCGCAGGTTGCGGCAGACTCCTGTCAAATGCAGTTCGCTAGCACGATTCGCGGCAAAGTAGCGGAACCCCACCCCTTGAACGCGGCCTTGGATTGTGGCAGCTAATCGTGAATCCACTGATCAGTCAGATACCTTCACCGGGCGACCGGTGAGGGCGGACTCGTTGCAGGCCAGAGTGACAGCAAGTGTCTTGACCGCATCGTCATAGCTTGACTGGATTGCGCAGGTATCGCCGGTTCGCACTGCCTCGATGAACGCGCGGTTCTCCTCCAGCATCGCATTTACCCCGCCGGTGAAGATCTCAGTATGCCCCGGCTCGACCACCTTGAGGTCCCCGTGGATCTCCACCACCAGGTCTTTCGCAACAATGTGCAGCCCCACCAGGTACGGCACGCTCAGCAAACACGAGTTCGAGATCGTCCCCACAACGCCGTTCGCGAACTTCAGGGTAGCTGTGCCCACATCGCCGATATCGAATCCCGGCACGTCTTGGGAAGCACGATTGGCATAGGCAGCGTAGACTTCAGTGATGTCACCGCAAAGATAGCGCGCCAGGTCGAATATATGCGTGGTCTGCTCCACCATCTGGCCACCGGACTGCTCTATCCGCCGCCACCAGGCCACACCAGGAAACCCGCCCATCCAGTAGCCCAGGACCATCCCGATCTCGCGATCCTTGAGGACTTGCCTGGCACGCTCGGTATTCGACTGGTAGCGCCAGTGATAGCCAACGGCCGACACGATGCCTGCCCTCTGGATCGCGTCCCGGACTTCGCGAGCCTTGTCCAGACTAACCGCGACCGGCTTCTCGACAAAGAGGTGAATGCCCTTGCTCGCCGCGATCAGTTCCTGGTCAGTGTGTGCGTAAGGAGGCAGGCAGACGTAGACGGCATCCAACGACTCCGCATCGAACATGTCATGGTGATCCGCATATGCCTTCGCAACGACCCGCGCAGCAGCCGATTCCGCACGCTCGCGGCTCTTGTCGCAGATGGCCACAATCTGCACGTCGTCAACGGCCTGCAGAGTGCTGATGTGAGCGCTCGCAATCCCGCCTGCTCCAATGAACCCAACTTTGACCGGCATCAACGCCTCTTTTCGTGACGGGATTCCCCGTCCTCACCCAGCTAGCGCTTTGCGAATCGCGACTGCGTCCGCCAACACCTTCGGCAAATCGGCAAGATAGAGCATATTGGTCCCGTCGCACATCGCGCTGGGAGGATCAGGGTGGACCTCCATAAAGAGCGCATCGACTCCCACCGCGACCGCTCCCCGAACCAGGTCAGGCACAAACTCCCTCGCCCCACCCGTCACATTGCCCAACCCGCCCGGACGCTGGACCGCGTGCGTCGCATCAAACACGACCGGGCAGCCGAGCCCCCTCATCACAGGGAACGAGCACATGTCTACAACCAGCATGTTGTAACCGAACGATACGCCCCGCTCGGTCAGGCACACGTTCCGGTTGCCGGTGCTCCTGGCCTTCTCAACGCTGTTCTTCATATCCCACGGCGCGAGGAACTGACCCTTCTTGATATTCACACATTTGCCTGTTTCGGCAGCAGCAACTATAAGATCGGTCTGCCTGCACAAGAACGCAGGTATCTGAAGCACGTCCACAACCTCAGCAGCGGGCTTCACCTGACACACCTCGTGAACATCCGTCAGGACCGGCACGCCGAGCTTCGACTTCACGCTCGCCAGTATCTCCAGGCCTTTCTCAAGCCCCGGTCCCCTGAGAGACTCGACCGAAGTCCGGTTCGCCTTATCGTACGAGGCCTTGAAGATGTAGGAGACGCCCAGCTTGCGGGTGATCTCCATAGCCTTTCGCCCAACTTCCAGGCACAACTCCTCCGATTCGATCACGCAAGGCCCGGCGATCAGCGCCAGCCCCCTACCCTCTCCAAACTCCACACTTCCAGCCTTTGCTATGTCCATTCAACCCCCGCCAACTCAGAACTCAAAACTCATAACTCAAAACCCGCCGTCGCACGCGCGCCAGGTCCTCCGGTGTATCCACGCCCATCGGTCTGGAGGCAACCTCGACCATCCTGATCCTGTAGCCATGCTCCAACACCCGCAACTGCTCCAGCGACTCCAGCTTCTCCAGCGGCGTCGCGGGAAGAGAAGCGAACTTGAGCAAGAACTGCTTCGTGTAGGCGTACAGCCCAACGTGACCGTAATATAGGCCGGCTCCCCCGTCTCGCGGAAACGGTATCGGCGCCCGCGAGAAGTAGAGCGCGTGGCCATCGATCGACACCACGACCTTGACCAGATTCGGGTCCTGCGCCGACTCGCGATCGATCGGCACCATCAGGCTCGTCATCACTTCTGATGGATCATCAGCCAGGGGCCGTAACGCCTGCTCAATGCTTGCCGGATCGATCAGAGGCTCGTCGCCCTGCACGTTCACGATCGCGTCCACGTCCAGGTCTGCCGCGGCCTCAGCCAGCCTGTCGGTGCCCGACCGATGCTGATCCGATGTCATCACGGCCTCGCCGCCGAAGGCCTCGACCGCCTCGATAATCTCTCGGTCGCAAGTCGCCACTATGACCCGCGAGATACCTTGGGCCTTCAGGGCGCGCTCATAGACCCACTGGACCATCGGCTTGCCCCCGATCTCTACCAGCGGCTTGCCCGGAAATCTCGTCGAGGCCATTCGCGCGGGGATGATCACTGCTGCTTTCATACACAGGATTCTAGCACAAAGAGGAACATGTTGGAAGACAGCTCGCAACTCCGGCAACCAGCAAACTACGCCGAGATATATGTCTGGATGTATAATGGACGAGCCTGCCTGGTACTACGCAGCAGGTTTGTAAGTCGCGGCCCGTTCGGCGCCGAGAAGGGTGTTCTCTCATGATGCGCAAGATCAGCACGGTTCTTGTATTGATGTCTTTGTTGTCAGCAGTCCCGCAACTGCAGTCCCTGGCTGCCGAAAAGCCGGTTGTTGCGCCCGCAAAGGACTTGCTCAAGCCCAACGTTTCACAGACTGCCGTCCCCAAACCCGTTCTCAACGTCCGGGTAGTCATCGACTCGCTGTACTGCAGGAAAGAGTCGAAATGGGACCATGGTACCTCCCAGGATGAGCCCTATGTCATGGTTACCGGGTTCGCATCTCACAAGGATCCCAACGCTTGGATACTCGGCGAGCCCGAAGTTTTCGCCGATGTAGACTCCGGCAACAACAGGCGATTCAGGAAACAGAATCGTGTCGTCTACAGCGGGGAGGTCCCCAAGGGAGCGTCTGTCGGCTTCCACGTCGCCCTTTGGGAGCGCGACTCCAGCCCAAAAGACACTCAATACAACCTCTACCAGCAGATGTGCCGCCGGATCAGTGACAACATTTCCACCTGCATGGAAAAGGGAGATGAGTACGGTGGCACCGCGGGAATGATAGTCGCGACCATCTACGGGATGGTCCACAGCGGATGGATCGCCGCGCTTCAGCAGGCAGCGTCGATCGTCGGCGGCGGTGGTGACGACAAAGTGGCCGAGGCAGTGGTCGGCTGGGACTACGAGGATCTGGTGTCGTGGAATCAGGAACAGCCATACCACCACACCATGTTGCAGACCCTCGATGGCGGAAACGAAGGCAACTACATGCTGCGCTATCACATCGAGTTTGGCAGCGATGGCGCCAGGGAGTACGATCTCAAGTTCACCGAATGGGATGACTTGGCGATCGGTGCGCTTGACCGGGCATCCGGCGATGAGATAGTCACTGTTTCGGATGAAGCCGGTCCCGGCGCTGATGGCAGGTTCTGTGTCTACGGCGGCAACGGCAGGCTGATCTGTGCATTCGATGCCCCCTTCGCCCCCTACGACAGGATAGCCGTTGCCGATACGACAGGAAGCGGTGTCTGCGAGATTCTCGCAGCATCAACCACAGGCGGCGGAATTGTCAGGACCCTCAGCCCCACAGGCGCCTTACTCAATCGGATGAACATACCTTTCGCCAAGTATGACGGATTCGCAGCCGGTGACATCGATGGGGACGGCAAGGCCGAGATCGTTGTCGTCAGATCGTCTGACCGCAAAGTAATGGTCTACTCGCCGGTCAATGGCGAAAAGATCCACGAGTTTGCACTCAACTGGCCTTTCAAGGGAGCACGATACACGTCAAAGAACACCAAGCACGATGCTGTCATGATTGGTGACGTGGTCGGAGACAGCAAGGCGGAGATCGTCCTGATCGAGAACAAAGATGGGGAGAAGAGCGTCGTTCACGTATACAACAGGACAGGCGGCGAGGTAGTCAACCCATTCACAGTCGGTTCTGCTAAGGCTGTCTTCACTCATTACGATGCCGCAGCTCTGGGAGACCTCTACGGGGACTCCAAGAAGGAGCTTATACTGATGGTGTCAGGCGATACAAAGGTTCACACCTACACGACCTACATCATCGACGTAGCTAGCGCCAAGCAGGTGGGGAAGCGGCATTATACCTGGTATGACCGCTACTGCGGCCTCGCTGCAGGGGCAGTGCTGTCACCGGGTAAAGCTCAGATAGTCGTGGCGAGCAGATCAGATGGCAAACTACAGATCGGCAGATAGCTCGTCTTTGGGAGCGCTCACATAGCCC